>JAUIIQ010000137.1 GCA_030431585.1 Gammaproteobacteria bacterium | reverse complement strand
CATGGTTACGCCTGGGCATTCAATACGGGGCGGGCATGTTGCTTGCCACTTACGGCGGCGTGGTCATACTCAATGTTGGCGACCTGTTGGCCATGGGCGATATTCCGTTACTGATGCTGGCCATGCCGCTGACTGCCCTCGCTGTTGCCGGCCTGTCCAACGCCTACAACATGATTGATGGAATAGACGGCCTCGCCGCTTCTACATTGGCGCTGCCATTGCTGGTTCTGTATCTGCTTGCAGTGTCAGGCGGACATCCCAACGCAGGTTTCCTGCTGCTGATGCTGATTCCCCTGATGGTGTTTCTGGTATTCAACCTGGGGCCCAATACCCGGCTTCTACCCAGGATGTTTCTGGGTGATGGCGGTAGTGTGACGCTTGGCGTGCTGGTGGCCAGTTCGCTGATTTATTTTTCGCAGGGCGAGGATGCAGTTATTGCGCCGGTTACAGCCTTGTGGCTGGTGAGCGTCCCGCTTATGGATATGCTCTCCACGATGTTGCGCCGGGCCAAAGCGCGGCGCCCGCTGATGAAAGCGGACCGCAACCATTTGCACCATACACTGATGGATATGGGCCTTAACCGCCGTGAAGCGCTGACCACTCTGTTTACTTACGCACTGTGCTGCAGCCTGACTGGTCTGTTGCTGGAGCAGGCGCCTGCCTACCTCAGCCTTGCAGCCTACTTTGCCCTGTTCATGGCGCACTGTCTGTTCGTTATAAAACGCCAGCCCGCGACAGCGAACTCCACTCAACTGGCGGGCCCGGCCCTGGGCGAACAGCTAAGCGACAGTGCGTGACCGGCAGGCACCTCACCGCTGCGCTGCTGTTATTGACATCACTGCAATGCTGGGCCAACTACACACTTGAAGACGGCTACGATGCCTTTGAGCAAGGCAACGTGGCCAAAGCCATTGGCATCTGGGCGCAGCTCGCCGACGCCGGCGACGCCACCGCACAACTCAACCTTGGACAGATTTACCGGCTGGGCAATGGCGTCGAGCAAAACGATGCCGAGGCGATAAAGTGGTACATAATGGCTGCACAGAACGGCTCCAAAACCGCTGCCGCCAATCTGATGTTAATGGAGCAGGAGGGCCGCGCCAGCCGGGAAGAAGTCGCTCAGGCTTTTGTTAATCAGCAGCCTGGCCAGAGCAGCAAGCCAACAGCCCCCGCCGCAAGCCCTGCAACGCAAACCACTGCAAACCCCAGGACTGTGCCGGCACCGGTCGCCCCGGCGATAGCGCAGGTAACTAAACCTCAAACGGTGAACAAACCTGCTCCCGCCCCGATAGCCAGTATTGCAAAACCAGCGATGATTCCAGCACCAAAACCAACGGCGCAAAACACGCAAGTCGCGCGAGCCGGCACCATGCCAAAGCCGGCTGCCAAAGCCCCAAAACCACAGCGCGCCTGGATAAACACCGTGCCGCGGAAAAGTTATGTCATACAACTGCTGAAGTCCGCGGATGCAGAATCGCTTTCGCGCTATGCAGAGTCCAGGTTGCGTAGCGTGAAAACAGCGGAGCATATCGTGCCCACTGTAAGGGGCCTGAAAAAGGAGTACCTGCTACTGCTAGGCCCCTATAACACCAAAGCCCAGGCAGACCATGCATTCCAGACGCTACCGGCCAGTGTCAAGCAGGGGATGCCCTGGGCTGGAGGGCAGCCATGGGTGAGAACAGCTGAGTCAGTGCAGCGGATCAGCGGCTAAGCACACGCGCCAGCCAGGACCTGCTTGCCGGCGGACTCACTGGCGCATCAGCAGCAAGACCGGGGGGCAATGGCACCAACTCTGGATCGGTATCAGCGAGTACCGCCTTTGGCCTGTCGAATACCAGCTGCCAGGACTCATCCTCTCCTACAATGCTTGCCGCCGCTTCGCGGGCCTCAGCCAATACCGGTGCGCGCCCCTCCAGATTGTGCCCGTCAGAGCACAACAAGTGAGCAACCCCGTCCGCCAGAAAACGCTGCGCAGAATGTTGCGCCTGGGCACCGAACTGGCCCAACAGGCTGCCGCCGGTTAATTGTAACCATGCACCCGCTTGCGCAGCTTGCACCATAATATCGTAGTCCTGCTCGATGTAGGCAAGACGCTCCGGGTGGGTGATAACGGGCACATAACCCTGCAACAGCGCCGCGTGAGCCAGGTCTGCCAGGCGTGGCAGGCGCGTGTGATGTGGCGGCTCAAACAAGAAATACCGGCTGCCATGCAAGGTGGGTAAGGTGCCGGATTGCAAGCTGGCAACCAGATCCGGCACCACCTGAATATCTGCGCCATAGCTGATTTGCAGAGGAATGTCTGCGGCGACCAGTTCGCAGTGAAAGTCCCACGCCGCTCGACGAATCCCTGCAAGTGTGTTGGGAAAAACCCCCGGGTAAATATGTGGCGTACACAGGGTAACCGAAATGCCGTCAGCCACCGCCATTTCCGCCATTAACAGCGAAGTAGCGAGGTCTTTGGCGCCATCGTCTATGGCCGGCAGCATGTGGCAATGAAGGTCTATCATGTGGCTTCCAGGAACCGGGCTTTGATCATAGCAATGATTGGCAAACGGGCGCGAGAAAAACAGCGGTCTGGGGCAGTACTCATGCGACAATACGTCCATGATAAAAGTCCACAATTTGAATCAAAGCGACTCGCAGCTGCAGGCTGGCCCGCGGAGAGTACGCAGGCCCGGTAAGCCCACTGCGCATAAAACCCGCTACTACCGGCCCGGTGGCAAGGGCCGTTCGCAAACACCCCGCAGGCGGCAGCGGCTTAAAGCTGTGCTGGCTGTGGTGTTGATGGTTGCGCTTATCGCCTGGCTGGATCAAGCCAGCGTCAAGCCGGCTGTGCTGATTGACGTAAGTGACGGCGACACACTGCGCGCATCGGTAGAGGGTAAAACCTACACAGTGCGGCTGTACGGAATAGACACCCCGGAGTACAAACAGCCCTACGGCGAAGCAGCCAAAGCGGCCTTGCAGAACATGGTCAGCAGCGCAGAGCTAACCTTGAAAGAGCGCGACAAAGACCGCTACGGCAGGCTGGTTGCGACTGTGTATGCGGACGGAAAAAGCGTGAACCTGCAGCTGGTAGATGCAGGTTACGCCTGGTGGTACCGCGACTATGCCACGTTCAACGTACCCTTGGCGCTGGCAGAGTTCAGCGCCAGGCGCAACGAACGCGGTCTGTGGCAGGAGCATAACCCCACTCCGCCCTGGGCATGGCGGCGCGACCGACGCTGACCACCACTTTGCGCTACTGGACTTAGCGCGGAAACCGCCAGCCAGCGCTAGGAACCTGCGAGCCCCGTAACAAACCACACCGCACCAGAAAGCATCAATTTGCCATCACGATAATGGGGCTCCAGCAGCGGCACTGCGTCGTCCACTACCCGCTCCAGGATTTCGGGCGGCTGATCCGCCAGTAGACGCGATACAGGACCCAAAGCCATCAACTCTGCAACCGCAGTTCGCAGTTCTCCGCCGGAGCCGAAGGCGAGCTGCACATCCCGCGAAGCAATGTCTATGTCGCTGAATCCGCTGACGGACAGTATCGATTCAAGATGCCGAGGATCAGCCAGAGCAAACGGCCCAGGCGCGTGCGGGTCTGGTGACTCTGGTGCAGGCACGTGGCGCAGCGCCGCCTGCACCGGCAGCAACGTCCATTGATTATCCTTCATGGCCCGCCAGCAGCAAAAGCCAAGTCGGCCACTCGGCTTCAGCGCTCTACGCATGTTGTTGAACGCGGCAATCGGGTCGTCAAAGAACATAACGCCGAAGCGAGAGAAAAGAAGGTCGAAACTCGCCGCACTGAAAGGATAGGTTGCAGCATCCGCTTCCAGAAAGGACAAGGCCGCCGCGCCAGCCGGCTGACCTCTGCGCCGCGCGATATCCAGCATGGGCGCCGAAATATCCACACCCAGCACCTCACCGCCTTCTCCTATGTGCTGGGCGAGCAGCGCGCTCTGGCTACCCCCTCCGCAACCGATGTCCAGCGCATGAATGCCGGCTTCAGGCTGCAGATAATCCAACAGTTCCTGCGCAACAGGCCCCAGCAGCGCCGCCATAGTGTCATCTTCAGCCGCCCACCGCGCGCCAGCCTCACCGTTCCAGTATTCGTGTTGTTGTTCGTTGGCCATCATCGTCACTCCGTATAGCTGCCGATATTTTGACATAGACAGGCTTAGGACAGCATGACTTCGGTTAAGGAAAACAGGGAACAGGAGCGCTATAACGCTGAAGAACAGAGCGTTGGGCCGCGGATAGGCAACCCGCTTCAGGAAACCCAATTAAAAATGGTCTGCAGCATGGGGATTGCCACCGCGACCAGAATAACCCCCAGTAAAACATTGATACGGGCGAAGCGAACATCGATGGAGGCAAATCGCGCCTCTGTTTTCGCATCCGTCTCGGCGAACCGACGCTCCATCTTCGAATCCATCTCAGAGAACCGACCATCCATCCTCGAATCCATCTCAGAGAACCGACTATCCATCTTCAAGTCCATCTCAGAGAACCGACTATCCATCTTCAAGTCCATCTCAGAGAACCGACTCTCCATCTTCGCATCGGTCTCAGCAAACAGGCGCTCCATCTTCGCATCCGTCTCCGCGAATCTGTGCTCGGTTCTGGATTCCATCTCCGCGAACAGGCGCTCGATCTCTGCGAATCGAGCGTCTACCCGCGTGAAACCCTTGTCCATTCTCGCGTTGAGCCTGGCCTCTAGCCGCGTCTCAAACTCGGAAAGTCGCGTGTCCAGGTAATCCCGGGTAACAAGGGCGTCCATGTTGTGAACGAATACTTGCGTCATGGCTTTGGCATGCACCTCCGCCTGCTCTCGAGGAACTCCTGACGATTCCAACGCGCGGGCATATTCCAACGGATCGAATGCTATGGCTGCCATGCTACTCCCCTGCTCAGTAATTGAACAGCCTACACAGACACCTCCCCAACCGGAACGTCAAAAACAATCAGGACCCACCCACAGCTACCGCTACAACAAGCATGGTGCGGCGGATCGGTCATTCACTGAACAAGGGGCAACAACGATAATATATACTGCGGATACTCCAACGCGAGAAGAATAACAATGCGACAGCTAACCCTGGCTCTGCTGTTCCTGATGACCACCACAGCCGTGGCTGCATCATACGACGTGGTAATTTCGAATGGCCGGGTGATGGACCCAGAAACAGGCCTGGACGCCATACGCAATGTGGGCATTAGCGGCCGAACCATCGAGGCAATTTCTGAAGAGCGGCTGCAAGGCGCGCATGAAATTGATGCCAGCGGCATGGTGGTTGCACCGGGTTTTATAGACCTGCACACGCATTCGCCCACGGAACTGGGCCAGTACTACCAGTTGTTTGACGGCGTGACCACGGCACTGGAACTGGAAGCAGGCGCCTACCCGGTGACAGACTATGCCGAGCAAATTAGTGACACCCCTCTGATCAACTTTGGCGCATCGGTGGGCTACCTCAATATTCGCATGTTGCACAAGAGCGGTATCGCAATGGCAGACGCCACCGCAACCCCCTGGCCCTCAACAGTGAGCGGGTGGTTCAATGCCCTGCGTTTCCTGATCTCCGGACCCGACGTCGCGCTGGCAGACACCTTCCAGGCCGCCGCCACGGAAGACGACCTGACCGCCATGCGGCGCATGCTCATCGCCGGAATCGATGCCGGTGCACTGGGCATAGGCCTGCCACTGGACTACGCCAGTGAGGCAATTGACGCGCGCGAGTTGCGCGCAATTTTCGAGCTGGCGGCAATGCGAGACGTGACGATATTTGTGCACGTAAGGCGCGGCGTCAACGGCGACCCGGCCGGGCTGCGTGAAGCCCTGGCCCTTGCGGAAGACACTGGCGCCAGCGTGCACATTTGCCATATCAGCCATAACGCAATGCGCAACACAGCGTTGTTTCTGGACGAGATCCGCGAAGCCAGGCAACGAGGCGTCGACGTGACCACAGAAGTGCTGCCCTACAACGCAGGTTCAGCACCCATTTCCTCAGCGGTTTTCGGGCGAGACTGGCAAACCGTGTTTGCGATCAGCTACGAAGACGTGGAGTGGGCCGCCACGGGCGAGCGCCTGACCCGCGAAAGCTTCGACCACTACCGCGAAGATAACCCTCGAGGCACCGTCATCCACCACTACCTGAAGGAAGAATGGACCCGCCGCGCCATTGCCGAACCGGGGGTGATCATCGTGAGTGACCTGATCGCCATGCAGGATCGCGATAAAAACGTGGCCCCTCACAATGGCGCCTTCACCCGCATTCTCGGGCGCTTCGTGCGCGAGCGAGACGTGATTGAGCTGATGACCGCACTGGAAAAAATGACGCTACTGCCAGCGCGCCGGCTGGAGAAAGCCGCGCCAGCCTTTAAGCGAAAGGGCCGCCTACAAGCGGGCATGGACGCAGACATCACCGTATTCAACCCCGACACCGTTATTGACCGGGCCACTTACCAAAAACCTTATCAGGAAGCAGTTGGTTTACATGCCGTGCTGGTAAATGGGACGCCGGTGATACTGGACGGTGCTTTGGTAGCTGACACCTGGCCGGGTGAGCGGGTGCTGGCGACGGGTGTTGACTGACGAGCATATGCAATGGCCTCAAAGAAATGAAGTATCAAATCGTCAAAACGTCGAGGCGATCTCGCCCTTCGCTTCAACGCCGAGAACGATTATCGGATCACCAGCTTCAACCGGTAGCTCGCACAACGGGTTGAGGGCGTGTAGCATTCGCGCATGAGCTCCGGCCCCTCACAGCTAGCAGATAAAAGGCGAAACTATTTAGAGCTACTGCGTTTCTGCAGAGATCTAGAGAACGATGCCAATACCGACCAGGACACGGGCAGCGTCGTACTGGCACTCAATAGCTTGCAAGACGGACCGGGTGCGGCACGTTCGCTATTTCCGCTGCTGTATCAGAACGCGGGGACGACCGGCCTATGGGATCAACTCGAACAGGATGCACAGCAGTTCCTTAAAACCACGGCGATGGTCCTTGTTGCACGTGAAGCCGCCAGTCAACGGTGGTTAAAGAAAGCGATAGAATCGTTTCAAAAGGCCGATATACCCATCATCCTGCTAAAAGGTGCTGCTTTTTCCGGGTACCTGTACACTGAAGAAGCGCCAAGGCCGGGCGTTGATGTAGACCTTCTGGTACAGCAACGGGATTTCAAAACGGCGTGCGACATTCTCCAACACACAATGAATCCACTCGTTATTGATGAAGACCGGCTAGCCACTCATGAAAATCTCTTTGAGCGGGTTTTCATGCCCGACAACTCATCAAACCCTGCGGTAGAGTTACACCGCGGTCTGACCAACCCCCATATCTTCAACATAAGCGAAGACGCACTTTGGCAGGCAAGCGAACCACACTGCAACTACAATAACGAGAATGTAAGGGTCCTGTCCCCCAATCACACTCTCTTACACCTTGCGGTTCATGGATTTCGCGATCTGGATTTTTGCAGCCACAGCTTACTGGATGCTGATCGCATGGTACTACTGCGGGGCATCGATGAAAAAAGCCTGTATAAGGATGCTCAAACCTGGGGCGCCAAGGCTGTCTTGTATCACTTTCTTATAAACTGTAAACAGCTTATGGGAACCCGAATTCCTGTCAGCCTGCTATCCCGACTTGAACCGAGGCGACTCTCAAAGCGCGCGCAGTTGATGGCTCTTGCTAACGCGCCACTCGAGACAAAAGGTATATCCCGGCACCGATTCAGGCAGTTGTGGAGTCAGCTGATATTTCCAGACCGGCTGAGCGCTGCGTTGAAATTTCAAACACATTATTCCGTGACCAGGTTCAAGGACCTGCTTTTGCGTTAGAACCAAATCTCTGCAGAAGAACATGCCAGACGAATATGGGCGCAGAAACCCCCATCCGTCGCCAAAGCCTTCTTGGTTGTTGAATCAGTCTCGGAAGCCACTCAAGATGGAGCCTCTGGAAGACAGGGTGTGAACGCTTGACATTACCGGTGTAGAAGTCGAACACCGCTCCTATCGCGGCGGCGAATTTAACCTGCAATCGCGGACTTAGATCATGTATCCATTTTTCCTGCTTTGGGGCCGTCATCCCCACCCAGAGAATATCGGGACGCACGGAGTTGATCGCCTCCACCATCTCATCCAACTCAGCGTCGGAGTATTCCGCCTTGAAGGGCGGGGAGTAAGTGCCTACCACCTCTAGCTTCGGGTAATCCCTGGCCATCCTGCTCTTTATGCTAGCGAGGGTCTCTTCAGTGGATCCCAGGAAAAATACTCGACCACCCCCAGTTGTATTCATACCTGCAGACACACCGTAAAAAATGTCACTGCCCGTCACTCGCTCTTTGATAGAGCCGCCAAGGAGCCCAGAAGCCAGCACTATTCCGCTACCGTCTGGAATCAGCCAATCCGCGTGACGCAATGCAGAGTCGAAGGACGGATCACTCAGAGACTGCGCAAACGAATGCGGGTTGATGCAGGCAAGCCACTTGCAGCTAACCGCATCGCACTGTGCCTGCAGGTGTCGCAGAACACTTTCGACACTGTCTGTGGCGCCCAGCGTATCAACCTGGAAGCCTGCAATATTCTCACGGGGTATAGTAGTCATGCTCTCTTTCTGCTGCGGCTAACCTCTTTAGCCTGCTCATAGATGTCCATAAGTTGCTGGTAATTAACTTCTTCGGTGTACTTGCTCTCATAGGTATTCCTTGCCCCGACTGCCAGTGCGCTCCTGGTATCAGGAGAATCCCACAACGCCTGGACTTCGCGCAGCAGAGACTGAGGGTCGCCTGCCCTGAATACCACTCCATTCTCTCCATGTGAAACTATAGTAGGCAACGGCCCCAGGTCAGACACCGCTACTGGCGTGCCAAAGGCAAACGCCTCCCTGATTACCATTGGAAAACCCTCATAACAGCGAGAGGGTAAGACCAGCAACTGTGCTGTGGCTATATGGTTGTGTGCCTCTTCACCAGAAAGCTGCCCCAAAAACCGAATTGGAATATCCGGGTTCTGCCGCGCTATTGATTCCAGTTGGCTCCTGATCTCTCCATCACCTAGAATACGAAGCTCAGGTGCAGATGCACCCCAGCGAATCCATGCGTGCAAAAGGTCGTCTACACCCTTCTCAGCGGAAAGGCGTCCGGCGTATATAACGGCGGGCTCCCGATTCGCCCAAGGCAACGTGTCTGGCTCTCCAGGATAAAAATTGGGCTTTACATGGGTCAGTTCGGCAGGCAGCCCTGCCGCCACCATAAGGTCACGTTGAAAATCACTCAGGGTTATGAATGCATCGACATGCTTGACCCATGTACCAAGTGAGCGATGAAGCGCAACATTAGCCGCCAATGGCACGGTAGCGGCCTTACTATTTCTATAACAGCCGTGTCTCAGTGAAGGTACTACTGAACGCTTAGTCATGCATTCCGTACACACGTGGTTGTTACGCATGGG
>JAUIIQ010000326.1 GCA_030431585.1 Gammaproteobacteria bacterium | reverse complement strand
GTCCGCGAATCATGGGATACAGCGCCTCGCTGTTGATGCCTTTTTCCCGCAACAACTGGTCCACCGCCTGCACTTCCTGCGGCCCTATATTAATCATGAAATGGTTGGGTGCATCGTCAGGCAATTGTGTTTGCCAATCGTCCACCAGCGAGGTGCGCACCAGCACCAGCACCAGTAGCAACATGATCGCCATGGCAAAAATGACTACCTGCAGCGCGTTGGACGCGCCCCTGCGCTGCAAACCGGCGAGGGCCAGGCGCCAGATACTGCCGGCACTCATACCGACCAGCCTGCCTCCCTTAAGCAGGGTCATTGCCAGGGCAAAGCCCAGCGTGACGGTAACGCCCAGGCCGGCGAGCAGTGCCAGGGTCAACCTCCAGTCGCCGCTGTACCACAACATGAGCAATGACACTGCAAGCAATCCCACCAGGTAATCGCTGGAGCTGCTGCGGGTGAATAAAGGAATATCCTTGCGCAAGACACGCAAGGGGCTGGCCTGCCCCAGACGGCGCAGCGGCGGCCAGGCAAAGCTGAGCAGACAGGTAATGGCGGTGGCGCTGCCTATCAGGTAAGGACGGGGACCACTGGGCCCTGGTTCTACCGGTAACTGGTCAGCGAACAGCGTAAAAAACAGCGCCTGTATCGCCCAGCCCAGCAGACAACCACATACCGTGGCGAGAGCGCCGAGCAACAACAGGCTCTTGCCGTACAGCTGATTTATCGCCGAGGAGGTTGCGCCCAGGCTTTTCATTACCGCCACATAATCATTGTGACGCTCACTGAAACGCCTCGCGGCCAGGGCGATCGCTACTCCCGCCAGGACCACTCCGAGACTGCCCGCCAGCAGGAGAAAACGCTCCGCCCGCTCAAGCGCTCTGCTGATGCCCGGCTGACCCTCGCTAACATCAAGCAGACGTTGCCCTGGTGCCAGCTGCGGCTGCAACCAGGCGGTGAATTCCTCCAGCGCTGCAGCAGAACCGGCATACAACTGGCGAAATTCTACTCTACTACCCGGCTGGATCACGGCGGTGGCGGCAATATCGTCATAGTGCATCAGCAGGCGCGGGCCATAGCCGAACATCCCTGCGGCCTGATCCGGCTCGCCGCGCACCGCACCCGCCACCTGCAGGTTTGCCTCCCCCACCTGAACCGTATCACCCACGGACACGTTGAGCAGCGGAAACAGCCGCGAATCCAGCCACACCTCTCCCCGTGCGGGGCCGTGTTCTGCAACACTGGGGCTGGCGAAGGGCTGCTGGCTGAATTTCAGCTCCCCGCGCAGCGGATAGGCACCTGAGACAGCCTTGATGGATGCCAGCTGCATAGCGTCATCCGGGCCATGCACCATGGTGGGGAATGTCAGCGTAGTGGCAACCGCGAGCTCTGCATCCTGCGCCTGCTGCAGCCACTGCGAAGGCATCTCCCGACCGCTGCGCACCACGGTATCTGCTGCCAGAAAGCGGTGGCTCTCCTGCACCAGCGAGGCCTGCAGACGCGTGGTAAAGGCGCTGATACCCGAGACAACGCCTACTGCCAGGATCAGGGCCATCACCAGCACCCCCAGTTCGCCCCCACGCCAGTCGCGGGCGAGCATACGCGCCGCCGTAATCGACATGCTCAGTGACCCTCTGCCAGTTCACCGGCTTCCAGCACCAGACGGCGCTGGCATCGCTGTGCCAGCGCCAGGTCGTGCGTGACCAGGACCAGGGTCGTGTCCTCCTGGTCATTTATTTCAAACAATAAATCGATAATATGTCCGCCGGTACGGGTGTCCAGGTTGCCG
>JAUIIQ010000136.1 GCA_030431585.1 Gammaproteobacteria bacterium | reverse complement strand
CCGGGTGCGCCTGGCGCCAGCGGTATCCTTCGATACGCCCAACCCGGGTGTAGCCGGTACGTCCACCTACGATGACTCCTTTATCTTCAACGGCTCACCTGAACGTTATGACTGGAAACTGGTGGGCAAGAAGGAAATGATCATCCCCTATACCTGCTATGACTTTGTCTTCCAGACAGAGGTGAAGGACGTGCTGGGTGAGAAGTTCATCGACCCCTCCGTCATCCGCTGGGAGAAGCATCGGGTGTGGATTATTGAAGCGACGCTCAAAGAGGGCAGTCGCCACCTTTACAGCAAGCGCCGCTTCTATATTGATGAGGACAGCTGGCAGGGCCTTGCGGCGGAGAACTACGACGGCCAGGGCAACCTGTGGCGCGTACAGTATGCCTACGGTGCCAACCTCTACGATATCAAGTCGAACTACCACTTCGCCTACGGTGCCTACGACCTGGTTCAGGGCCTTTACAACATCAACACCAAACCTGTTCCCGGTGGGTTCAAGAATGGTGTAGAACAGGGCGACTCCTACTTCACGCCCAAAGGCATGGCCCGCGGCGGTGTACGTTAAGGTCTGTTGATAGTGGGGGCGCTGCAGCTGCGGCGCCCCCTTTTTTGTCTGAAAACTGGATAATTACGGGAAGCAGCCCCATGGGAATAAGAAGAGCGCTGATCGGGATATGTTTGGCCGCCGCACTCACGCCGGTAGCGCACACAGTCTCTGCGCAGGCCTACGATGTGCTGGACCTGCCTGCGGTACCCAGTGAACTGGCCGCCAGGTCGCTGATATTTGCGATACGAGAGTTTAATGGCACCTATTACGCTACCGGTCATCGCGGTCATATTCTCTATTCGGATGATGGTGAAAACTGGACACAGGCAGACGTGCCTGTGCGCAGCAGCCTGCTTGATATCTTCTTCGCAACGCCGGAACAGGGCTGGGCGGTTGGGCACGAGGGTGTCATTCTGCACTCCTCTGACGGTGGCAAAACCTGGGTCAAGCAGTATGACGGGAAACGGTATGGCACCGAGGGTCTGGCCTACTACCAGAAACTGGCTGCTGAGAATCCGGACAACGAACTGTATCCCTTCATGATAGAGGAAATGCAGTTTGCCATTGAACAGGGCGCCGACAAGCCGCTGTTCAAAGTAGAGTTTCATACCCCCACTTTCGGCCATGTGCTGGGGGCCTACGGAATGATTCTAAGAACCGAGGATGGCGGTAAAACCTGGATCCACGTTCTGGAAAATATGGAAAATGATTCTTTCTACCATGTCTACGATGTTGCCAAACTCGAGGGCGAAAACCGCTTCTTCCTGAGCGGGGAGGCCGGCCTGTTTATGATTGGCGACGCGGACGCGAAACAGGGCAAGGTGATTGAAACGGTACCCTGGCAAGGAAGCTTCTTCACGGCGGCGGCAACCCGTGAGGGCGCTATCGTGCTTGGCGGGCTGCGAGGCCGGGTCTTCCGCACAGACGACGAGGGCAGTAGCTGGGCCGAAGTGCCCAAGCGCCCGACCAGTTCCATGGTCGATTCCACCGTGCTGGATGATGGGCGCATTGTGTTTGTCGGGATCGCCGGTGAGATCCTGATCAGTGACGATGATGGCCGTTCGTTCAGCCAGGTACCCCTGAGCACCGGCAACCGTATCTACACAGTAGAAGCGGGTCCCGATGGCAGCTTGTTGTTCGGCGGACCAGCGGGTATCCAGAAGCTGACGCTTCCCCAATAACGATAAATTATCGGAGAAAATTCAATGGCGCATGTGGAACAGTCAGACCTGCCGGTAATTTCGGATCTGAAAGACTTTGATTACAACTCCGGGACTTTCCTGGAAAAACTCGTATTTAACCACCGTGCCGTGGTGATGGCGCTCTGCGCGCTGGTCACGATAGTGCTCGGGTATTCCGCCTTCCAGATTGAGCTCAAGGCGGGGTTTGAGAAGACCCTGCCCAAGGCACACGAATACGTGATCAACTACCAGGCCAACCGTAACGAGCTCAAGGGTCTTGGTAACAACCTGCGAATTGTGGTGGCCGTCAAGGACGGCACGATATTCACCAAGGAAAACCTCCAGTTTCTGGAGGCGGTCAACGACGAAATATTCTTTATCCCTGGTGTAAACCGAAACGGGATGAAGTCCCTGTTCACGCCCAATACCCGTTGGCGCGTGGTGACGGAGGAAGGCTTTGAAGGTGGTCCGGTAATCCCTGGAGACTTCGACGGCTCAGCTCGCTCAATCGGTGAGGTAAAGGTCAACATCATGCGCGCCGGTATCATGGGCGATCTGGTGGCCAATGACGAAAAATCTGCCGCCATCATCGTGCCGTTGCTGGACAAGAACCCGGAAACCGGTGAGCGGCTGGATTACGCCGAACTGGGTAAGAAACTGGAAGAAATTCGCGACAAGTTTACCGAGGGCAACCCGGATCGCTCTATTCACATCATCGGTTTTGCCAAGCTGATCGGCGACCTCATTGATGGCCTGATGGCGGTGATGGTGTTCTTTGCCGTAGCGGTTGTCATCGCCACTATCCTGCTCTACTGGTACACGCGCTGTTTCCGGTCTACGGTAATGGTGATTGCCTGCACCCTCGTAGCGGTTATGTGGCAGCTGGGGATACTGGCCTACCTCGGCTATGAACTGGACCCGTTCTCTATTCTTGTGCCGTTCCTGGTATTTGCCATTGGCGTGAGCCACGGTGCCCAGAAGCTCAATGGCGTATTGCAGGATATTGGTCGGGGTACTCACCGATACATTGCGGCGCGGTATACCTTCCGTCGCCTGTTCCTCGCAGGCGTCACCGCGCTGTTATCCGACGGTGTAGGGTTTGCCGTGCTGATGATCATTCAGATTCAGGTTATCCAGGATCTCGCCATTACTGCCAGTATCGGTGTGGTGGTGCTGATTTTCACCAACCTGATTCTCATACCGATTGTCCTGTCTTACACCGGTGTAGGCCGAAAGTGTGCAGAGCGAGCGTCTCACCCGCACAAGTCAATCGAGGAAATGCACTGGCTCTGGCGTTTTCTGTTGATGTTCACCAAGCCCGGACCGGCGGCGGCTGCGATCGCGGTCAGTGTGGTACTGGCCGGTGTCGGCATTATGGTGGCCCAGGATCTACAGATCGGTGACCTCGACGAAGGTGCGCCCGAGTTGCGGGAGAACTCGCGCTACAACAAAGACGTACGTTTCATGATCGACAACTATTCGGTCAGTACCGATGTCTTCGCGGTCATTGCAAAAACCCCGGCTGACGGCTGTATCGATCATGAAGGCCTGAGCCTGGCAAATGAGCTGGAGTGGCGGCTGCGTCAGCTGGACGGGGTGGAGGACGTTCGCGGCCTCAATGTGCGAACCCGTGAAATCATGATGGGTATCAACGAAGGCTTCCCCAAATGGCAATCGCTGTTCCGCAACCAGGACACGGTTAACTATGCGGTGAGTGAACTGGTAACCCTGGAATACGTCGACCCCGCCTGCTCAATCTGGCCCATGCTGGTGTACCTTGCAGACCACAAAGCGGCTACCCTGACCGGCGTCGTCGACACCCTCGACCAGTTTAACGTCGACTGGGGTGAAAACGAGAAGATCGAGTTTATGGGCGCTGCGGGTAGCTCCGGCTTTGAGGCAGCGACCAACATCGTGGTCAAGAAAGCCAACCGGGAGATGTTGTTCTATGTATACGGAGCGGTGACGCTACTGTGTATGCTCACTTTCCGCTCCATACCCGGCGTTATCTGCGCGGTATTGCCGTTGATGCTGACCTCGATACTGTGTGAAGCATTGATGGTATGGCTGGGTATGGGAGTGAAGGTGGCAACCTTGCCGGTGATTGCGTTGGGCGTGGGGATAGGTGTGGACTACGCCCTGTACGTGTTGACCGTGATACTCGCCAAGGAAAAGCAGGGCATGGATCTGACCCAGGCTTACTACGAAACGCTCAACTTTACCGGGCGCGTGGTGGCTCTGATTGGTGTCACGCTGGCAGCCGGGGTGATTACCTGGACCGCATCGCCCATCAAGTTCCAGGCTGATATGGGGGTTCTTTTGACCTTCATGTTTATCTGGAACATGTTCGGCGCGCTGATTTTAATGCCTGCGCTGGCCTGCTTCCTGGTCAAACCCCGGAAGCAGGAAGCCGCAGCCTGAGGGCAGGGGTAGCGAACGGCCAGCGGGGTCCCGTTGGCCGTTTTTCGGTTCTGGAGAATGATATGAAGCAGTTGTTCAAGTGTGCGCTCATTGCTGCGACCGCGCTGGTACTGGGTGCGTGCTCGACCCCACACATCAAGGAAGCGGTTGCCGACGAATTCTCTGCGCAGAACCTGCACCCGGTCAGTAACACCGGTTTTGAGGAAGCCTTTGTATTACCTGGTGCCAATTTGCCGGGGTATGCATCAGTAGACTTTAGCGCTCTCCAATCAGCCGATGTAGACATTCCCCAGACGACTGTCAGCGGGACCACGCGCCGGGACTGGCAGATGACGCCGGAGAAGGAGGCACAACTGGCTGATATCTGGCGACAGGCCACCAGCTGGGCATTTTCCGCGTATCCACAAGATGGCCAGGGCGCTCTGCAAATCAGTGCTGCCCTGACCCGCGTGGCCCCCAGGCGCACCGCTTCCGGCGCGGGTGCTGGCGCGGGAGCCGGGTACCAGACAACTGGCGATGTGGTGGAGGTGTCTGCAGAGTTTCGTATCCATGACGCCAGCACCGGCCAACTGCTGGCCGTTGTGCGTGACAGGCGGAGTATCGCTTCCCTGCAGTGGGGAAGAGGCGCGGGTGTGGACTTGACCAACCTGTTCAATAGTTGGGCCAGCCTGTTACACACCCGCGTGTCGGGCAGGTAGACGCTAGTGGTTGCCGCAGCCGTCACAACGGTCGGAACCCAACTCCTTTTCGGAGTGAGCGGAACCGCTGTTTTCCTGCCAGACAGCCAAAGCAAGGATCGCAGTATAAAGACCGATGATGTAAACCATGTCGTGTACCTCTTCAAGTTGCCGGGCTAATGCACCGGCGTTACAAACAATGTAGGGATTCGAAGACTATTCTTCAAATGGCATTGAGTCATAAATAGAATGAATGCAATTCATGTATTAGGGCCAAGGTAGATGGAAATCCGCGACCTTGGGCGCCTCGACCTCAATCTGCTGGTGGCACTGGAAGCCCTGTTGGAAGAGCGCAGCGTATCGCGCGCCGCAGAGCGTCTTTATATAACCCAGTCCGCCATGAGCAAGACTCTGGGCCGCCTGCGAGAGTTGTTTGATGACCAGCTTTTCGTTCGACGCGGTTCGGGCATGGTACCCACGCCGAGGGCGGAGCAGATTGCAGCGAGCCTGCCCCAGGTCCTGCAGGCAGTGCAGGCGATGGTGCGTCCGCTCAACTTCGACCCGGCAACTTATGACGGGCAGATGAATATCCTGATGCAGGGTCATATGGGCGTCTGGTTTCTGCCGGCGCTGATGGCCCGCCTGCAGGAGAAATCGCCGGGTATGAGAGTCAGGGCCTTCTCGCGTATCGAACACGCGTTTGATCAGTTGGCCACCGGCAGTCTCGACTTTGCCCTGCAAATCGAGCGCCAGCAGTACCCGCCAGACCTTGACCTGACGACACTGGCGTTTGCCCGGCCGGTGCTGCTGGCCCGCAAAGGGCATCCCTTGCATAAACTGGAAGCGTTCACGATCGAGGACCTCACGCAATTTCCCCATCTCGCGCTGTTGTCCACGGATATATCGGAATTGAGTTTTCACGAGGGTGACGCGGAAGCGGTTCTCGAGTTTGAGCGTCGTGCACCGCACCATTACGAAACGGATGACCTGCAGACAGCCCTGGAGATTGTGAGAAAAACCGACTGCCTGTTTCCTGCGCCACCCATGTTTATTGAGCAGTTCAACCTGTCTCGCTACATTTCGGCGCTGCCCATACCGGGGATAGGCGATGTCAGCATCAAGTATGTCGCGGTGCGTCATCAGCGCGTTATTGGGTCTCCCGCACATGATTTTTTTTACCAACAGATAATCGAGTTGACCGCGGAGATACGGGCACGCCTTGGCCTGCCGGATTTACCCACTCTGCGTGAGCAGAAAAAGCTCGCCTATTGAAGTTCAAGGTGGTCCGTATACAGTGTTTCGTCACGTTTTATTACCAGAGAGAGCCAGCTTGAAACCGCACCCTGTACCGTTTCTGCACCGCTGCCGCTACCTGCTGCTTGTGAGCCTGGCTGCGCCGTTTGCTTTCGCGGCTGACCTGCAAAACAGCCTTGATGTGGTGGAAGCAACCAATCGCAGTGCCGAACAGTCGCAGGCCAAAGTGGATGCCCTGTCGCGTGAAACCCGGATACTGTTGGAAGAGTACCGCAGCCTGAAGGAAAGCGCAGAGTACCAGGAGGCCTACACCCGCGAGTTACAAAACCTGGAGAATGCGCAGCGTGCGCAGATTGAATCACTCAACCTGCAGATTGCCCAGGCAAGAATTACCCGCCAGCGTATCCTGCCGCTGATGCGTTCCATGGTGGACACTCTGGAAAAGTTCGTCGTACTGGACCTGCCATTTCATCAGCAGGAACGCATCAGTGCGGTGATGCAGTTACGGCAACGCCTGGACCACCCCGACATTCCGGTCTCCGCACGATTCCGCTTGTTACTGGAGGCCTATCAACTCGAGCAGGATTACAGTCGCACGGTGGAAGCCTGGCGCGGCCCGCTGCAGCGAGACGGTGAAAATCTGTCTGTCGAGTACCTGCGGCTCGGGCGGACCGCGCTGTACTATCAAAGCCTGGATAGGCAGCTCAGTGGATATTGGGACCAGCAGTTGCAGGACTGGGTCACCCTGGATGCAGCCCATAACCGGGCGCTTGCGGTAGCCATGCGCGTGGCGCGTAATCAAACCGCACCCGACTTGCTGGCCTTGCCTTTTCCTGCCGCGGCGGTGGCCCCGTGATGCGTCGTCTGCTGATAATAGCTCTGCTGCTTGGCGCCTGTGCAGTAACGGCACAGGAGCAGCCTGGCACGCAGATAGAGAATCTCGACGCGTTACTGCAGTCAGTGAAACAGGAGCAGGCTCGCCAGCGTGCAATCAATCGGCAGCGTGAACAGGAATTCCTTGCTGACAAGCGCGAACAACAGCGTCTGCTTGAGGCTGCGCAACGCGAGTTCGAGCAGCAGCAGAAGCAGAACCAGCCGCTGCTGGCAGTAACCGACAACAACGCCAATGAGATTGCCAGGCTGGAAGCCGAACTGGTGAAAGTGGTGGAGGATATCGGCGATCTGTCCAGCACTTTCCGGGAGTTCGCCGGCGACTTCGCGGCGGTATTCCAGGAGTCGATGCTCACCGCACAACTGGGTGACAGGGTAGAGGTGATGCGTGAACTCGCCTCTGCGGATACGCAGGCCACCATCGAGGATATACAGACGCTCTGGCTATTATTGCAGGAGGACATGACCGAGGCCGGCAAAATCACCCAGTTTGACGCATCGGTAATTGATACAGCGGGTGCCACCCGGAATACCAGCGTGCTGCGCCTGGGCGTTTTCAATGCCTGGGCGCAGGGCGACTACCTTCGTTACGTGCCCGAAACCGGTGAGCTTCTGTTGCTGAGCCGTCAGCCTCCGGCGCGCTTCAGGAAGGCGGCGCGTGCTGTCACCGAGGCAGAGAGCGGGCTGTTTACCCTGGCGGTCGATCCTACCGGGGGCAATCTGCTGGGCATGCTCAGCTTTACCCCGGATTTGCGCGAGCGGGTTGCACAGGGCGGAACGATCGGCATGATCATTATTGGCCTCGGCGTAATCGGTCTGTTACTCACTACCTGGCGCTTACTGTATCTGCTGGTGATCTCCCGGCGCATCAGGAGGCAACTGTCTGCTGTCGCCTCACCGACTGACGATAATCCGCTGGGCAGGGTGCTAAAAGCCGTGGAAGGGATATCCCTGGAGCAGGAAGAGCTGCTGCAACTCAAACTCGATGAGGCTGTGCTGGCAGAAATTCCGGCGCTGGAGCGTGGCAATGGCCTGATCAAATTGCTGGCGGCAACGTCTCCATTATTAGGCTTACTGGGTACCGTTACCGGCATGATCCTCACCTTCCAGGCTATCAGCCTGTTCGGTACGGGCGACCCCAAATTGATGGCCGGCGGCATATCGCAGGCGCTGGTGACCACGGTGCTGGGGCTGGTTGTCGCGATACCGCTGTTGTTCGGGCACAGCGTAGTAGCATTTCTTGCCCGGGGAACGGTGCAGCGCCTGGATGAACAGTGCGCCGGCGTTTTGGCGCGCTCAGCGGAGGGCCCATAGGCGATGGCCTGGTGGTATGCCGTAAGCGATTTTATCGGGCAGGGTGGCAGCGTGCTGTGGGTGTTGTTTGCGACCTGCCTGTTGCTGTGGTTACTGATTCTGGAGCGCGCGTGGTTTTTGCGCATTACCTGGCCTGCCCGGGCGCGCTCGCTGGTAAGCGCATGGCAGTCGCGACGGGACCGTGCATCCTGGCGCGCCAGGAAAATCCGCCAGTCAATGCTATGCGAGGCCTCCCTGGCGCTGCATGCCTATCTGCCCATGATCCGGGTGCTGGTGGCACTCTGTCCGTTGCTGGGCTTGTTGGGCACGGTGCTGGGCATGATCGGCGTTTTCGAGGTGATAGCGGTAAGCGGCAATGACGATGCACAGGCAATGGCGCGCGGTGTGTACCGGGCGACCATTCCCACCATGGCAGGCCTGGTGGTTGCACTGACCGGTATCTACTTTACGGTAAGGCTGCGCCAGCTTGCCGATCGTTGTCGCAGCACTCTCCGCGATGCCATGCCACTTAGCGACGGCGAGGTGCACAGTTGAGCGCAAGGCGGCACCTGCCGGAGCAGGATGAGACCGAGCTGGACATGACGCCCATGCTCGATATCGTTTTCATCATGCTGATCTTTTTTATTGTCACCACGTCCTTTGTCAAGGAATCCGGGGTGACTGTCTCCACGCCTCAGGCGGATTCTGCTTCCAGGCAGCCCAATGCAAATATTTTTATAGCGATCACTGCCAGTGGCGAGGTGTGGGTGGACCGGCGTCCGGTGGACCCGCGCAGCGTGCGTGCTGTTGTCGCCCGTTTACATGCGGACAATCCCGAGGGCTCGGTGATCATACAGTCCGACGAGAACGCCTCCACCCGCATGCTGGTGGAGGTTATGGACCAGGTTCGACTTGCCGGGGTGGAGGGCATTGCGATAGCCGCGGAGAAGGGCGTGCAATGACTTCCCGGGCACTGCGCCTGCTGTCCGCGCTGGCCGGGGCGCTGGTGATTACGGTGGCAATTTTCCTGTTCATGCACGGACTCATCCGTCTGAGCGAGCGCTCGCAGGTTGATTTGGCGGTGTTTCGCAATGTCGAGATCATCCGGCCTGAACCGCAGGAGCCTGAGCCGGAGACAGAAGTCGAGCAGCCCGAGGATGCGGCCAGGGAGCCCGCGCTTGAGGTTCCGCAACTGGCTCCGCCCAGCCCACAGACACCACAGGAAATGGAGATGCCGGCCCTGGATATGGCGCTGGGTGATATCGCGATACAGGCAGTAGGTGATAGCTTTCGCGCGCCATTGGGGGCAGGGGGAGTCAGTCTCCCCGGC
>JAUIIQ010000325.1 GCA_030431585.1 Gammaproteobacteria bacterium | reverse complement strand
CTTTTGCCCGCGCTGCCCGTCACGGCGCAGCAAGGCCCCGCAGCGCAGCTTGCGGCCTTATCAGGCGAAGAGGCCCTGTTGCCCCGACTCAACGGCCTGGCCCTGGTGGCCCGTGCGCCGGGCACCACCGCCAGCCGCCAGACCGGGGTGCAGATCTCTCAGCGGCTCGAGGCGCCCGACGAGGCCGCCCTGGCTGCGCGCCTGCAAGGCGCCATCGGCCGCCCGGCCTCACTGGAAAGCCTCCACCGGCTGGCAGCCTATGTGCGGCTGCACTTCCGGGAGGCGGGCTATCCCTTCACATTGGTGACCCTGCCGGAACAGGACATCACCCATGGCTCCGTGGCGATTCTGGTGCAGCCCTCGCTCTTGGCGCAGGCCCCGGCCGTGGATGGTGCGGAATACTTCGAGGCCGAAAGCTACCGCCGCGCGATCCGCGTGCAACCCGGACAGACCATCAATGCCGAGATCCTGGAAGCGGATGTCGCGCTGCTGAACGCCAATCCCTATCGTGATGTGCGGCTCGTCTCGGCGCCGGGCCAGGAGCCCGCCACCACGGCGCTCACCTTGGTGACGCAAGAGCAGCGACCCTATGACTTCACGCTTGGGTTCAGCACGGACGTTTTTGATGGTGAAACGAGTACGAACCTGAATGGCAGCGCGGTTTTCGGGAATGTGCTGGGGAGAGGAGATGTGCTGCGCTACGATCTGGGTGCGGATCCGGACAACTCCACCTCCATCGCTCATACGCTGACATTCAGCCATTTCCTGCGGGGCGGGCGAAGGCTCCAGGCATCGGCCTATTACACCAAGCCAAAAAACGAGTTTTCGGGGGTTTTCCGTCAGGTCCAGTCGACTGCGCGCTTTGGCCTGACCTATCACGCGCCAGGCCTTGGCACGAATGCCGGAGAGCAGCAGGACTGGTATGTCGGCGTTGAGGTCTCCAGCGAGGAATACGAGCTGCAATTCGCGGGCATTCCAGTTTCGCGAACGGATGTAGACCTGGCCTATCTAAAGGCTGGTTGGAGCCGCGCACGGAGGCTCGAGCGGGGGCAGCGCAGCTACGGGGTGGATCTGCTGCTCAGCCCTGGTGACTTTAGTGGCGGAAATTCCGACGCCCGGTTCGATGCCGCAAGGTCAGGGGCCACAGCTGACTATGCCATCCTGCGGCCGCGGTTCTCACAGTCAATGGCGCTTCCGGTGGGTGGGACATGGTCGATTGCGGCGCGTGGACAGATAGCGACAGGCAAGCTGTTGCAATCACAGCAATTTAACGCGGTGTCAGGCAACGCCGTTCGGTTTGGCGATGTTTCTGTCTACGGTGATCATGGTCTCGCGCTGCAAAACACCCTGACTGTTTCTGACTGGACCTTCGGCAACTGGCGCTTCACACCGCAGCTGATGGGTGATGTCGCCGCAGTCCGCTGGACCGGAAACAGCACCGGCGCATTGCGGAATACGCGACTGGCGGTTGGCCTTGGCGCAGGGATCAACGCCGATATTTCGGGGCGTGCAACTCTGTCGCTGAATGCAGGGAGATTGTGGTGGCAAACCACCAATGAATCGCGCAGCGAGTTTGCCCTATCGTTCAGTTTGAGTGTCGGGCTTTGAGCGAGGGAAAGCGCCGGTGGTCGGCCCCACCTGAGTGGTCCAGCTTAATTCTTAGTGCATGACTGGTCTTGGGTCCATCGGTACGATTGTTTCCGGGGCTGGAGGGCGGTAGCCCAAAGCACTGTGTGGTCGTTTCGTGTTGTAGTGTTTCCTCCACTGTTCGATCAGGGTCTCCGCTTCGCGGAGGCTGT
>JAUIIQ010000324.1 GCA_030431585.1 Gammaproteobacteria bacterium | reverse complement strand
ATTGGCGATACTCCGCTTTGCTATGATTGTTGTACACGGCTGGAACAAAGATAATACGGATGTTTTATTTTTCCTGCTATGGCACGACCTGATGAGCCCCTCCAGTGGCGGTGAAACAGACGTCGGGTTCGAAAAGGTGCACTGTAGGGTGGCACCAGCTTCTCCGGGACGAGGATGAATGAACAGAAGAATACTGACGCCTGGACCAGCCAGGAAAGGCAGGGCATGAGCGCGAAATGGCTTTGCCCATTATGCCGACAACCACTGCAGGCTGCTGATGGCTCTTCGCGTTGTGCTGACGGGCATTGTTTCGACAAGGCCAAAGAGGGTTATATCAACCTCCTGCCGGTACACCGTAAGCGCAGCAGGGAGCCGGGAGACAACCGGGATATGATCGAAGCCCGGCGTCGAGTACATGGCGCGGGCCTGTATCAGCCGCTGGCGGATAAAATCAGTAGCACCTTGCAGGATGTGCTCGGTGAGGACGCTTGCATGCTGGATCTTGGCTGTGGAGAAGGCTACTACAGCCAGTGCCTGCTCGCGGCCATGCCGGGGGTGCTTTTGCATGCTGTGGATATTGCCAAGCCTGCGGTGCGACTTGCTGCAAAAGCCTGTAAACCCGCTCATTTCGCTGTAGCCAGCGCATTTGACGTGCCGCTGGCAAAGGGCAGTCTGGATGCAGTTCTGGGTGTCTTTGCGCCGGCCAGCGATGCGGAACTGGCACGCCTGATCAAACCCGGTGGCTGGTATTTGAAAGTGTCTCCCGGCGAGGACCATCTGTGGGAGCTGCGTCAGCAGCTGTATGACACGCCGCGACCGCACCTGCCGGCAATGCCTGCGATTCCCGGTTTCGCTGCGCCCACGACCAGTCGCCTGCGGTTCTTGCTTGATTTGCAAGGCGGTATTCTGCGCGATGTGCTGGCCATGACGCCCTACGCCTATGGTGGTCTGCGTGAGCACAAAGAGAGACTCAGTGGATCGAGTTCGTTGCAAACCAGGGCAGACTTCCTGCTTACTCTCTATCGCCGTGAGGAAGATCAGCCTCGCTGAGCCGCAGAGCGTCGCGATGACCGCGTCTTTCGTTTACCGTAAGCAACAGGCCCAGCCCGAGCACAAAAAACACCAGCGTGGAGATCAATGCAACCTGGTGGTCGCCGTCGGCCAGACGGTTAATAATGCCGTAGCTGACCGGGCCGATAATTGCAGCGGCGCGATTTGCCAGCCCCCATAGCCCGAATATCTCACCGTTGTGTGATTTGGGTGTCAGTTGGCCCACCAGTCCGCGACCTCCAGCCTGGGTGGCCCCCATTGCCAGCCCGATCAGGTTGCCGGCGATCCAGACGTGGGCCTCTGTGCTGGCCTGTAGCGCCACCGCAATCGCCAGAATCCAGACGATAAGCGCGCCCGCCAGGCTGGGAACAGAGCCGAAGCGGTCCTGTGCAAAGCCGAACGTGAAGGCGCCTATCGCTGCGGTGAAATTGACCAGCATGATGAGCACGATCAATTGCTGACTGGTGAACTGGATGACTTCCTGCGCGTAGATTGCCGCGACTACCACGACTGTCGACACCCCGGCCTGGAACAGGACAATGCAGAAGAGAAATCGAAATAGATCAGGTAGCCGCGCGGCATGCGTCAGCGTGTCCAGTACCTGGCCGAGTCCTGCCGCAACGTAGCCGGCTCCGGCAGGCAGTGGGCGCGGGCGTGCTCTCTCTTTGAGAAAAATGAAAGTTGGCGCAGCGGTAATGGCGAAAATCAAGGCGGTGATCAACAGGCAGACCGGCACATAAAACTCCGCTCCGAGAC
>JAUIIQ010000323.1 GCA_030431585.1 Gammaproteobacteria bacterium | reverse complement strand
GGCCACGCTGAAGTGGCGGTCAGCAGCTTCCAGATCTTCCTTGGAAGATTCACCATACTCACGCTGCAGGTGACCCGCTTCGGCGCTGCGCCGAAAATCATTGGGAAAGGCGTTCCCTTGTTCGCGGATTGCGTCGAGTTTCGCCCGGCGCTCGGCTATCAGCTTGTTCTCGTCATGACTCTCGGAGTCTGCCTGCTTGTCACTCATAGTTTCTGCTTCTCATTACAGGCCGCTTTTCAGCGAAGCCTCAATAAACTGGTCAATACTGCCGTCCAGTACCGCCTGGGTGTTGCTGGTTTCGACCCCGGTGCGCAGGTCCTTGACCCGCGAGTCATCCAGCACATAGGAACGGATCTGGCTTCCCCAGCCGATATCGGCCTTGTTGTCCTCGGTCACCTGAGCGGCTTCCTGGCGCGCCATCACTTCCTGTTCATACAGTCTCGCGCGCAGCATTTTCCAGGCTTTGTCACGGTTCTGGTGCTGCGAGCGCTCGCTCTGGCACTGCACCACAATACCAGAGGGGTTATGCGTGAGGCGCACTGCAGAGTCGGTTTTGTTGACGTGCTGGCCACCGGCACCCGAGGCACGATAGGTATCTGTGCGCACATCCGCCGGGTTGATTTCAATATCGATGTTGTCATCAATCTCGGGAGAGACAAACACGGCAGTGAAGGACGTATGGCGGCGATTGCCCGAGTCAAACGGGGACTTGCGCACCAGTCGGTGTACACCGATCTCTGTGCGCAGCCAGCCAAATGCGTGATCTCCCTGGATATAAATAGTAGCGCTCTTGATTCCGGCAACGTCACCTGCAGAACACTCAACCAACTCGGCGTTGAAGCCACGGGACTCGGCCCAGCGCAAATACATGCGCAGCAACATCTCCGCCCAGTCCTGGGCTTCGGTACCACCGGAACCCGCCTGAATATCCAGGAAGGCGTTGTTGCCATCCATTTCACCGCTGAACATGCGGTGGAACTCCAGTTTCTCCAACTGCTTTATCAAGTTGGCAATGTCCGCCTCGACTTCGGCAACCGTGCCCTCGTCGTCTTCAGCGGCAGCCATTTCCAGCAGGTCGGCGGCATCGCCCACCCCGGCATCCATCGCCTCTATGGTGGCTACAATTTCCTCCAGTGAGGACCGCTCCCGACCCAGTTCCTGGGCGCGTGCAGGGTCATCCCAGACGCTGGGCTCGGAGAGCTCAAGTTCTACCTCAGCCAGGCGTTCCTTACGATTGGCAAAGTCAAAGATACCCCCTAAGCACGTCGGTGCGTGCCTCGATGTCTTTGAGTGTTTGCAGTAGCGGGTTGATTTCCAGCATGGTCTGGCCCGGTTAGGTCAAAAATGGCCGCGCATTTTAACGTAGGCAGCGCCGTGGGCCTAGCCCGAATGTCGCAAAACGGCCAGAGTAGGCTGGCGCTAGAGGTAACTGCACCAATCACTCCAGCTGCCAGCGTAGAGAATGGCATCATCGCGACCAAGCACGGCCAGGGAGAACAGGTTTACGCAGGCGGTCACACCCGAGCCACAGTACACCACCAGTTGTTCTGCGTCGGCGCTGTCAGCCCAGTGCTCTCGCTGACGCTGCAAGTCATGCATGCGGCCGGACTCGTCGCTGACACCCATCCACGGGTGGTTGACGGCACCGGGAATGTGCCCGGCGACAGGGTCTACAGGTTCCTGCAACCCTTGATAGCGCGGCGCCTCGCGCGAATCCACCAGCAGTGCGCCACCCGCCTGCAACTGACGCAGCCCCTCTATATCGCAAAAGCCGCTCAACGAGGCGGGAGTGAACGCCGCCTGCTGACGCGGAGGC
>JAUIIQ010000135.1 GCA_030431585.1 Gammaproteobacteria bacterium | reverse complement strand
CTTACCGGGATGTGCTGGTGGTTTACCCCGAACATGTACCGTCGCTGAACAACGCAGCCTGGCTGAGTCGCAAAATGGATACCGAGGGTGCCCTGGAGTTGAGCAGGCAGGCACTGGCATTGCGACCTCGTGACCCCTACGTGCTCGATACGCTTGGCAATATAGAAATGTTGGCGGGAGAACTTCCGGCGGCGCTTGAGCACCTGCAACTGGCTGCGCAGCTGGCACCGGCCGATTACCAGATACAGCTTCATCTGGCAGCATTGCTGGTACGCATGGATAAGAACGAGGAGGCCAGAGCATTGCTCGAGACTATCGTAAGCAGTGCGGGCGATTCCGAGCATGCCCGGGAAGCCCGTGGCCTGTTGGCTGAGTTGCAATGATGGCGTCAGTAATTTTTACACTCTATGGGCTACAGCTGCCTTCAGCTTGCCTTGGTGTTATATAAATCATTGAAATATATGAAATATTTATACTTGGCACACGCCATGCAAGTAATTCCACAGGTCAAGAACGATGTGTACAACCGAGGAGTTACAACCATGTTCGTAAAAAAACCATTAGCATTAGTTTTGGGTGTTTGTGCCACAGGGATGCTCGCAGCCCAGTCGGCGCAGGCGTATGTTTATGCCGGCTCTGAGTTGTCTATCGACGAGCTGACAATTTCTATTGATTCTGGCGGTAATCCGATCAGCATCGAAGGCTTCGGCTACTCAACATCTACCTCAGCTGAGCTTAACGGCGCGGCAGTAGGCGATGCAGATTCTTGCGGTGGTCAGCCGCTGAATAACGATTGCGGCGTAGCGCCGGTTCTGTCCAGTGACGCGGTGAATGCTCCTGGCTCAGGTGGCAACATCCGAGGTGCTGGAGACTACTCCCTGTCAGGCGTTACAAGCACTAACTACGCCAACAGCAACGCGGAAATCACTACGGCAGAGCTTGTCAACTTCGTGCCTTCCAGCGTGCAGCAGGTAAGTGAAGCCAACCTGGTGGGCAATGGTACGGCATCTGCAGGGACTTCCGTGCAGTCGAACACCAACCTGTTCTTCCTGTTCCAGACCGGTTCTGGCTCTGTCGAGATAACACTGTCCTTCGACGCGTTCCTCGATCAGTTCGCTGAAATCGACAACACTGCTCTGTTGGGTGGCCCGACTATCGACGCCAACGCACAGTACTCTTCCAGCGTAACAGCTTCGCTGACAGGTAGCGGCGTTGATGCCAGCTGGACATCTGACGGCGTTAGTTCCAACTGCTCATCTGGCAGTGCTGGCTGTGATGACCCAAGTGACCCGTCTGACCTGACCATCACCCAGAGTACTGGTGCTGGCATCGCATTCGGTATCCCGTTCGGCGATCCCTCCAGTGTGTCCAACGGCACAGGCGGTCCGCAGAGCTACCTGGTGACTCTGACAGCTGATTGCCCCGTTGCAGTGTGTAACTGGACCCTCAACCTGGCAGCTACCACAGGCGTAGTTATCCGTAACGAAGTGCCTGCTCCGGCTTCAGTAGCGCTGATGGGTCTGGGCCTGCTTGGTCTGGCCGGCATCCGTCGCCGCAACAAAGCCAAGGCTTAAGCGACAGGTAGCAAGGCAGGTGTAATGCCTGCCTTAGTGACCGGAAACAAGAAACCGCTGCGAGAGCAGCGGTTTTTTTTCGCCTTCGATTTCTGCAAGGCATGTCACAGGATCAGTTTCTCCGCTGCGTTCGCACCCACCTCGCCGCCGTTATAACCCTGCAGGTGTTCTGCGAATTGACGCGCACGGGTGCGATAGTCTGCGTCGGCAAGGACTTCGCTGACGGCGGCTGTTACCCGCCCGAAGCCATGTTTCTTCACCGCCTTGAGCATCATCGTTTGTCCCAGACCCAGACGCTGAATCTGTTTTCCGCCGTAGGCCTGCTCCTGGTGCGTGGCGACCACCACTACAGGAACGCCAAAAGAAAGTGCCTGGTACAGCGTGCCGTTGCCGCCGTGGCAGCAGACCAGGTCACAGTGCGGCAGCAACTTGTCGGTGTTGACGTATTCCTCCAGAAAGACCCCTTCCGGGACCTCTGCGGTTTTTTCAAGGCCCGCCGCGCCGGTAGCGACAATCACCTGTATACCCTGTTTCGCCAGTTCACCCAGGTGGGCGACCAGGTCATCGAGCCCTTCGCTGCCCAGGCTCATATATACCCGCGGCTGGTCGTCGCGCAGCTGGGCCAGGCAGCTGGGCTCTGGCAATGAATTGTGCCAGGTGAGTGGCCCGATATACTGGGCATGAGCGGGCAGTTCCCTCACCGGGTTGAATTCCGGAATATCCGGGAACAGGGTTATGTCACCCTCCTCATGTTCATAACTGTGCAGCGCGGGTAGCTGCCACTCCTTGCGTATCGCATTCAGCGCACGCATGACCAGTTTGTCGTAAACGAAGCACTCTGCCGCGTTACCGAGCCGGTCGACAAAACCCATCCCCGGGAGGCCGTTGCCCGGCAACACGTCCGCCAAACTGAAGAACGGGATCTTCTTGTAGCGACTCATGTGCACGTTGGCCACGGCCAGGCACTTCAGTCCGGCACGTTCGCCGGAGGTGCGCGCGGTGGGCCGGTTATCGATCAACAGCAGATCGGGCTGATACTGCTCATACAGTGCCAGCTCTGCCTGGAGAAATTCGTGCAATTGCTCCCGTTGGTAAAGCTCCCAAAGTCGCTGTGAGCGCACTGCCTCCACTACCTGCTCCACGGTGATGTAAGGCAGCTCCTGCGTCTCAAAGCCGTCCCAGGTAGCAATTTGCAGGTACTTGCCATAGCCGGCGAACAACACCTCGTGGCCACGGGAGCGCAGCACTTTGGCGATCTCCAGCAGCCGTGACACGTGGGCCAGGGCATGGGCGTTGGACAAAGCAATAAATTTCATTGTGGTGTATCCCCTGCGGAGGCGTCGGTGGGCCCAAGGTCAGCTGCAATTTTCAGGCAACTGACACCGAGAATCATGAAATGTATGGAAAAATAGAAGGTGGCAACCCGGTGCATCCATAACGGGTTGACGGTCTCGGGCAGGGCAAGGCCGGCGAGATACAGTATGGGCAGCGAGGTCAGGAAAGCACTGTTGCCGCGGTGGAACAACCTGTAGATGAGCGTGGCCGGGTAGAGGGCGGCCAGCCGCTTCCAGGTTGCCCTGCCTGTGAGGAAAAACAGGGTAAACAGAAACGCCCAAAGCAGGTCGGTGGCGGAAGTGTGCACCCCTGCCAGCTGCGAGACGGCCCAGGCCATCGGGACGCTATGCAGCAGCAGGTGAATACGCGCAATGGAAAGTGAACGCGCATGCTCGCTCGCTTGAACGATCCGGTCGAGTCGCAGCAGTGCGCCGGCGATAGCGGTTACGGTCAATGCGCACAGCACAGCGAGGCTGCCGGCAGCCACGTCCGTTGCCAGAGCCAGTAAGGTCAGCAGTAGTAGCAGGGTGGGTGCGAGGGCGAACAACAGGGATCGTGGCCGTAGCGACAGGCCTCGGTCTGGCTGCGATTTCAGGGGCGTCACCCGGCTGGCCCCCGGGGTGCGAGAAACTGGCTGATATATTCACGAAATTCGCTATGAATCTGTTCTCCAGTCAGACCGAAGTCCTCGGGCAGGTAGTGATGCGCGCCGTGTTTTCCGCCTGGGTTCTCTGCCATGTAGCGCTGTATGTGTTGCTGGTTGCTGCCCGAGAAAGGCTGCCCCAGTTGTGCATACACATCCGCCACAACAGAGAGAGGGTCAGCTGTCAGCGCATCGTAGCTGACATCGATGATGCGCGCCTCGGGGTGTCGTTGCCGCGCTGCCATACAGGCGCGCATGTCCGCCGAGAGACGGTCCAATATCTGTTGCCCCAGCGCGTTCTTGTCGATGGAGCGGTAATAGAGGCTGCGGTACAGCAGGTTGAGGCTGGCCCAGGAGGCCACAGACTGCGCCGGGTCGCGGTGTATGTGCACAAAGCGTGCGTCCGGGTACACGCTGACAATGGCGTCGATGGCGGCAAGGTGGTCGGGGGATTTCAACAGCCATTGCTCTCCCGGGTACTGCCACTGCAGGGCTTGCAACACCTGTTTGTGATGTCGATAGGTAGGGATGTGATCCGCCGTGTCCAACCAGGCCGAATAGTTGGCTACGTCATAGCCACCTGCCAGTGCCTGGGTGGCGAAACCCTGCATCAGCACAGGCGTACATTCTTCTGACCCACCGGCGGAAAACTCATGCAGGGCATCCAGGCCGGGCAATAAATACTTCTGAAAGCGCAGCATCCACACAGCCTGGCGCCTGCGCGGATCGGTATGGAAGGTGTAGTTGCCCCTGGGTGGAACCTGGCCGATAAATGCTTCCCAGTTGTACAGGTAGCGGTATGCGGGGTCCTGGGCCAGCAGGTTGAACAGCAGGGTGGTGCCGCTGCGTGGCAAGCCAATGACGAACAGCGGTTGCGGTAACCGTTGTTGCTGAATGTCGGGATGTTCGCGCAGCAGCTCCGCGAGCTTGAGCCGGTGAACCAGCATCGCGATCACCAGTTGTTTCAGGTAGAACCTGCCAAACGCATGGAAGCCGCCGGATTTATTGGCAGATGACAGAAATGCCGTCATGCCTTCAAGAAATTGCTGATCCTGGGTGTTTTCCAGCCCTGTCTTGTCGACAGCTTGCTGCAGCAATGTTGGTGCATCGAATGCGGCCGTGGCTGAAGCGTCCGGCGCGATTGCATTCCAGATGCGTGCGATCAGGGGCGGTTCAGGCTTGTACATGCAGCTTGCGCAGGTCTGCCACGGTTCTGTCTGGCCCTTCGTGGTCTTGCTGGTAAGGGGGCAGGACGTCCAGCTGTAAAAACGCTACGGCTTGAGTCCCAGCTTTTCCAGCAGATTATAGAGCGTTGGTCGGGTAATCCCCAGCATATTTGCGGCTTCCGAGATATTCTCGTTGCAGTGGTTTAGGGCCCGCATCACAGCCCGACGTTCAGCATCCTCCCGGACCTGTCTCAGGTTGAGAGGTTGAGACTCGTCGGTGACGTCCTCCAGCTCCAGGTCTTCCGGGGTAATGTGCGTTGAATCAGCCATGATAGTGGCGCGCTTGACCCGGCTCTCCAGCTCGCGCACGTTGCCCGGCCAGTCGTAGGATTCGATGGCTTTTATGGCTGCCGGGTCGAATCCTTTGACGCTGCCACCCATCTCAGCAGCAAAACGGTTGAGAAATGCTCTGGCCAGGACCAGGGCGTCGCCCTCACGGTCTTTTAGCGGCGGGATATTGACCGTTATCTCACTGACCCGGTAGTACAGATCCTCCCTGAAGCGACCGTCCTTGATCAGCTCGGGCAGCTTCTGGTGCGTGGCGCAGATAATCCTGACGTCTACCGGTATCTCCTTGCGTCCTCCTACACGTTCCACAATTCGTTCCTGCAGGAAGCGCAGCAGTTTGGCCTGCAGTTCCAGTGGCAGGTCACCTATTTCGTCGAGGAACAGGGTGCCGCCATCCGCGTACTCGATTTTTCCCGGTGTGGTTTGGGCCGCGCCGGTGAATGCGCCCTTTTCGTAACCGAAGAGTTCGCTCTCCAGCAGGTTTTCGGGTATGGCGGCGCAGTTGATGGCCACCATTTTCTTGTCCTTGCGATTGCTTAATCCATGCAGCGCCTGTGCGAAGCGTTCTTTGCCTGTTCCGCTGGCCCCCAAAAGCAATGTTGTTACATCCGCCGGGGCAACCTTCTCAATAGTGCGGCATACGCTCAGCATGGCGGGGCTGGTAGCGATAATGCCGTCCAGTGGCATCTGCTCTTCATTGTGGGCGAGTTGCCGGTTTTCTTTCTCCAGCTCATGCACGCTGTAGGCGCGCTCCACCATCAGGTTCAGCAGCTCAGGGTCTACCGGCTTCTGATAAAAGTCGTAGGCGCCCAGGCCGATGGCCTTCACCGCATTGGTGCGGTCATTGTCGCCGGTAACCACAATAACCTTGGTCTCGGGAAGCAGTGACAGCACTTCTGTCAGCGTGGCAAGCCCCTCGGTTACTCCGCCAGGGTCCGGTGGCAGGCCCAGGTCCAGCAGCAGCACGCCTGGTTCGTGGCGTCGCAGTTGGTTGATGGCCTCTTCGCGATCGCCGGCCAGAACGACTTCGAAATTTTCGAACGCCCAGCGCAGCTGGCTTTGCAGGCCTTTATCATCCTCCACTACCAGAAGGGTTTTCTTGTTGTCTTTCACCGCTATTGCTCCGTCCCTGTTAGCTTGTCTACTGCCTCGATTGAGGTATCGATGGACAGCACGATAGTGAACACCGAACCGACACCAGGTGTGCTTTTTACTTTGATATCGCCGCCCATTGCGCGGATAAATTCACGACTCTCGAATGCACCTATGCCCATGCCGGTCAGCCCCTTGGTGGATTCGAAGGGTTTGAACAACCTGTTGCGCAGGAAGTCCTCTTCCATGCCAATCCCATCATCCTCGATTTCAATGATGGCGAGAGCCCCGTCTCGCTTCAGGCGAACAGTGACACTGCCAGCCTTGCCCGTGGCCTCCTGCGCGTTCTGGACAATATGGTTGAATACAGTGGCTAATTGCACGCGATCCGCATGAACGACAAGCCCCTGCTCCGATGATTCAAGGCACGGCGCTGGTGCCACCGCCGAGCGCTCGGCAATGGTTTCCTGTAACAGGCTGCCCAGGTCGACCGGCTCAACTTCACTGCCGCGAACGCCGTTGCGCATTTGTTCCATCAGCCTGGTCATGCGAGCGACTGAATTCTCCACCGTATCAATCACGTCGTCGACGAACGCCGGGTTGTCGCGGTGTTTGGTCGCGTTCGAGACGATCAGCGACTGTTGCGCGAGGATGTTCTTCAGGTCGTGTATGACATAGGCGGAGAGGCGGTTGAAGGCATCAAACTGTCGAGACTGCAGCAGGGCCTGGTTGGCCTGGTATTGCGCCAGGTGGCTGGCCGCCTGGCGCCCTGCCACTTTCAGCAGGTCGCGGTCTTCCCAGTTAAGACTGTGCAGCAAGTCGGATTCTCGCAGTACCAGAATGCCCTGTAACTTCTCCCCGAACATCAACGGCACAATCAGCCAGGCCCTGGCGATGTCGTTGATGGGCGGAGGTATTTCCAGGCCCTCGTACAGGTCGGGGGATTGCCGCCATTCTTTCAGGTCAATAATCCACTCGGAGTTCTCCATCCACTGCGGCATATTGCGCAGGTCATTGTGATGCACCGGCAGTGTCATGTCCCATTCGGCCAGCAGTCTGAACTGGGCGTCCTCAGACCTCGCCCACAGCGCGCCACTGGGGCTGCTGGTAAGGTCGCTCATGGCGTGGATGATGTTCTCCGGAATGTTCTCCCCGCCGCGCGCCAGGGTGCGGGTGAACTGCAGCCACTCCACGCGATAATCGTACTTGTAGCTGAAGAAATTCTTGCTCAGCCACACGCGGAGCTTGGCGCGAATCTGGCCGGAGAAGAGCAGGGCCAGTAACAGGAACCCGGAGGCGAACAGGAAGGCGATCTGTAGCACTCCCCCCCAGCTGCCGCCCATATACTGGATAAAGTATCCGGCAAGCGCCATCAGCAGGAGGTAGATGCCCGCGGCAAGCAGGGTCACCGTATGAAAGACCACATGCCGGGAGAGGTAGAGTTTGCTGTCGTTCTGGGGGCGTTCCATGCGCGTCAGAGCCACCGCGATGAATACGGCGGAAATGGCCGTTACAAAACCTCGTGCCTGCCACAGGTTGGCGTCCAGCTGACGAAACAGCAGGGCTTCTGCGTACATAAAGAAGTCGTATGTGAAAATGACACCCAGGCCAAAGCACAGGTGTTTGATGGACCAGCGTTCCTGTTGGCTGCTATTGCGAAAAATCTGTTCCAGCAGTAACAGGCCAATCACAGCAAGTGCCACCCAGGTCACGAAAACCAGTCCGTAGCGAATACCATCCGGGAGGGGCAATGCCTGGCCGCTCACCTTCGGTAGCAGTAACCCCGCCAGCGACACAGCAGCGCCGGCCGCAAACCAGGGGAGCCACCGCCTCCCGGACAGGATGTTGTCTGCGTCGGGGAAGCGGCTGCCCAGCAGGCTTAGCAGATAGAAACCCCATGACAGGTTGCGCGCCCATTCGCTGACTTCCATCAACGTGACCAGTGGATAAGGCTGCAGCGTCGAGGCAACCACAACAGCGGCCCAGCAGCAGGTCATCAAGGCCGCGACGGCCGCCGGCAGCACCAGAACGCGCTTGCCCCAGGTAAGCAGGATAACCACCAGTAGCAGGCCGAAGGTCAGCAGCGCGGTGCCGTAGCTGTAAAGGCCGATGTTAGTAAACATAGCGCAGTGTTCTGCCCCGATTGTGGCTGGAAAAAGTTAAAAACGTCGTTCTGGTCACAATTTATGCGATAGCCCGTGGTTTTCAGGCACAGTATACTCGGTGCCATTCGATGTAAACGTTTCTCCTCGCTAACTGAGAAGCGCCGCACAATCACCAATAAAGGGCACGTTTTGAACGCAAGGGATACCATTGCAGTAGTTGGGTTGGGTTACGTGGGTCTGCCGCTTGCGGTGGCCTTCGGCGGTCATCGCAGAACAATAGGTTTTGATCTTAACGAAGAGAAACTTGCACGTTATCGTGCTGGTGTTGATCCCAGCGGAGAAGTGACGCCCGAGCAACTGGCGCAAGCGGCTTCACTGGAGTACACCAGCGATCCGGCCCTGCTTGCGCAAGCAGGCACTGTTATCGTGGTGGTTCCCACCCCGATTGATGATGCTCGACGGCCAGACCTTTCGCCCCTGGAGGGTGCCTGCCGGGCAGTCGGTGCTCATATACAGCCGGGCACCACCATTGTATTTGAGTCGACCGTGTATCCGGGCTGTACCGAGGAAGTATGCGTTCCGCTGCTTGAATCCTGCTCCGGCCTGCCCTGGGCGGGTGCTCCCGACGCTACCTCTGCGCTGGACGGGTTCTATGTGGGTTACTCGCCTGAGCGCATTAACCCGGGAGACAAAGAGCACCGCCTGGAGACGATCGTGAAAGTGGTTGCGGGCGATACGGCCGAGACGCTGGAACGCCTCGCAGAACTGTATGGCGAGGTAGTGCACGCCGGCATACACCGCGCAGCGTCAATCAAGGTCGCAGAGGCAGCCAAGGTTATTGAGAACACGCAGCGTGATCTGAACATTGCCCTGATCAACGAACTGGCCTTGATCTTCAACCGTCTGGATATCGATACTCTGGACGTCCTCGAGGCCGCCGGAACCAAGTGGAACTTCCTGCCTTTTCGCCCCGGCCTGGTAGGCGGCCATTGCATCGGTGTAGACCCGTATTATCTCACCTACAAGGCCGAAGCGGCTGGTCATCATCCGCAGGTTATCCTGGCCGGACGGAATACCAATGACAATATGGGTAAGTTCATTGCCGAGCAGACGGTAAAGCTGATGGCCCGTCGTGGGCATCGCGTGGGCGACGCGCGGGTGGCAATACTGGGCCTCACCTTCAAGGAAAATTGCCCTGATCTGCGCAACTCCAAGGTGGTCGATATCATTGCCGAGCTGCGTGAGTATTGCTGTGATGTGCGGGTACACGATCCCATCGCAGACCCCAAGGAGGTGCAGGAAGAATACGGTTTTGAGTTGTGCGATTGGGATGATCTGTCCCAATGCGGCGCGGTGATCCTGGCCGTGCCTCACCGCCAGTACCTGGATATCGGCGTGGCTGACCTGGCTGCGCTCATGGCTGACGACGCTACGCTGGTAGATGTAAAGTCGATTCTCGACAGGGATGCAATCGCTGCTGCAGGATTGAACGTCTGGCGCTTGTAGCCTGGGCGACAGGTTAATGTGATCCGGACGGCAGGCCACTGTTTCCG
>JAUIIQ010000134.1 GCA_030431585.1 Gammaproteobacteria bacterium | reverse complement strand
TAACAGGCTTGGCCGGTCGCTACACCACACGCAAGCAAGACTGAAGAGAAGCATGGCAACCAACGGCCATTGCCACCAGGGTGATGGTCTTACCCCGTCTCGCCAAAGATGATCACGGGTCGGCCTATGCTGTGCTATTTTGGGGCTGCCCAGCAGTAACAGACTCTCCTCCCAACACCTATGGTGATATTCATGTGGTTACATGCATCCTGTTCTCTCGAATTTCACATACCCGTGCCCACTCCCTTCCTGCTTATGCTGCGTCCTCGCAGTGGCCGACAGCAGTGGGTAGCGCGTGAGCAGTACGAGTTCTTTCCCGGCGTCATGGCAGTGGAATTCACCGATCCTTTCGGAAATCTTTGCCAGAGGCTGGTCGCGCCGGCGGGTGCATTCTCTGTCCACACGTCCGTAAATATAGAATGCGCCGATGCTTTCGATGTCGCCCCCGGTGCGCCTTTTGTAGAGGTGCAGAACCTGCCGGAGGAGACCCTGCCATTTCTGTTACCCAGCCGCTTCTGTGAATCTGACAGGTTTGTGGGAATGGCGCAGTCGATTGTCGCGGGACAAGCCGCCGGGTACGACCAGTGTATGGCCATCGTTGACTATATCTGCCGGACACTGGAATATGCTCCGGGAACAGGCCCCGAGATTATCAGTGCTGCGGAAGTAAACCAGAAGTCGCAGGCTGTCTGCCGGGATATGGCCCACCTCGGCATTGCCTGCTGCAGGGCACTGTCAATTCCGGCGCGCATGGTCGTTGGTTACCTGGAAGGCCTTGTACCCATGGACCTTCACGCCTGGTTTGAAGCCTATGTGGGGGGAAGATGGTATACATTCGACCCTGCAAAAATGCAGCCACAGGGTGGACGCGTGGCCATCGCCTATGGTCGCGATGCCGCTGACGTAGCAATCTACACCCAGTTTGGCGACCCCGTTACGCTTGTAAGCATGAACACCCGTGTAGAGCGGATATAGCCGTTGCCCCGCAGAACTCCCGACGGAGGTGATAGATGAGTGGGTCAGGTGTTTTTATTGCGCTGATACTGTTGCTGCTTGTGGGCCTGACCGCACTAGCAGGCTGGCGAATCCTGGACCGACGAAGTGAAACCAGGGCCTGGAAGATACTGCTTGAAGCGCCCCCAGGCGAACGGCCGGTCTTTGACCCTGCGATCGTTGCCGACCTCCCCGAGCCCGCACGTCGCTACTTCAGCTATACCATTCAACCGGGAACTGTTCTGCACCGCGCCGTTGAGATTGAAATGACGGGAGAACTGGGCCTCGGCACCAGGGCTGAACCCAATTACCGACCCATGCGGGCCAGACAGATCCTCGGCTTGCCAAACGGCTTCGTCTGGTCGCTGCAGTCCGCTGCGATCAGTGGATCTGATGGCACAATAGACGGCCATTCATGGACGCGATTCTGGCTGTTCAACCTGTTTCCCGTGGCGCGCGCAGGCGGGCCCGATCACTATCGCTCATCTTTTGGCAGACTTGTCGCCGACAGCGCGGTCTGGGCGCCAGCGAGTCTGTTACCCGCAGAACATGTATCGTGGCAGCCGCTGGATTCAAACAGCGCTCGCGTGACGGTGCGCTACGGTGAACTGGAGCAAGCAGTGGACGTTCACGTGAACGACGAGGGCGCTCCCGTGCGGGTTGTCTTTCAGCGCTGGAGCGATGCCAACGAACAGGGTGTGTACCAGCTTCAGCCCTTCGGTGGCGACCTGTCTGAGTTTCAACACTTTGCAGGTTATCAATTGCCAGGCCGGGTGCTTGCCGGCAACCATTACGGCACACCGGACTATTTCCCCTTCTTCAAGGCAACCGTGACTGCCGTCCGTTTCCGCTAGCAATCTTGTGGTCTCCCCATTTATAACCGCCCGCTTGCGTAGAGGGTTATGCTGCCTGTAGCAGCCGGGTTGGAGGCATTCCCAATACTGCAACCAAAAGGATGAACAGGAGCGGCCAGTACCAACGAAACATCGCAAGAGTTCCTTGTTCTGGTTATTGGGCAGGCCGGATTCCGTCTCTGGCCTGGAGGTAACTGCCGACCATAAACCTTCACCTACCTTAACCCGATATCATACCCGCGTGGGGGGAAATTCGAGCCATTGGCCCATGAAACCGTAACGTATACACGCGACTTCGGCGCCAGCTTCGCCAGTCGTGCGGTGAAGTCCAGCGGGTTTTCTTCCCTTTTGTGTTAATGCGACAACCCAGAACTTTCCGTGCTGCTAACCTTTAAATGCTACCCTGCCTTCGGGGCACTACGACACGCAATGCCGCGATGTTACACTATTTAAATCAGCTTAAGACCCTGGGGAAATTGTGGATGATGCCACGAAACATTATTCTGACACTGATCTTTTTCAGCCTGCCAATCAATATTACTTACGCAAAAACAGCCTGCAACATCGAACAACTGGCAGGCGAATACACATCGTCTTACGGTGCGATGGAGTGCGGGCTGGCTGCAGGTCGACTTGATTGCTGCTACGGCAATGTTCGCTCGTGTGAGAAGAAACTGGAGCTTACGCTATCTTCGGGCGGCAACGAGCTGACGGGCAAATGGATTGAGGGAAGCCAGAGCGGGGCAGCGCGGTTTACAGTCACAAACAATTGCAGCGTAAGTGACGGCTTCTGGGGTAATGGTCGACGCGCCACCTCACCTTGGTCGGTTACGCGCGTGGGGCAAGCAAAGACAGCAAAAGCTCCAACCCGAGGTAATGCTGAGGCCACGAGCAGCCGGCCTAGCCCTGCTCAATCCAGTAGTTCATCATCGAGCTCACAGTCAGATACCGCAACTGGAATGCGCATCGAAAGTGCTCTCGCCGCGCTGGGATACGACCCGGGCCAGGTCGATGGCGTCATCGATGGGAATACCCGGCTGGCTATCGTCGATTGGCAACGCAAGACCGGGCACAACACAAGCAGGGGGTTGACGACGCGCCAGCTGGAATATATGGAAGAGCAGGCGGTCGAAGCCCGTGCGCTTGCTGAGCGCCGCCTCCAGCTCAACGCTATCAGCCCGCTGGCTCGCTTCAACAGACGTATAGAGCGCAACGAGGCGGTCGTACTGTTGGATACGAAAACCCGCTGCGAAGAAACGGGCGACCCGCTGGTCGTTATCGCCGAGAGCGAAGCGGCCATACCCGAGAGTGGCCGCGTGCTGAGTGCTTTGCAGAACGCCATCAACTCCATGCGTTCCGAGTGTCGCAGGAACTGGCGACGTTTTGACGTGCCCGTCTACACACCGGAAGGAGCGAAGCTGAGCGAACGCTACATGTACATGTTCAAGTCAGGCATGATCCTGCCCTACTCTGTTCTTACCGCAGACTATCTGGATTTTCTAAACAACGATCCAGGGTACCCGTTTGCCCGGGTGGCTCCACCCCTGATCAATATAGCCAGTGGCTTGTGGGAGCGGGAATTTACCCGCGGCGGCTGGTCTCAGTCCATGGGTGGCGATGCACATTGGCAAACCATCGCATTTCAGTTCGCTCTGGCGGACGCACAACTGTGCGAAAACGAGGTCGGTAAAACCGTGGCCTACAAACACACCATTACCCAGCAGGACGAATACACCGTGGATACCACTACGGTCACCTATGAGTTTGATGCAGACTGGGAACCGATTATTCTGCAGATACTCGAAAACGGAAACCACATCGGCATTCCCATGGGCACTGGCGCCAAGCACCTGATCCGGACCTTCGGATGTGGTTCGGAAGAAATTGCCCGCCTGCGGCGCAACCCCATTACTGTAGTGGCAAAAACACTGGACATGCCATTGCCGCCCGGCGCAGGGCACGTTCAGCAGTAAAATATCCTCCGAGGAATGTTCACGACCGGGACACCCAGCACAACGCATCCAATTTCGTTTTCGAGTTGCAGGAGAATCGGCGCGCCTCTATCGATTATCCCAATATACGTATTTGTCTGAAATGCGATAGCTGTATCGCGTTCCAGGTAATACTGTAGGCTGGAAGAATAATCCGGTATCCATCCGGGATGGCCGTAAACCGGGCGCCAGTGACTATTGAGCAGGATAGCAATGCCGGTACCATATAGTGCGTCTCTGTCCTCATCGAAGGCATTGACACCGTCAAGGGCGGTCCGGTACAGCCCGCTCCGGGTCCTCTCGATCGCCGGATTCCACACCAGGTCACCCGCGTTGTCCGTGATTCACTTGGGAAGGCCGAGACCGGTCTCGATGGAAGCATAGTCACGCGCCAGCCCCGGTAGGCACTTCTGATCTGACTCGCCGGTCTTTGTCTGCCCTAACGGGTGCCGAAAGCGCGCGCGAACTTCACCCTCAAGAGAATGCTCGTCACCTCCTCAATTATGAGCCCGATCAACAGGTGACCGGTGTCGCCATACAGCCAGCCATCGCCGGAGGGAAACAACTTCTCGCTTTTGTGCACCAATTGAATGAGACCCTCTGGCTTGCGCTCGTTATGGCAATGCAGGGAAGATCATAGTCCTCTACCAGTTTACCGGCCACCGATAACAGCCTGCTGTCAAGCGGTGGTGGCCGCGCGGCAAAAAAGGTGCGCGCCGCGAGACAGAGCGCTGTAACGGAAATCAGAATGACTCTTGCAGCGGCGCTGCATCCGTCAGTTACTCATACCGCGTTCACCACCTCTTGCACAGGCAATTTATTTGGCAGCCGGACCAGGCTGGGGCATTGCCACAAAGCCGGCGACTTCTGCCTGGAGAAATTCCTGTAGCGCAACAACCTGTGCACCAAATCCACTTCTACGCTGCATAACAAGGCTGAGGTTTGCTCGGCCAGCATTCCAATCCGGCAATACTTTGACCAAGTTGCCGGATGCCAACTCGTCACGGCAGGTGTAAGCGGGTAATGCCACAATTCCGAGACCTTCACTCGCTGCATTCTTTAACGTGGCCATGTCTTCGCTCTTCAAACGAGGCTCAATGTATATGTCTTCTTTCGTTCCAGTTTTATGTTCTAGGCTCCAACAGCCACGTGGTGCTTGCCATCCCAGAGAGAGTGTCTGACAGGTTGTGATATCTGCTGGTGTCGCGATCGGTTCTACGCCCGCCAGGTAGTGCGGAGAAGTAAACAAGTTCCACTCAACCACGGCCAGAAGCCGGGATATAAGAGTGGAGTCAGGCAGCGGATCTGTGTGGCCACGGATTGCCATGTCGACACCCGAGGTAACGAGATCAATATTTTGGTTGGTCACTTGTTGCAAAACTGTGACCTGCGGATTGTCAGTCATAAAACGAGCAATAAGCTCTTTCAATGCAAACTGGGCAACGCCTACCGAGCAGCTTAATGTAACCGGCCCGGACAGCATGTTCTTCTTCCGTTTCACCTCAGCTTCAGCCAGTTCTACCTGATCGACCACAGTCCGCGCTCGTTGGTAAAACACTTCACCCGGTTCGGTGAGCCTGGACTGGCGAGTCGTTCGCTGGATAAGGATCGTATCCAAGCGCTCCTCCAACTGCTGGATGTGCCTGCTCAGTCGCGATTTCGGGATCCCGAGCGAGTTCGCAGCGTGGGTGAAACCGCCTTTCTCAACAACATGTACGAAGTAGTAATAGTCGTTCAGGTCAATGGATGCCATAGCAGGAACCTCTATTGTTCCAAAAACAGGATAGTAAATCCAAATATTGCTACTACCAATACTTGTTGTCTCATTCATATACTTTTCTCAACTGACGTGAACAGCAAAGGCTTTGAGAAAATGAACGTAATCAACAATGATATTAATCTTTTACGAGGCTCCATAGAGCAACAAGTAGCTCGCGCATCCGAGACCCTGGATGGGGTTGAACTCAGGATCGGAAAGGGCTTTGAGGCGCAGAGCTTTCGCGCCCAACATATCGGAAAGCTGATGGATCCGCTGGTGATGATAGATCACTATGTAATGACGCAACCCACGTTCGGCGAACACCCTCATGCAGGGATGTCCGCCGTGTCTCTATTGTTCGAAGACAGCAAGGGCCTTTTCCACAATCGAGATTCTCTGGGAAACAACTTCGACCTGCGGCCTGGAGATTTGTACTGGCTCAGCGCAGGTCGTGGTGCAGTGCATGACGAATCCCCTCGAGCGAATGCACGTACCCATGGATTACAGGTATTCGTCAATGTCCCACAAGCCCGGCGATTCGAAACACCGACATCACGCCTTGTACGCTCGGAAGATATGCCCGTTATCAGCAACGCAGACTACCGAGTGAAAGTAGCCATGGGCGAATCCAATGATGTTCGCGGTGCAGCCTCCCCATCAACCGCAATGACCATACTGGATGGTACAGTTCAGCCAGGCGGCCGGTTCTCACATGACTCAGCAGCAAATCGAGGTATATGGATTCAATCTGTTGAGGGGTGCCTGGATGTTATCGTTGGTAAAACCGCCAGGCATTTAGCCGCCGGTCAAGCTGTCGCAATCAAAACTGAGGCAAGTGCAATAGTCAGTATCAGGAATACATCTTGTGAGTCTGCGCACTTTGCCTTGTTCGATGGTGCGCAGATCGCTGAGGCTTATATTCAGGATGGTCCATTCGTTATGGGCTCAGAAGCACAAATCGCGGAAATCAAGGCAGCTTATGAAGCCGGCCAGTTAGGCCACATCGCAGATAACCATTGACTTGCCGGTTTGGACAGGTCACCCGTACTTGCAGTTCGAATTGTGCGGCGCACTCCAGGCCGGGGGCCGAATGATTCAGCCGTCTGCGCAAGCAACGTTCCCGACACCGGCCTCTGGACTGCCATTGCGTGATACTGGTCTGGTATCGTGCCTGTATGTCGTCTGGACTGTTCACAAATTTTAGATACGTTTTACAGGAGGGTGCATCATGATTTTGCTAGAGCTTGTCTTGATACTCGCAACGTTCCTTTGTGCTTTAACAGCAGGATTCGTCTTCGCGTTCGCTTCGGTGGTGATGCCAGGAATAGGCAAGCTGGCCGATAGAGAGTTTATCCGTTCGTTTCAAGCAATCGACGGGATAATTCAAACGGGCCAGTTTGCCTTTGGCCTCGTCTGGATGGGTTCGGTGGCGGCACTACTTACGTTGGCAGTATTGGCTGCCCTGCAACTAGACGGCATAGAGAGAGGGTTTGTTGTTGTCAGTGCACTCGTATACGTCCTGGGTGTACAAGTGCCAACGTTCACAATAAATGTGCCACTGAACAATGACCTTCAACAGGTGGATACTGACGCGCTGGATACAGATGCGCTGGCAGCAGCGCGAAGTGCCTTCGAGAGCCGCTGGGTCAAGTGGAACTCGATCAGGACTGTCATGGCATCTCTGGTCAGTGTCGCATTGATGTTCGTTTTGCTGCGGCTTTGATGTGATTAAAGCCGGCCGCACACAACGCCGGCGAACTCATGACATAGGTGCCGAGAGAGGGCTTACTCAACTCCTCCGCACAACTTTAACTCCCGGAAAAAACTGCCGGCACAGATAGCTGATAACCTGTCCCGGCATGGCAGTTCCGCACCGCTGTAGTCAGGCGGCTTCACCCTTCTGCAGGGCGTGGATATCTGCGGCTCCCAGGCGCTTGCCGCCAATGGCCCAGTCGCCACCTTCGAATTCATTGATGCGAACCCAGGTGACGCCGCGCATATTTTCGCCTTCTACAGCGATCATGGCTTCGGTGACTTTCTCGATCAGGGCTTCTTTCTGGTCGGGGGTGAATACGTTTTTAATGACGTCGATAGTAACGAGTGGCATGGTCGATCTCCTTGATTGATTCAGTAGTTGTTTCCGTTAAGCGACGCACGAAGACGTCGACTTGAGCTATTGTCAAAAATATCGCGCAGCCTGACATGAAGATTGTGTGGATGTTTGGTGTATTTTTCCGGAAGCCAGCCTGTGGAGTGAGCTATGCTGAGACCATGATTTACGCATTTGATGAATTCGAACTCGATCTTGACCGCGCGGAATTGCGGCAGGAGGGTGAGGTGCGCGCTGTGGAACCTCAGGTGTTTGCCTTGATCGCCCTGCTGATCGAACATCCGGACCGGCTGCTAACCCGCGAGGAGATCCTGGAGGCCATCTGGGGCCGACGTATCGTCAGCGATTCCGCGCTGACCAGCCGTATCAAGTCAGCACGCCGGGCACTGGGCGACGACGGTCGAAACCAACGTTATATAAAAACTGTTCACGGCAAAGGACTGCGCTTCATTGCCGATGTGGAGATCCTGGCCAGGGCGGGACCGGCACGTGCAAAGGGCGCCGCAATTGAAGAGGCGATGCGGGTTCCAGAACCTGCCACCGACCAGCGCCCTTCGATTGCGGTGCTGCCTCTGCGGAACCTGAGCAACCAGGTTGACTGGCGCAATTTCGCCGAGGGGCTTGCCCATGAAATCATTGTCGAGTTGTCTCGGTTACGGTGGCTGTTTGTTGTGGCCAGGGGTTCCTCGTTCCGGTTGGGGAGCGACGATGCTGATCCCTGTGAGACAGGGCGCATTCTTGGGGTTCGTTACTGCCTGTCGGGCACCCTGGAAGTCCAGGACAAGCGACTGGTTGTGACCACGGAACTGGCCGACACAGCGCGGGGAGATGTGGTGTGGGCGGAACGTTACTCCGGTGATCTGGAGGATGTCCATGAAATGCGTGAACAGATCTGCGCCAGCATACTTTCCAGCCTGGAAATTCATATAACCCGGCAGGAAGCTGCCCAGGCCCGACTGAAGGTGCCCGACAGCCTCGATGCGTGGTCTGCCTACCATCTGGGGATGCAGCACCTGTATCGCTTCAATCACAGGGATAATGACATTGCAGCGGATATGTTCAGCCGCGCAGTGCGCAGCGACCCGGGTTTCGCGCGCGCCTATGCAGGGCTCTCCTTCGTCCACTTCCAGACGGCTTTTCTGCGCCAGGCTGGCGACATGGTCGCGGAAGTGGCGAAGGCGCGTGACTACGCGCAACAAGGTGTAGACCTCGACCCGATTGATCCCTTCGTCAACTTCACGATGGGGCGTTCCTATTGGCTGGAAGCGGACCTCGACAGGTCCTATCCCTGGCTCGAGCGGGCCACATCGCTGTGTCCCAGCTACGCCCAGGGCATTTATGCGCAAGCCTGGACAGAAACGATGTCGGGTGCGCCCCTCGATGCCCGTGATCACCTCGACCTGTCCATGCGCCTCAGCCCGCTGGACCCGCTTCACTACGCTATGCTGGCAGCACGGGGGCTGACGCATGTTACGCTTGAGGAGGATCAGGAGGCGGCCGACTGGGCCGACCGGGGGGCAATGGCGCCCGGCGCCCATGGCCTGATCGCCATGATTGCCGCAGCGGCCAACCAGTTAGCCGGGCGCGAACAGCGAGCACAATTCTGGGCTGATGATACCCGGCGACTACTACCGGGCGTAACGCGTACCGATTTCTTCGAGGCATTTCCCATCCGTGATGCGCACCAGCGTCAGCGCATGGCTGCAGCTCTGGTCAGGTTGGGGTTCGAAGGGAAAGTCCCGTGAGCAGGACTATCCAGGACATCACTCGGCCTGAAATGTACAACGCAGCAGATGTTCTTCTCTGCCAGTCTTTCTAACGATGAAGCGTATATAAGAGACAGTTGCTGTATGCAGGGGATGATTCCGACAGCTATCCTACGCATCCGTCGCGTTAGCAAAACCCGGGCGGCTGGAGCTCAGCTCACTCCCACTCGATCGTCGCCGGCGGCTTGGAACTCACATCATAGGTAACCCGGGACACGCCGGAGATCTCATTGATAATTCGGTTGGATACCCGCTCCAGCAGCTCATAAGGCAGGTGCGCCCAGCGCGCTGTCATGAAGTCCACGGTTTCCACAGCGCGCAAGGCAATGACGTATTCGTAACGGCGGCCAT
>JAUIIQ010000133.1 GCA_030431585.1 Gammaproteobacteria bacterium | reverse complement strand
CCATCATGTTGATCATGCTGGCTACTGTGCCGCCACTGAACGCACCGCTGAAGCGATTTACCCGCAGTTTCACATGCTTTGCCGGTACACCGTACTGAGCTTGCATGGCCTGCTGCAGGAACAGGGTGCCCAGGTCTGAGGGAATGCTGTCAAAACCGCAGGTATGCACTATGCGTGCGCCGCTTGCCACTGCTGTCGCTGCGTGCTCGTCGATCATCTGTCGCATCCATTGCACTTCACCGGTCAGGTCGCAGTAGTGCGTTCCATTGGCTACACAGGCCCCGACCAGTTCACTGCCATAAAGCGCGTAGGGGCCTACGGTAGTGCACACCACAGTGGTACTCGCCGCGAGGCTCGACAGTGCATCTTCATCCGCACTGTCGGCGATGATTATCGGGAGTTCAGGCGCTCCCAGCTCTTTGGCGAGCTGCGCCAGCTTGCCAGCATTGCGCCCGGCAATCGCCCAGATCAGGTCTTCACTGTGCCCGTAGGTTTCCAGCAGATACTCCGCTACCAGTCTGCCGGTAAAACCAGTGGCACCGAAAAGTACAATATCGTACTTGCGCATTGCTTATGCTCCTTACAAATTATGAAGGCCGATGTCGACAGGCCAGTTCAATCCTGCCGGTACACGGCGTGCTCATGGGTGGGGAGGGTTGCTGTTGCTGCCGCCCGGTCTGTGTAGCAGGCTCAGGGCAGCCGGGGTTGGTCACTAGTTCAGTATCCGGTAACCGCGTCCGCTCAAGCAGCGCTTGACCACCTGGATCTCTTCCTGTTCGCCTTGCCTCACCCCTCGGGCACCTCCGGTAACTGCACCCACACCGGCACCACGTTGGGCGTCGCTACTGTTACCCACCGCAGCGCCAAACAGGCCGCCCACCACAGCGCCGGATACCGACCCTTTGGCGACCTTTGCGCCCTTCTTTACTTCCTCGGCATACAACCTGCATTCAGCCAGGTCCTGCTCGTAGCGGGCAACATCGATACCCTTGCGATCGACAATAATCTCATCAGTGGTGGTGCATCCAGCCAGGGCCAGCAGTACCAGGGGGATTGCATTTACACACTTCTTCATGGCCTGCTCCGAACGCCTGTCAGTTAACCGTTGCCTGAATAGCCTAGCACGACTCCCGCCAAAGCGCCCCACGCGTCATCGGCCTGCACCGCATGCGTGGCGGTCGCAACGCGTTAAAAAACGTGCCCGTTCCGCGTGCTGCCGAATCCTGTTTATGTGACACTGGGGCAACGGATGGGTCAACACCGCCCCGGTTACGTACCCGCAAGCGGAGCAAGGATTAATGGACGACTATCAGGCGCTGAGCGACGCGTACCTTCGGCTGCTGACTGCAGATTCAAACACCTGCCTCGAACTGGGGCTTGAAGAGAGGCTGAACGAACTCCCCGACCCCTCACTCGAGGCTTTTCTGGCCAGGCGGAAACAGGCGGAACAGCTGCTGGAGCAGGCCAGTACATTACATGCCCAATTGTCTGATTTCGACCAGAAACTGGATGTTGAGCTCATCGCGCTGGCGGCACGCCAGTATGCTCTGGACAAGTCTCTGGTGTTCAACGACAAACTGGAAATTGAGCAGCTGCCCAACGCCGGCGACGAGATCAGCACCGGCATTTTCTACCTGGTAACCATTGACCCGCGCCCCGCCGCGGACAGACTGGACAATATTCTGGCGCGATTGCAGCAAGTGCCGGACTACCTGCAGCGCATGTTGGCAAGGCTGGATACGCCGGTCGCGCGCTGGGTGGATATAGACTGCGAAACGATTGACGGCCTGCCTGATTTCTTCGCCAGCATCTACAGCTGGGGCAAGGAGGTGTCCTACAGCAGTCTCGATGCCCTGGACGAGGCCATCAACCAGGCACAGGATGCACTCAAGGCCTACCAGGGCGCGCTAAGGCAGTTGCCCACCACTGTGCATTTCCACGTGGGAGCAGAGGCAGCACAGTCGCTGGTGGACGCCAGGGGCATCGCGCTTTCCCTGGACGACATTCACCAGTATGCCCGCGACTTCGTGGACCAGACCCGTGCCGAGATCGAAGCGCTGCGCCTTGAACTCGTGGCCAGGTACGCACTGGATCCCGCGACGACGGCAACCCAGTTGCAACAGTTTCTGGCCAGGGCGCACGCTGTGCAAATAGAGGGAGAGCAGTTCGCACAGGTGATCGACCGCTACACCCAGGTCGCCGACGACCTGGTGGCCTTCGTCACCGAGCGTGATCTGTTTCCCATACCCGATGGTCAGGCCATGAAGATCATACAAACCCCCGCATTCATGGCCCCCATGATTCCAGCGGGTGCAATGATGCCACCGCCGGCCATGCGCGAGGGTACACGTACCAGTATCGTCTACCTCACGCTGAGTCGCGAGCTGCTGGCAGAACATACCGAACTGGGCATTCCGCTGATGATGTTGCACGAAGGCATTCCGGGGCACCATTTGCAGCTGTCCACAGCGGCCATGCACCCCGCGGTTGTCAGGCGCACGTTCATGGCCAATGAGCATGCGGAAGGCTGGACCACCATGCTGGAGGACTACATGCTGGACCAGGGCCTGATGGGCGAGCTCACTGACGAAGCGCGCTTCGTTACCAAACTGGACCTGTCCCGCATTGGCGCAAGAGTAGCCATTGACCTGTATTTCATGACCGGCGAGATTCGCTACCTGGACATAGGTTACGACGTCACCTTCACCGGTGAAGATGCCTTTGCCGATGCGGCCAGGCTGTTGATTGCCGCTACCGGCTTCACTCCCGGCCGAGCCGAGAGCGAACTGAACTGGTACTCACAGGAGCGCGCCTACCCACTGAGCTATCTGGTGGGCAACCGCCTCGTGTGGCAGCTCAAGCGCGATTATCAACAGGCCACCAGAGACTCACTCTCCCCCGTCGAACAGGATCAGGCCTTCCACCGGATCTACCTGCAGTCGGGCAATATGCCGGTAGCAAAGCTGAGAACCGTATTCGAGCATGAGTTGGGCAGAGTGCTGACAGCCTGACGGCAATTCACGCGTTATACGCCAGCCTGTTTACTCCATCCACTTTCACTTCTATTTGACCCCTGGTCACATAGAAGGAGCCGCCACCCGGCCAGAGAATCGGTTTCCCTGGCCGCCACAGCAGCTCAACCAGTAACAACAGGCCGTGATGTAGCAGATTGACCCCGCCAGACTGACCCCAACAGCAGCACGGCGATCATCGACACCAGCAGCGGAATCGCGAACGCTATAAAGCCATCGGCCCGCTCCCAGCCTTGATCAAACAGGTAGCCCGCCAGTGCCGGCGACAACACTCCACCAATACGACCGAAGCCTATTGCGACACTCAGGCCTGCCGCACGACTGCGCGCCGGATAAAGATGCGGAGCAAAGGCATAGAGACCGACCATGGAGCCAAAGATAAAAAAACCGAGAAACAGTGCCAAAGCCAGCATCGAGGGATTGAACTCGGTCACCGTGGAGAAAGCCAGCATCAGACCGGCACTGATCATCATATAGAGGGCAATCAGCCTGCTGATATCAAGCCGCGAGGATATAAAGCCGAGCAAAATCGAGCCCAGAATACCCCCGACATTCAGAATGATACCGCCGGAGATACCTTCATTGGTGGACATACCCGCGTCCACCAGGAGTTTGGGCGTCCAACTAAGCACGAAATAAAAGCTGAACATCACGATGAAGAACGCCACGCAGAACAAAGCGGTGACACGCAGCAAGCCGGGGGTGGCCAGTAAATCCGCATAACCGGCGCGTTCCTGCGCCGCACTGGCAGACAACTCGGGGAGTGCATTGACAGGTTCTTTGCCAAGCCGGGCCAGCAATGCATTGACCCGGGCCAGGGCGTTGCGCGGCCGACGGGTCATCAGGTAGTCCATGGACTCAGGCAGGCGAAACCACACCACCAGCAGCATCAGTGTCGAGGCCAGGCCGGCGCAGATATACACCGAACGCCAGCCATAAGCGCCAATGAGTATGGCCGCCAGCGTCCCGCCCACAGTAGCGCCAATGGGATAACCTGCCTGCAGCAGGCTTACCGAGAAACTACGCCAGCGCAGAGAAGAGAACTCCGACACGATGGTGTTTAAACTGGGCAGCATGCCGCCTATACCAAGGCCGGTGATCAATCTGGCCAGCGTCAGTTGACCCATGTTCTGGGTAAATCCGGACAACACCATACCCAGGCTGATAATAACCAGACAGGCCAGTACCATCGGTCGACGGCCAAAGCGGTCCGCCAGTGGCCCCAACACCAGAGATCCCACCGTCATCCCTACCAGGCCCGCGCTAAGCAGGGTACCTATACTGGTAGCAGACAAGCCCCACTCGGCGGAAATGGACGCGGCAGTGAAGGCCACCACCAGCACATCGAAACCGTCGAGCATATTGATCAGCATGCACACGCCAATGGCACTGACCTGAAAGCGGCTCATCGGCTGGTGTTCTATGCTTGACTGAATATCCATTGGCGCTCCAGATTGACTCCGTTTGGACGCAGTCCAGTACAGTGAGTCCGCTGACACCGCAAGCAAGGCTTCACCACCACCCCCCACTAATGCGCTGTATGCGCGGCGGGATGTAGTCGCAATAAAACCATACTTTGGTCTGTGCGACACAGTTCATATGCTTCTTCGTTATTATTTTCGTGCGGTATAATATAGGGATTCGTCTTTTTACAGTGCAGCCCACACAGGGAGACCTCACCGTGATGCCCCTCACCTTACTGATACTCACCAGCGTCCTGATGGTGCCTGCTGCTGCGACGGGGGCGGGTAACGAGGAAAACCCCCTGCGCAACGTCTACTACGGCGACACGCACGTACACACAGCCTACTCACTTGACGCGTACCTCGGTGGCACTCGAATGACGCCCGCCGATGCCTACCGCTTTGCCCGTGGTGAGGCTATCGTGGTCAACGGCAAACCACATCGCCTGCGCAGGCCGCTGGATTTTGCGGCGGTTACAGACCACGCAGAGTATCTGGGTGAAATGCACGCCGCGCTCAACCCCGGCAGCCCCGGGCACCAGCAGCCACAGATACAGGAACTGATATCACTTACCGATGTGGCAAAACGGCGCGACTGGTTCCTCGAGTACGTGGTGAGCAACAACCGTGGAGCAAAGCCCGGACACCTGCCGTTCTATCCCGGCGAGGAAGTAGTCAAGAATGGCTGGAAGTTCATGTTGGCCGCAGCCGAGGAATTCTATGAACCTGGTTCCTTCACCACTTTCCCGGCGTTCGAGTGGAGCAGCGCACCCGGAGGCGCCAACCTGCACCGCAATATTCTCTACCGCAGCGACAAGGTCCCCGATGTCCCAGTGAGCGCTTTTGATATTCCCCGCGAAGAGGCGTTGTGGGAGTGGATGCAGGAGCAGGAAGCAGCCGGCATTCGCAGCCTTGCCATCCCTCATAATTCCAACGCCAGCAAGGGGTTGATGTTCCCGGACACAGATTCAGGCGGCAAAGTGATTGACTCCGACTATGCCGCATTGCGTGCACGCTTTGAGCGGGCGATCGAGATCATGCAGATCAAGGGCAACTCAGAGGTTCATCCGGATTTCTGGGCGGCTGATGAGTTTGCCGATTTCGAGAATGCGCCCAGTATGGGAGGTTTCAGCGAACGGGTACCCGAGAAGCGCAACTTTGTCCGCTGGGGGTTGGCCCGCGGTCTCGGCTATGAGCAGCAGCTGGGAGAAAACCCGTTCAGGCTGGGCATGATCGGTGGCACAGACACCCACAATGCGCTGATGGGCGATACCGACGAAGACAACTTTGTCGGCGGCCATGGCTTTGAAGATGGCACAGCGCAGCGCAGACGCACGGCCGAAGTGGGCGGCTGGCTGGCCGCTCGCGACCAGTCCCCCGGATCAACAGCCGCGGTATGGGCTACAAGCAACACTCGCGAGGCGATCTGGGATGCGATCCACGGTCGCGAAACCTTTGCGACATCCGGACCGCGCATAGCGGTACGGCTTTTTGGCGGGTGGGATTACCAAAAAGACCTGCACAAACAGGCCAGCTCCATTGAGCAAGCCTATGATGCAGGTGTTCCAATGGGTGGCAACCTCGGCAAAGCACCCACTGAAGGGCGCGCGCCACGCTTTCTGGTGATGGCCAGCAAGGACGCGCTGGGGGCCAATCTGGATCGCATCCAGATCATCAAGGGCTGGGTGGACGACAAGGGATCACCGCAGGATAAAGTGTTCGACGTGGTGTGGGCCGGTGAACGCAGGCCTGCGTCCGGCGGTAAACTGCCTGCTCTGCCCGGCACCGTCGACCTGGAGACAGCCACCTACCGCAATACCACCGGAGCGGCTCAGTTGGCCACCGTATGGGAAGACCCGGAGTTTGATGCGGCCGTGCCGGCACTGTACTACGCCCGGGTCATCGAAATTGAGACACCGCGCTGGACCAGCTACGACGCTGTGCGCCAGAACAGCCCTCTGTTGCAAGATGTGCCCGCTACAGTTCAGGAGAGGGCCTGGTCATCGCCCATCTGGTATACACCCTGATATGCGCCGACAGGCCTGGCAAGACGCAGAGTCAGCGAGTCACAGCTGCTGCGCGGGCAACAGTTTGTGGCCCATATGACTACTCAACGCTCGCGAATGCTCTCCTGCTTGTAGCGTAACAAGGGCGACAGAAAGAACTCGATAAGCCTGCGTTTCCCGGTCTTGATTTCAGCGCTGACAGACATGCCGGGACTCAGCTGGACCGGCTTTCCCGCCACCAGCATATGGCTCGCGCTCAGCTGCAGCCTAGCTGTAAACACCCACCCCATCTTCTTGTCCTCGATCGCGTCCTGGCTGATGCCCAGGATTCGTGCTTGAATCAGCCCATACTTGGTAAAGTTGAACGAGTCGACTTTGACCTGCGCTACCTGGCCCGCACCCACGAAACCGATATCCTTGTTCTGCACCAGAGCGTTCACCTCCAGCACCGCCGCCTCGGGAACAACTTTCAGCAAGGGCTGCGCAGGCGTTATCACCGCACCGATAGTATGCACCGCCAGCTCCTGCACGGTGCCGGTCACCGGCGCGCGCAGTATCTGCCGTCCAGTCCGCTGCAGGGCTTTGCGCGAGTCCTGCTCAAGCAGAGCCCGTTCTGCCTCCAGCCGTTCTATCTCCAGCAGATTCCGCCCGCGAATCTCGCTTACGGCCAGTAAGCGCTTCGCCGCAAGTGACTGTGCAGCCAGCTGCAGCTGTTGCTCACGCGCACGGAAAACCGGCAGGGATTTCTCGAGGTCTATCTGCCGCTCCAGCATCTCCAGATACTGAACTTTCGCGCCATACTGCTTCTTCAGTAAAGCGGCATGGGACGCCACCCGCTCTCTGACAATCTCAAGCCGTGCCCGGGCGCGTTCAAGTTCAGCCTGGACCGACTGACGTTCGCTTGCATTGGCCTCAACGTCTTTATCCAGGCCAAGTATTCTGGCCATGATCTCGGTCTGCCGCTGCTGCAGGATCACCGCCACGCGCAGCTCAGCGGCATTGCCGTCACCTGGGGAGCCATCGCTTTCAGCTTGCGTCCGATTGGGATCTGCCAGCCATCTTTCCAGCAGCTCTCGCCATGCAAGCTCGCGCCCGGCATTGCGCAGTTGCTCCGCGACTCGCAGGCCGTCGGCGTCGGCGACGGTGGGGTCAAGGCTGATCAGAGGCTGGCCCTTCTCTACTCGCTGGCCATCGCGTACGTGGATAACGGCTACCACAGCGGCCTCCGGCGCCTGCACCCGCTTCACCTGCCCACTGGGAATTATCTTTCCCGGCGCGGTAACAACCACATCCACTTCACCAAGGACGGCCCAGAGCAGCCCCGCTGCAAACAGGATGAGCAACAACCAGAGAAGCCACCTGCCCGCGGGGGACGGCGGGGTGTCCTGCACAGCCAGTGCCCCGGGAAGGAAGTCACGCTGCAGGGCCTCCGGCGCAGCGCAGGCAGCGGACACGCTCCTGCGAAAGCCGCCCAGCCATCCCATCAGTTTTGTCCCACCCGGGCAGCGCTATTGTTCACGCCACCTGCCCGGCGGTGCCTGCCTGCTCCGGACCTCGACGGATCGCCGGCACCTGGCTCTGGTGCCCGTGTAACCGCGCATAGTGCCCGTCGGCGGCGAGCAAGGCGTCGTGATCGCCCTGTTCCGTAATACGCCCGTTGTCCAGCACCAGTATCTGGTCACAATGGCGCACCGTACTCAGGCGGTGCGCGATGATAATAACGGTCCTGTTTGCTGAAATGGCACCCATATTGTCCTGCACGATACGCTCTGACTCATAGTCCAGTGCACTGGTAGCCTCGTCCAGGATGAGTATCCTCGGGTTGCTGATCAGCGCCCTGGCAATAGCGATGCGCTGGCGCTGACCACCAGAGAGGTTACCGCCCTGCTCCTCGATAAGGGTGTCGTAACCTTCTGGCAGTTCGAGAATAAAGTCATGTGCACCGGCTATGCGCGCACTGCGCACCACCTGCTCAAAGGGCAGGCCGGTATTGGCTACCGCAATGTTGTCGCGCACGCTACGGTTGAACAAAAAGCTCTCCTGCTGCACTACCCCCACACTGCGCCGCAGCCACCCGGTATCAATCATGGCAAGGTCGATGCCATCCACCAGCACCCGCCCGGCCTCCGGAATGTGTAAACGTTGAATCAGTTTTGCCAGGGTACTCTTGCCCGAACCGGAGCGCCCGACACAGCCGACCACTGTGCCTGGCCTGATATCCAGCGACAGGTTGTCCAGCACCAGTGGAGCCCCGGTGCGATAGCGGAAGCGAACGCGCTCAAATCGAATGGCACCCTGCAGGGTGTCCGGGGTGCTGCGCCGACAATCGAGCCCCGGCTCGCAGGGAGTGTTCAGGATGTCACCGAGGCGCCGCAATGACAGGCCCGCCTGCTGGAAGTCCTGCCACAACTGCACCAGCTTCAGTATCGGCCCTGTCACGCGGCCGGCAATCATGTTGAATGCCACCAGTTGGCCCACGCTGAGCTCACCGGCAATAACCAGGTGTGCACCCCACCAGATGATAAGCAGCGTGGTAATCCGGCTGATGAACGTGGCGATCTGGTTGGCCACGTTGTTCAGATTCTGCGCCCGGAAAGACGCCGTTACGTAGCGCGACAACTGGTCTTCCCAGCGGCGTTGCATCCGTGGCTCCAGAGCCTGCGCCTTCACGGTTTCCATACCGCTGACAGTTTCGGTTAGAAACGCCTGGTTCATCGCACCGCAGCGGAACTTCTCATCAAGCCGGTAGCGCAGTACAGGTGTGATGAACAAGGAAAGCAGAACGTAAAAAGGTATGGAACCGATCACCACCCAGGTCAACAATGGGCTGTAGTACCAAAGCACCGCAATGAACACGAAGGTAAAAGACAGGTCGATGAGCAAGGTCAAGGCGGCGCCAGTGAGAAAATTACGCACCGTATCCAGCTCGTGCACCCTGGCCACAGTCTGCCCTACCTGGCGTGAACCAAAGTAGCTTAAAGGGAGGTTGGCCAGATGATGAAACAGGCGCGCCCCCAGCTCAACATCAACACGATTGCAGGTATGGCTGAGCAGGTAATTGCGCATACCGCCGATGATTGCCTCAAATAGCACGACCACCACAAAACCACCGGCGAGCACATCGAGTGTAGTGAAACCACGATGCACCAGCACTTTGTCCATAACGACCTGGAAAAACAGCGGTGTCATCAACGCGAACAGTTGCAGAAAAAACGAGGCGACCAGTACCTCCGCGAACATACGTCGATACTTGAGCATGGGTTGCAGGAACCAGCGCAAATTGAACTCGTCCTGACGCGCACTGGCAGCACCCCCCGGGGGAGACAGGAGG
>JAUIIQ010000322.1 GCA_030431585.1 Gammaproteobacteria bacterium | reverse complement strand
GAAGTGAATGCTCTGCTCAGGGCGGCGTCTGAGTCTGGCCTTAAGGGGATACTGGGCTACGAGGAGAGGCCTCTGGTGTCTATCGATTACAAAACCGATCCCCGTTCCAGTATTGTCGATGCACTTTCTACCATGGTGATCAACAATACCCAGGTGAAGCTCTACCTCTGGTATGACAATGAGTGGGGCTACGCCAATCGCACGGCAGAACTGATGACCCTGGTTGCCGGTTCAGGCCGGTCTTAAGCCTTGGGTAAGCTCTCCAACTTATCGTCCGATGTTCGCCAGTACTTGCTGGTTACCGCAAACTACTGGGCGTTTACCCTGACCGACGGCGCGCTGCGCATGCTGGTGGTGTTGCACTTCCACCAGTTAGGCTACAGCCCGCTGCAAGTCGCCATGCTGTTCCTGTTCTACGAAATCTTCGGTGTCATCACCAATCTGGTGGGCGGCTGGCTGGGCGCGCGCATTGGTCTTAACGCCACGATGAATGCGGGCCTGGCCCTGCAGGTGGTTGCCCTGTCCATGTTATTGGTTCCGGACAGCTACCTGGCCGTGGCGTGGGTAATGGCCGCACAGGCGTTGTCGGGTATCGCCAAGGACCTCAACAAGATGAGCGCGAAAAGCGCCATTCGGCTACTGGTGCCCCGCGAGGCCGCTGGCACATTGTACAAGTGGGTAGCGATACTCACCGGCTCAAAGAACGCGTTGAAGGGCGTGGGTTTCTTTCTGGGTGGCCTGCTGCTTGCCGTGTGGGGCTTTCGCGGCGCCGTTGCCGCCATGGCGATCGCCCTCACCCTGGTGTGGCTGTTCAGTGTGGTGAGGCTGAAGAAAGACCTGGGGAAGTCCGCTGCCAAACCGAAGTTCCGTCATGTGTTTTCCAAGAGCAGGGCGGTTAATTACCTGTCTGCAGCACGACTCTTCCTGTTCGCGGCCCGGGATGTCTGGTTTGTGGTGGCATTGCCGGTCTACCTGTCAGCCACCCTGGGGTGGGACAACTGGGCCGTTGGCGCCTTTCTGGCCAGTTGGGTCATTGGGTACGGCGTGGTGCAGTCAGCAGCACCGAGAATAACCGCCGCGGGCGGCGTGCCTGATGGTCGACACGCAACGGGATGGGCGCTGGCGCTGGCACTGGTGCCGGCCTGTATCGCCGTGGCGATGCATGAGCAGGCGTGGCTGCCCGGTAGTCTGTTGCTGGGCTTATTGGTGTTCGGGGTGCTGTTTGCGGTGAACTCAGCTCTGCACAGCTACCTCATTGTCAGTTACGCGGATGAAGCGGGTGTGTCGCTGGATGTAGGTTTCTATTACATGGCTAACGCCATGGGGCGCCTATTGGGCACCGTATTGTCCGGATGGGTGTTTCAGGTGTGGGGCCTGAGCGCCTGTTTATGGATCTCCAGTGCGTTTATCGTGTTTTCAGCTGTTGTGGCTTTGCTGTTACCGCGGCACCAGGGTATTCCGCAGGGAAGGTAGTCAACCGACAGTTATCGGCCAGGCGGGCGGACGAACCCGGGTGGTCAAAGCAAAAAAGGGAAAACAATCATGTTTGCAACGCTTTCCAGGCTGTATCAGGAGAACCCGCAACAGGGTCGAATCATGCTGCTGATGCTGGCCATTTTCCTCGCCATCTACTTTCTGCCCGCCGGAAACGTGCGCTTTGACAACGCAGTGCTGGAGGCGGTACGCCTGACCCACTGGTACGCGCAGGAACATGTGATCCTCTGTTTGCTGCCTGCCTTCATCATTGCCGGGGCTATGGCAGTCTATATTTCCGAGGGCTCGGTGTTGCGCTTCCTCGGTCCGGAGGCAATCAAGCCCATTGCCCTGGGCGTCGCCTCGGTATCGGGCACCT
>JAUIIQ010000132.1 GCA_030431585.1 Gammaproteobacteria bacterium | reverse complement strand
GGGAGAACCTCGGCCAACAGACCACCAGCAAAGCGCAGTAGAGGAATCCGCAGATGGGACTTGAGTCACTCTCACCCGCGCTGATCCTGCTGCTCGCTGCGGCGCTTATTGGCCTGCTCCGTGGTCATGCGCGTACCGCCGTGGTGCTGCTTGCCCCGCTGTTGACCCTATGGGCCGTATGGCAAATACCTGACGGCGTTCAGGGCACCGTCAAGTTTCTTTCCTACTACATTGAGCCTGTAGAAGGCTCGCCGCTGCGGCGATTGTTCGCCACGGTGTTTGCCATCATGGTGTTCGTCGGTGGGCTTTACGCCTACCGCGTTGCGCGCTGGTATGAGCTTTCCGCTGCCTTTGCCTATGCTTCCGGAGCGGTTGGCGTCTGCTTTGCCGGAGATCTCATTACCCTGTTCCTTTACTGGGAGCTGATGGCACTGTTCTCCACTATCGTGGTGTGGTGCGGTGGCACGCCGGCGGCACGCGCTGCGGGAATACGCTACGCCATCATGCACCTGTTGGGTGGCGTGATACTCAAGGTAGGTATCGAGGGCGTGGTGGTGGGTACCGGCTCCATCCAGATTCAGCCAATGCTGGCCCATGACTTCAGCACGTGGATGATACTCATAGGCATTCTGATCAACGCGGCAGCGCCTCCGGTCTCCGCATGGCTGGCGGACGCCTACCCGGAATCGAGTCCCACCGGTTCTGTTTTCCTCTCTGCGTTTACCACCAAAACCGCGGTTCTGGCGCTTATTCTTTTATTCCCGGGAGAGCCGGTACTCATAGGCGTTGGCTTGTTCATGGTGATGTACGGGATCATCTATGCGCTGCTGGAGAATGACGCCCGGCGCATACTGGCGTACTCCATCGTCAACCAGGTGGGCTTCATGGTCTGCGCCGTTGGCATAGGCACGCAGATGGCGCTCAACGGCGCAGCGGCGCATGCCTTTGCGCACATCATCTACAAGGCGCTACTGTTTATGAGCGCGGGTGTGGTCATCTACCGGACCGGGAAAAGCAAGTGTACCGACCTCGGTGGACTGTTCCGCACCATGCCATTGACCACCGCCTGCGGAATCATCGGCGCCCTGGCTATTTCCAGTTTTCCGCTCACCTCCGGCTTCACCACCAAAAGCATGATTTCCCAGGCAGCAGTGGATGAAAGCCTGTTAGTGGTATACATGCTGTTGACGGCGGCGTCTGCGGGCGTGTTCCTGCATGCCGGTATCAAGTTTCCCTGGTTTGTCTTTTTCCAGCGCGATTCCGGCCTGCGCCCCAAGGATGCGCCGTGGAATATGGGCCTGGCCATGGTGCTGTTTGCGGGCCTGTGTATCCTGCTGGGTGTATTCCCCGAACTGCTCTATCCGCTGTTGCCCTACCCCGTGGAGTACGTGCCCTATACCGCAGGCAAGGTACTGTTTTATCTGCAGCTGTTGCTGTTCTCGGGCCTTGCGTTCTTCGTGTTGCTGCCGCTGATGAAGCGTACCGAAACCATCAGCCTGGACACCGACTGGCTATGGCGCCGGGCCGGTCCCGCACTGCTGAGAGTGGTAGAGAAAGTGTTGGCCTGGCTGGGTGTCGGTTTTGATCTGGCAAAAACCCGTGCGCAGCAGTTCTTCCAGCGCCTGGCAACGCGTTACCTCGGCCAGCCCCACACTGCCGACAGCCGGGAGCGTGGCGTGTTTGCCCGTTCCTGGCAGATTGGCACGACGGCTCTGTGGATAGCCGGCCTGCTGTCTGCTTATGTGTTGTTGTACTACCTGTAGCGCTGCACTTCCCGCAACCGCAGCGAAGGCCGCGCTACCCCCAGGTATCACCAAACAGGTTATTTGCCCAGTCGAACATCTCGCTGTAATTGTCTCGCGTCCATTCTCCCGCCTCGGCGATATGCGCCAGGGCCATGGCGTTACTGTCTATATCGTACTGGAACACAGCGGTAAGCCAGCTCGCGGTGTTGCGCGTGATCGGGCTATAACAGGCTGAGTTAGTGGTGATGTTTTGCAACCTCTCGGGATGGTCGGTGGGTTGGCTGGCCACCTTACGCAGAATGGCATCCGCGCATATCTTGGCCTGTGCGTTGGCCATGTGGGCTGACTTGGGTTGTCCGCTGCCTTGCGCATCACCGATGATGTGGATGTCCTCGTAACCGGCGAGGCTGGATTCATAGGTCGTCACATCTACTGGCGCCCACAAGCCTCCGTCGGTGAGACCGGCCTTGCGCACCAGTCCGCCTGCTCTCTGCGTCGGGATGATATTGATCACATCGCCGGCGAAGTCGCCCAGCGACGTTTCCACTACACCGGCGTTGCTGTCGACGAAGCCCGTCTCGGCGCCGGGATAGTATTCAACAATATTACCGTACAGCTGCGAATAAGCTCGGCTGAAGGTCTCCTTTTCTGCCTGAATATCGTCGTTGGCATCCAATATCACGACTCGGCCACCGCCATTGCTCTTGACCATATCTGCCACTAGGCAGGCACGCTCATAGGGCCCGGGCGGGCATCGGTAAGGTGAACGCGGGATGGTCATGACGAAGGTGCCGCCAGCCGGCATCGCCTGTAACTGCTTCTTCAGCAAGTTGGTCTGGTTGCCCGCTATCCAGGCATGCGGGTTCTTCCTGGCGTTCCACCCTTTAGGCTTTTTAAAGGAAATACCCGCTGCCAGTACCAGCATGTCGTAATTCACCGGCGCCTGGTTTTTCAGGGTCAGCACCCGGCCGCCCGGATCGATCCTGCTAACGGTGTCCTTGATAATCTGTACGCCGTATTTGCTGGTCAGGTCTCCGTAGCCGAAGCGCAGGTCGTTCAGTGCCAGCTCATTGTTGAGCACCAGGTTGCTCATCACGCAAGAGGTGTGGCGCGTTTTCGGGTCAATGAGGGTGACCTCAACCTTGTTTCCGCCCCAGTGCTTCAGGTATTTCGCCGCAGTGGCGCCGCCAAAACCACCGCCAACCACGACCACTCTGGCGCTGCCGGTTTGTGCCCGCAACATGCCGGGGGCGGAGGAAGCGGCAGCTGCAATACCTGTCGCCATAATAAAGTTTCTGCGATTGATGGACACGGTCAAACCCTCCCGGGTGATGTTTGTTGGTGGGTGTGGGACAACCTTGTTTGCCTAGTCGTCATCTTCATCCTCCCGGTCTTCTTCATCTTCATCTTCTTCGTCTTCATCCCCATCTTCGGCGACCGTGGAGTAATAGCGCGCAATGCGATAGAGCTGCTCGTCGGTGTAGCCCCAGGCCTGGTGTTCCATGATGTCCTCGGCCCGGTCTTCTTCCTTCATGTCGATCAACTTGTCGTACAGGTCCCTGGTCTCTTTGCCGGCTATGCTGTCAATGTCACCGGTGGCATGGCCGTCGGTGCCGTGGCATTGGGCGCACTGGGCGGCGATCATGCGGTCGATAGTGGGGTCCTGGGCGAACCCCGGGCCGGCCAGCATCAGCAGGATAAGAAGATAAAGCGGCTTACTGCGGTGTTTCATAGGCTGGTGTCTCCATTGTTTGTTATGTAGATAGCGTAAATCACCATGCACTTAGTATGGGAATTTCTAAAAAGATATCCAATAACCATTAGTTATATTAGATTTGTCTAACTATGCCATCGTCCAGTAGCCCGTCTGGCTGTCAGCCGGGGCACAGCCCGGGGCGCGGTGGCAGGTTTTCTCGCCCCAGCACTGATTCCTGGCGTCGCCTGGGGTAAGCTAGTGTCCTTCCCTGATTCATCTTCGGAGCAACAATGAACAAGAACCGCCTTGGTCGCAGCGGTATAGTGGTATCCGATATCTGCATGGGCACCATGACTTTCGGGAGTCAATCAGACGAAAAAACCGCCTTCGCAATTCTCGATCGCGCTTTTGATGCCGGGGTGGATTTCTTCGATACGGCTGAGGTGTATCCGGTGCCGCCGGAGGAGCACTACATGGGCGTTACCGAGGAGATCGTGGGCCGTTGGATGAAGACCAAGCCCCGGGACGCCATCATCCTGGCCAGCAAGGTTGCCGGCCCCGGCCACGGCTGGATCAATCCGCCGGTGCGCGCCGGCAAGTCCGGCCTGGACCGGCACCACATCATGCGCGCTGTTGAAGGCAGTTTGCGTCGCCTGGATACGGACTATATCGATCTCTACCAGACGCACTGGCCAGACCATGATCTGTGCTACGGGGAAACCCTGCGCGCTCTGGAGGAACTGGTAGCCGCTGGCAAAGTGCGTGTGCTGGGTTGTAGCAACGAGACCAGTTGGGGTCTTACCAAGAGCCTGTGGATGGCAGACCGGGACCAGCTCCCCCGGTTCGAGACCATCCAGAATAACTTCAGCCTGAATAACCGTCGCTTCGAGGATGAGCTGGCGCAGGTGTGTCGTCAGGAGGGCGTGAGCCTGCTGCCCTACTCGCCGCTGGCCGGCGGTGTGCTCAGCGGCAAGTACAATGACGGCGCGACCCCTGCCGGTGCGCGCTTTACCAATTACCTGAATGGCGGCGAGCGCCAGCGCAAAATGGTGAAGCGCTTTATCAACCCGCAGGCGGAGGCGTCTACCAGACGCTTTGCCGCGATAGCGCAGGACATAAACCTGTCGCCGGTAACCCTGGCTGTGGCGTGGAGCAAACAACACGACTTTGTGGCATCAACCATCGTGGGCGCCAGCGAATTACAGCAGGTGGATGAACTGCTGGCAGCGGCAGACGTGACCCTGTCTGCGGAAACCCTGCAACGCATCAACGAAGTAAGCCGGGAGATTCGCTATCCAATGGGCTGACACAATCCGCACGGTTAAACGTGCAGGGCAGATACAAAGAAGAGAACCCCAATGCTGAAACCCGAACGACTCATGCAGCGGTGGCCAGCAGTCTGGGCGCTGCTGTTGCTATGCAGTAATCCCTCTTCCGCCAGTATTGATCAGGCGGTGGAATCATTCATGGCACCCATCACTGCGACTTTGTCTGCCTTTGTGTTTTATAAACTGCCGCTGTTCGGCTATCAGGTGCCATGGATAGTGCTCTGGCTGGCAGTGGCGGCGAGCTTCTTCACCATCTATATGGGCTTTATCAACATTCGCGGTTTCGGGCTGGCCCTGCGCCTGGTGCGTGGCGATTACCATGACGTGTCTGCCCCCGGCGAGATTTCCCACTTCAAGGCGGTGGCCACCGCGGTGTCCGGTACGGTGGGCGTGGGCAATATCGGCGGTGTGGCGGTGGCGATTGTGATCGGCGGGCCTGGCGCGGCGTTCTGGTTGATCGTGGCCGGCTTTCTGTCCATGTCCACCAAGCTGGTGGAGTGCACGCTGGGCGTCAAGTATCGCAAGCATAATGACGATGGCTCGGTGTCCGGCGGCCCCATGTACTACCTGGAAGACTACCTGGTAAAACGTGGCTACCCGCGACTGGGCAAGGGGCTGGGAAAGTTTTACGCACTGGCCCTGGTGGTCGGCTGCCTGGGTATAGGCAATATGTTTCAGTCCAACCAGGCCTATGTGCAGTTTGTCACCATCACCGGTGGGCCAAGCAGTTTCTTTGCCGAGCGGGGCTGGCTGTTCGGGCTGGGTATCGCATTGCTGGTGGGTGTGGTGATCATAGGCGGCATCCGCTCTATTGCCGCGGTGGCGGGAAGAATTGTGCCGATGATGGCATCGCTGTATGTCATATCAGCTGTGGTGATTATCGGTTTGAGCGCAGAGCATATCCCCGCCGCAATCCGGCTCATTGTCAGTAGCGCCTTCAGTGTGGAAAGCGCTACCGGCGGTATGGTGGGTGCTATTATCGTCGGCTTCCAACGCGCCCTGTTTTCCAATGAGGCAGGCCTGGGCTCCGCGCCCATTGCCCACTCCGCGGTGCAAACTGACCATCCCGCATCTGAAGGGCTGGTGGCCCTGCTGGAGCCGTTTATCGATACGGTGGTTATCTGTACGTTGAGCTCGCTGGTGATCGTGGTTACCGCATACCCTGCAGGGTTGATGGACCAGGGTCTGGAAGGGATTGCACTCACATCGGCTGCATTTGAGCACCACTTCAGCTGGGCACCGTATCCGCTGGCTATTGCTGCACTGCTGTTTGCTTTTTCCACTGCCATTGCGTGGTCCTACTACGGTCTGAAGGCATGGACCTACTTGTTCAGTGAACACCCCGTTAGCGAGAATATTTTCAAGCTGGTGTTCTGTGCTTTTCTCGCCATTGGCTGCATGATCCAGCTGCAGGCGGTGCTGGATTTTGCCGATGCCATGGTGTTCCTGATTTCCGTGCCCAATATTCTCGGCCTGTATTTCTATGCGCCGGAAATCAAGCGTGAGGTCAGTGAGTTTATTGCCAGTGTAAAGGCGGGGGATGTACATAACTTCAGAACGGAGGAAATAGCTCATGTCGCCGGAACGACAGATTGAAAATCTGATTTACCGCTACGCTGAGCTGATCGACGCGGGGGAGTTGGCCGGCGTGGCTGATTTGCTTGCACGGGCGCGCTTCATCGGTCCTGATGGAGAGGTTCAGGGGGCAGGTAAGGAAGAGGTTGCGGCCATCTATAGTGGGTTCACTCGGCTGTATGCTGACGGCACGCCGCTATCGCAGCACGTCACCAGCAATGTACAGGTGGAGGTGGAAGGCGACACGGCCGCGGCGCGATCCTGTTTCACCGTGCTGCAGGCAACGGAGGCCCTGGCGCTGCAGCCCATCATGGCGGGGCGCTATCATGATACCTTCGCCCGCGACCATGACGGTTGGCATTTCAGCAGCCGGCAGATTATCCCCAGGCTGTATGGCGACCTGAGCCAGCACTTGCTCAAGCCCGCCATGTGATATCGGGGCGCCGGTCAGGAAAGCCTGAACGGCAAGTTGCGCAGCCGTTGCCCGGTTGCGGCAAAAATCGCATTGCCCAGAGCCGGCGCAGCGGGCGGTGTACCCGGCTCTCCCACTCCGGTAGGCGCATCCTCACTGTCAATAATTGCCACCTTCACGTCGGGCGTCTCATTCATCCTTAGCAAGGGGTAGTCATGGAAGTTACCCTGCTGCACGGCGCCGTCCTGCAGCGTGATCTCGCCTTTTAGCGCGGCACACAGACCGAAGATAATGCCTCCCTCCATTTGCTGGCGGATGATGTCAGGGTTGATCGCCCGGCCGCAGTGAACTGCACAAAAAGCCCGTTCCAGTTTCGGCGCGCCCTGGTTCATGGATATTTCCACCACCTCGGCTACCACCGAATGGAATGACTCATGCACGGCCACGCCCTGGTAGCGCCCCGGGGGGGGGTTGCCCCAGTCACTCATAGCCGCCACTTTATCCAGCACCTGGCGGTGCCGGCTGTCAGCGGGTAAATGGCGGCGTCGAAACGCGATCGGGTCCTCACCGGCGGCGTGGGCGAGTTCGTCAACAAAGCTCTCCACTACAAACGCCGTGTGGCTGTGACCAACGGAACGCCAGAAACCCAGCGGTACCGGTGTTTCCACGTTGCGGTACGCTACCTGTACATGCCCGAAGGCATAGGGCATTTCCTTTGCGCCTTCCACCGAGGAGTGATCTTTCCTCCCTGCCATGTCAGCGCCGAAGTTAATCAGGAAGTCAGGTACCCATCCAGGCGCAATGGCCGGTGCCATGGCATCTACCGTGGACTGCATCAGGCTGGGGCCGGCCAGGCGATGGTGCCAGCCTATAACGTCGCCGTTTGTGCCCAGCCGGGCCGAGATGCGGGATTTCATTGGCGGTCGATAGAAGTCATGGCGGGTATCATCCTCGCGACTCCACACCAGTTTGACCCGCTTGCCTATTGCCCGCGCGACCTGAGCGGCCTCCAGCACGTGATCAGGCATGGCGCGACGACCGAACCCGCCGCCCAGGAACTGGTTATGCACCGTTACGTCCTCGGCATCGACATCCAGGCCCAGCGCGGCGAAGCTGCTCGCGAGGTCCGGCGCCTGGGTGCCAACCCAGACTTCCTTTGTGTTCGGGTCCACGGTGGCGTTCATAGGCTCCATGGTGGCGTGGGCGAGAAAGGGCACGCTGTACTGTGCGTCCAGCTCCTGATGCAGCTCGACAGCCGGGGCCTCGCCGTCGTCGCGGATGCTCAGCAGCTTGTCGCTCGCGAGCGCGGCGCTGAGCGCGGCATCGATGGCGGCGCTGTCGGTCAGTGCGGAGTCACCGGCATGCCAGTCGATGGTCACAGTTTCGGCCGCCTTGCGCGCCCGCCAGTAATTACTTGCCACCACGGCAACGCCGGCATCGACAGGCACGATATGGTGCACGCCTGGCAGCGATTTGGCTCTGCTGTCATCGTAGTTGCTCATGCCGCCGCGGCCAACAGGCGGTCGCACCACCACCGCTACCAATGGTTCAGGAAGTGGGGCGTCAATTCCGAAGTTTGCGCCACCGTTCACTTTCGGGACGTTGTCCAGGCGCTGGTTGTGCTTGCCAATCAGGCGGAAGTCGTCAGCTGACTTGAGCCGGGGTTGTTCGGGAACGTCGACTTTGCCCGCCGCAGAGGCCAGTTCCGCATACAGAAAACTGACAGAACCGTCAGCGCTTTGCACGCTGCCGTTGTTGCACCGCAGTTGCGCAACGGGCAGCCCGCTGCGCTGGCTGGCCGCTGTCATCAGCATCATTCTCGCCGCGGCGCCGGTCTCGCGCAGGGGCAGGTAATTGACCCGCATAGAGTTGCTGCCGCCGGTTATTTGTATGCTGTATTCCGGGTCCTTGAAAGCGTCATCCACCCCCGCCATTTCGTAGCGGATATCCCCCGGGTCGACCTCCAGTTCCTCTGCAATGAGCGTGACGAGGCCGGTAACAGTGCCCTGGCCCATCTCCACCTTGTGCACCTGCACGATGATATCGCCGTCGGCTGTGATACGCAGGAATGCGTTGGGTTGCAGGGATGCTGCGCCGGCAGTCTCGCCGGTGGCGGTCAAGCTGAAGCCCAGGGTCAGCCCGCCACCTGCCACCGAAAGGTTGCGGATAAATTCTCTGCGCGAAAGAGTCATGACTGCTCCTGTTCAGGCTGCCAGATATCCACAGCGGCGCGCTTGATGGCGGAGCGGATGCGGCCATAGGTGCCGCAACGGCACAGGTTTCCGGACATGGCAGTGTTTATGTCGGCATCACTAGGGGCGGGGTTGTTGGCCAGCAGGGCGGCGGCCGACATGATTTGCCCTGACTGGCAGTAGCCGCATTGCGGCACGTTCTCTGCAATCCACGCCACCTGCAGCGGATGGTCGCTGCCGGGAGAAAGCCCCTCGATGGTGGTTACACTGCGGTTCGCCACGGCATTGATCGGCAGTGAACAACTGCGCACAGCTTCGCCGTCAAGGTGCACGGTGCAGGCGCCACACAGGCCTATACCGCAGCCAAACTTGGTGCCGTTCATTCCCAGTACGTCACGCAGCACCCAAAGCAGGGGCGTGTCGTTTTCAATGGAGAGCGTTTGCTGCTGTCCATTCAGTTCAAAGCTGAGCCTTACTCGTTCCACGTGTTCTCTCTCTCAAATCCGGTCGGCTATTGTACAGTTTGCGTTGCAACTGTGTAGATACGGCAGAAGCTCTTCGGGAGTTCAGTTTGCCGCGCCTCGCAACGCCGGATCAGGCGCTATGTCGGCCGGTGGCATAGACAGGGTTTATCGTAGCCGCTATCTTCGCATTGCTTTTCCCGACCCCTTGATGGTCGATCACACTACACAAGGAGTGACATATGCTGAAAACCGTCCCTGAACTGGTGGCCGAGGCGCGCAGGGATCTGCGCTGTGTTGACGCCAATACCGCGGTAGCAGAGATAGCGCAGAACAAGGGCACTATCGTCGATGTGCGCGAAATGGTGGAAGTAGCGAACCTCAGGACGCCGCACTCCGTCAATATTCCCAGAGGCATTCTGGAGATGAAGATAGGGGAGGTTATTACGGATGAGAACCACCCCATTTACCTGCACTGCGCCAGCGGTGGCCGGGCTACCCTGGCAGCGCAG
>JAUIIQ010000321.1 GCA_030431585.1 Gammaproteobacteria bacterium | reverse complement strand
CGGTTAACCTCCGGTCAGGTAGCTGAAGAGAATGCTGGCTTCGACGAGGGCAATACCGCCGGTCATTCGATATCGCAGGGAGCGCCACTGATTGCGCTTCGCTTTGTCCTGGTCCGAGTTGCCGCTGAACAGCGTTTTGCCAATCCATGCCCACTGAATGCAAATCATGGCCCACACGATCCACCTCCCTACCATGAGTGGCCATCGCCAGGGTTGTATTGCGTTATAGGCCGCACCGCTTGCGTTGCCTGGTGCGAAGGGATCGACGCCCAGTCTCCAGGCCAACCAGGTGATGCCAAGGGTTCCGGCAGCGATCAACAGCAACCGCCACAGCGTTGGGATGATGGCGGCCTTCACGGATTCACCGATGCCCCCGCTTCAAAATTGCTTGCCGGTGGCGTTTCCACGAGGGGTACACGGCTTCTCACTCTATTGCGGATCAGCAACTGGGCCGCTGTATTGCTTGCCACCCGATCACGTACCTCCATCTCAAATAGCAGGTTCTCGATTTCCTGCTCGAGGTCCGCCAGGAACGGTGCCAGCTCCTCCTGGGCAATGGTGAGGTTGGCGATATTGGGTTCGCGCATACCCGATAACAGGGCTCTTCGGGCGATCATGGCGCGCTCCATGGTTCGTGAGAGCGCCATTTCACTGGCGAGCCGCGTGATGAGGAGGTCTTGTTCATGAGCATTCTCTTCCCGCAATGCCTCCACGACTCTTCGGGTGATCAGCATGCCCGGGCCACCCGAGACAGCTTCCAGTTCAGCTTGTGTTGGCGCGGCCGTTCGTGCGACCAATGCCAGCAAATCCGTTTCGATATTTTCTGCTTCTCTATCCAACTGGTGAGGCAGGCCCATCCCGGCTTTTGCATCAATTTTGTCGCAGGCCTCACAGGTGCGGATCTTCTTTTCCCCTACGACATCGATCAACCAGTCGGCAAAACGCTGCGGATTTTCCCATTGGGTGCAGATCGGGGCGTCCGCACAGCTACTGATCATGCTGGTGGTGTTACCCGGGTTGCGTTTGAGGAGCTGGTTGTAGCCGGCTTTGGCGGTATCCCCGACGATTTCTACCGGCGGCTGACCGCGGCCGCCGCGCATTGCGCCTTCCACCCAGACAACACCGGCATCAATGCCGGCCGTATCCGCTGTCACGCGCGTGTTCAGGATCTCTGCGCCTGCAGCGGACTGACCAGACCAGTACCCCCCTTTGGAGACACTCTCCCAACCGTTGTTGGAGATCACATCGTCCATGACCCCAACGATGTCCTCGCAGGAGGTCTGGGCAATATGAAACTCCTCCGAAGCCTGCAGAATGCCGTTCTGCAGCAGATCATAGAGCGCCGGGTTCACCTTCTGGAGCACCAGGGCCGGAAGCGATGCGACCGCACCGGTCGCCGCGCTGATGACATTGTCCATCAGATCGGAGAACGAGCCTGTGATGCCCTGCAGCTGCTCCTCGACTGACAGGCTCATATCAAAATTGCCGCACATAAGATCCGTATTCCATTCAACGGACCCACCCAGTACGAGGGTGGTGTCCCGGTTACTGGCCGCCCGGGTGACGGGCTCCCCACCGCCCAGCCTGTAATAGAACTCATCATCCACAGCGTTCACGCTCGAACAAAACGCAATCAGTCCCAGCAAAACAGTGGCGAGCGGATATCGGGTAGGTCGTTGCATCGTCGAATCCCTAGAAACTCAGTACCAGTACCGCGCCTTCCTGCGTGCAGCAGGAATAGGGGCGCCACAATTGCCAGGCATTGCCGTTCACCGCATTCACGCGAGCACGATACGGATCGGTAAGAGTCAGGGTGTCATCGATATCCGGCAGATGGCGGCAGGACATGGTTGAGG
>JAUIIQ010000320.1 GCA_030431585.1 Gammaproteobacteria bacterium | reverse complement strand
TTTGTGGAAACAGCGGCACCAAGATACGCGTTTCAGGCATTGGTTTGGTCCGCGCCCTGAAACACCGCGATCGTTCTACATGAATTACCCAGAGGAAACTGTTACACGCCATGAAGGTACTGCTCACCGTCACGTCCCTGCTGCTATCCACCGCGCTGTTGCTGGTGGGACACGGGCTACAGCTCACGCTGCTGCCACTGCGCGCAGGGGCGGTGGGAATGTCGGAGTTCATTATCGGCCTGAGTGCGTCCTGCTACTTCCTGGGTTTTGTCGTTGGCTGCCTGGCTATTCCGCGAATTCTGCGCCGCGTCGGACATATCCGCGGTTTTGGCGTGCTCACCGCAATAATGATCTGCGCGCTGCTGTCACTGGAAATGCTGGACCAGTGGCAGGCCTGGCTGGTGCTGCGTTTCTTCACCGGCGCGGCGATCAGTGGGCTGTATACCGTTATTGAGAGCTGGCTGAACAGCCAATCCACCGCAGAGACCCGCGGCCGTATTCTGTCGGTTTATACCTTCGTCACACTGATCGCCATGATGGGAGGGCAATTCCTCATCAATGTAGGCCCGGTGGACAGCTCCACGCCGTTTTCTATCGCGGCCATCTTTCTCGCGCTGGCTATCCTGCCGGTGGGCATGACCCGGCGTATGGCGCCCCAGCCCGTTGAGCCCACCCAGTTCCAGTTCAGTCTGCTCTACCGCCGTTCTCGCTCGGCCTTTGCGGGCGCACTGCTGTCCGGCCTGGTGGTAGGCAGCTTCTGGTCGCTGGGTGCGGTTTTTGCGAGCTCCTACAGTACTTCGCCAATGGACGTCACCTGGTTTATGAGCACAGCCATAGCCGGCGGTGCACTGCTGCAGTATCCGATCGGCCTGGTCTCGGATCGCTTTGATCGACGTATCGTGCTTACGCTGCTATGCGTCGGAGGTGCAGTCACCGCCGCAGCCGTGGCCATGAGTATAGGCCTGCCCTGGTACCTGGCGAGCGTATTCCTGTTTGGCGCGATGGTTATGCCGCTTTACGCGATCGCCCTGGCAACGGCGGCGGATGTTTCCAAAAGCGACGAATTCGTACAGATTGGCACGTCAGTGCTACTGCTGAACGCAATCGGCGCCGCCCTGGCGCCCCTGCCACTGGGCCAGTTGATGGCCATAGCCGGCCCATCGGCACTGTTCTGGGCATTTACCGGCTTGTGTCTGGCGATGGCAATGTTCCTGGCAGTGCAGTTCCGTCAGCCCAGGGCCGTCTCTGTTGATGAGCAGATTCCCTTCGAGGCCGCCGCAGCGGATGGCTCACCGGTTGGTTTTGAGATGGATCCACGGGGTGTAGAGGAAGAAGCCATTGCGGACTCCCCTGATTCACCGATTGACGGGCAGGCGGACAACAGGGAAAACGCTGCCTGACTTACGTCACACTTCTAGCTGGCAAGTAAGGGAACGACTCTTTCAACATAAAGATGCAGACTCTCCCAGGCTGCATCTATGGGAACACCACCGCATAGCGGTGAAAGATTGATAGAGCCCTTGCGAGTGATTTTCTCAGCGGCCTGTGCCGGGCTGAGAATCGCGTACTTGCCCTCCTCCCTCAGGTCTTCCAGGGTCGTTGCGCTCGACTCGGCATAGGCACGCCGGGTCGGGTGGCGCCAGCGTGCATACGCCTGCGCATCGTAAAGCAGGTACGGGCCCAGTTTTTCCCAGGCTTCTTCGGGGTCCTCGGCAATGATCGTCAGACAGGGTTCTTTGGGGAAAATGACGTATCCCTCGTTAAAGCCACGGGCAGTGCATTCATCCTTATAGATAGCTGCCAGCGCCGGATCGTCAACAGGTGGGGCGAAAAACAAGCCAAAACGCGCCGCCCTGGCAGCGG
>JAUIIQ010000131.1 GCA_030431585.1 Gammaproteobacteria bacterium | reverse complement strand
AGCGGTGAGGCTGCCTGCTAGACTTCTCCCTGATACGGATGCCTGCACGGATGCAGACAAATTGATCAGGGAGATCACAATATGACAACACCAATCCATTCAGCTTCAGCAATACAACCTAATGCAGCATCGAGAACGGGCCATGCACTGAGTACAGGCCGTTTTCCGTCGCTGCGACTATTCACCTTTCTGGCCGCCTTGTTGCTGGCCATGAGCTTCGCCCCGTCATCGTCTCAAGCACAGGACAACGCCGACCTGTCGGGGGCGCCGGCCTCGGTGAATATCAACACAGACGATGCGGCTGCTCTGGCGTCGGGTCTCACCGGTGTTGGCTTGTCCCGCGCCGAGGACATCATCCGCTACCGCGAACAGTTCGGCCGCTTCACAACGGTTGAGCAACTGTCCGAGGTGAAGGGGATAGGCAAGGCCACACTTGAGAAAAATCGCACGCGGATAACACTGGAATAAGACTGCTGCATCCGTATCATCGGGGGCTTATGCCCCCTCAACATTACATGTCTCGATGAAGTGCCTGGTTACAGGCGCTACCGGCTTTGTCGGCCGGGAACTGTGCAAGCAGTTGTCGCTGGCGGGTCACGAAGTGCTTGCCTACAGTCGTACCGGGGAGGACCTCGAAAACGGAACGCCCACCCGCGCGGTGGATTTTCGCAATGCCACGCTTGATGCGCAACAACTCGCAGGCGTGGAGCTTGTGTTCCACCTTGCAGGTATCGCCCATCAGCAGGCAGCGGCAGAGGATTATGAGTCCGTTAACCACGTCGCAACGCTGAACCTGGCCAGACAGGCGGAAGCGGCCGGAGTCCGGTGCTTTGTTTTTCTCAGTAGTGTAAAGGCGATGGGCGAGGGTAGTGCTGGCGCAATTGTGCGTTCGGAGAGTGATAGCGTACGGCCATTGGACCATTACGGTTTGTCCAAGTGGATGGCCGAAACCGCTCTGAATGACGAGTTTTGCAGGCGAACAATGGCGGTTTGTGTGTTGCGTCCTGCACTTGTGTATGGAACCGCTGCAAAAGGTAACCTGGCGTCGCTGGCCAAGGCGGTGAGTCGTGGCTTGCCGCGGCCACCCGAGGCTGGCGGCCGTTCGATGATTGCGGTAGAGGACCTTTGTGCGCTAATGCTGCATATTTCCTGGCAATGTGAAGCAGGTGTGCGCACCTACATTGTGAGCGACGGTGAGCAATACAGCCTACGACGGATATACGACGCCATGCGCCGTGTGCAAGGGCTTGGTCCTGGCCGCGCATGGTGCCCGCGATGGATGTGGCGGGTAGCTTGCAGCTTGTTGGACTGGCTGCGGCCGCGCAATGCGCCGCGCTGGGAGACCTTGTTTGGTTACGAGCTGTACAGTAATGAGCAGTTACTGCGAGCCACTTCCTGGCGGCCGCAGCGCTCGCTGGAGAATACCTTGAGCCCGGAGGCAGGGCACCCGTGATCGCTCTTCTGCTGACTCTCATGCTCTCGGTTGCGGCTTGCGGTGGTTACCTCTTGCTGGCGCGACGCTGGCAGATTCTGGACCTGCCGAATGAACGCAGTTCCCATGAATTGCCCACGCCACACGGCGGCGGGCTGCCTTTGTATCTGGCTTTCTTTGCTGGTGTGGCAATCGCCGCTCTTACGGGTTGGAATGTGCAAGCCCAGTACCTGATTTTCCTGGCGACCGCGGCGGCACTGGTGGCCATCGGTGTGATGGACGACTTTCGGGGCTTGTCCCTGCGGCTGCGGTTCGTACTTTACGCAGTGTGCTGTCTTGGGACCGTGGCAGCACTGGGTCCGTTTGGATCTGCCGGTACCGCGATGCCATTGCTGCTGGGCGGGCTTGCTGTTCTCGCCCTGCTTTGGTTGCTCAATCTCTACAATTTCATGGACGGTATCGACGGTATTGCTGCCATTCAGTGCATCCTTGCTTGCGGCGGCGCCACTCTTCTGGCTCTTCAACAGGGGGCCGACCCGGCGTTTTTGCAGTTCTGTCTACTGCTTGCTGCCGCCCAGGTTGGCTTTCTGGTGTGGAACTGGCCCACGGCCCGTTTGTTTATGGGAGACGCGGGCAGTGTAGCAACGGGGTACCTGCTGGGCGCCCTGGCCATTTTCGGTAGTGTGCAGGAATATCTTCCGATTACCTGCTGGGCGATCCTGCTGGGCTGCTTCATTGTCGACGCATCCGTCACCCTGGCGTGGCGCATGGCCACGGGGCAGCCCTTTACCCAGCCGCATCGTCAACACGCATACCAGCGCCTGAGCCGTCACTTCGGTGGGCATCTGCCCGTCGTATTTATACTGCTGGCGATAAACGCTGTGTGGCTGCTACCTTTAGCCTGGTTCGCAGCTATGTACCCCAAGTACGGATTTTTATTGGTAATTTTGGCATATCTTCCACTGCTCGCAGGCATGGCTAAAGCCTCTAAATTGGGCTAGTATCTTTTCACAAGGCAGCACCTTAAAAACACAATAGCCGCCGCAGAAAGACCGTTGATGTAGTACAGAGTGAGGAAGGGGCTTGCTGAACTTTTTTGGCCGTATGCTTACGCGCGCTGTTTCCGTGGTTCTCGGAGGCTTCAAGGGCGGCCTCGAAAAACTGATCGAGTTACCCAGAAACATCAAACAAGCCTGCCTGCTGGCACTCGACATGGGCTTTGTGACCCTGGCGATGTGGGCCGCGGTAGCGTTTCGTTATGGGCACCTGAATTTTACGTTGGGTCCGGTTGAGTTTGCCTGTGCGGTCTTCACTGTGCTGGCCAGTGCGGTCATCTTTCTGCGTCTTGGCTTGTATCGGGCTGTAATTCGCTTCATGGGCCAGCAGGCCATCTGGGCTGTGATCACGGCTGTCAGTTACTCATCTCTGGTTCTGGGTGCTACCGTCTTCTTCACCCAGGCCGACGTACCTCGCTCAATGCCGTTTATCTACTGGGGCCTGGCTATGCTGGGCATAGGCGGTACCCGGCTGAGCGTGCGTGCCTACTACCAGGCCAAATTGCGCTCGCTGTCCGAGAACGTCATCATTTATGGCGCCGGGGAGTCCGGGCGCCAGTTGCTCACAGCGCTGAATCACGGTGACCAGTATCGCCCCGTTGTATTCGTGGACGACGACCCTCGCTTGCATCACTCCGTCATCAATGGCCTGCAGGTTGCACGTCCGGAAGAAATCGAGCAACTCATTGCAGAGCACGATATCACCCAGGTACTACTGGCAATACCTGCCGCCACGGCAGACCGCCGCAAGGAAATCATCACCTCTCTGGTGGGCCTTCCTGTTTATGTCAGAACCGTGCCCCGCATCGCCGCCCTGGTTGCAGGTGAGGCGAGCGTAAACCAGATTCAGGATGTTGATCTGGATGATTTGCTGGGTCGTGATCCGGTGCCGCCACACCCCGAACTGATTGATCGCTGCATCACCGACAAGGTCGTCATGGTAACGGGAGCAGGTGGTTCGATTGGTTCTGAGTTGTGTCGCCAGATTGTCAAGTCGGGTCCAAGCGAGCTGGTATTGCTGGATAACTCTGAATTTGCACTCTACAACATCGAACGGGAACTGCGTGATGTCATGGACTCGGCAGGGCTCGACTGCCAGCTGGTCTCCCTGCTGGGATCAGTACAGGATGGTCGTAGGCTGGAGAGCATTTACCGTACGTATGAAGTGAAGACTGTCTATCACGCGGCGGCCTACAAGCATGTACCGATGGTGGAATACAACGTTGCCGAGGGTGTTGCGAACAATGTGTTCGGCACCTGGTATGCAGCCGAAGCCGCGCGTAAGGCCGGCGTTGAAACCTTTGTGCTGGTGTCGACTGACAAGGCCGTGCGGCCGACCAATATAATGGGAGCCTCCAAACGGTTTGCCGAAATGGTGCTGCAGGGGCTGGCCCAGCGGGATACGAAAACACGGTTTTGCATGGTGCGTTTTGGCAACGTTCTCGGTTCTTCCGGCTCTGTGGTGCCATTATTCCGCGAGCAAATCGAACGCGGCGGTCCGGTTACGGTGACTCATCCGGAAGTAACGCGCTATTTCATGAGTATCGCTGAGGCTGCGCAACTGGTTTTGCAGGCCAGTGCCATGGGTACCGGGGGCGATGTGTTTGTACTCGATATGGGGGAGCCGGTGCGTATTGTCGATCTGGCCCGCCGTATGATCCGTCTCAGTGGCTACGAGATGGACCACGATAATCATGTGGGGCACCATATTGATATTGAGTTCATCGGGCTGCGTCCTGGCGAAAAGCTCTATGAGGAGCTGTTGCTGGGCAGTAACGTGGCCGGTACCGGGCACCCCATGATCATGCGGGCCGAGGAAGAGTGCCTGTCTTATGGGCAGATGCACGGCTACGTGTCGGAGCTGATGCGCTGCTGTGAGGCGCTCGATTGCGCCGGTATAACTGCCGTGCTGCGCAAGGCGGTCAGCGGTTTCAGTGAGCAGGAAGTGCGCCACGATTACATCTGGAACAAGCAGTCTGAGCGGGGTGCACAACCGAAGGCTGCTACGGTAACGTCAAACGTTAAAGAGCTGTTTCCGGAAAAGTCTTCCTGAGCCGGTCTGGCCGAGTCTTTCAGACCGAGTCAGGTAAGCACTGAGTTACTCTGGTCGAACCACTCCGGTCGAACCACCACTCCCTAATCAATCTTCAATCTCATCTACGTCAAACTGCCCGGTGAGGCGCCGGCGGATATGGGACCACGACATACCCACTGCAAGCAGGAACGCTACCAGAATCAGCGCGACCCAGGTAATGGCGCCGGTGGACTCAAGACTAAGCCAGCCCAGGTCCACAAATACCCAGATTACGCAGCCAAACAGCGCCGCTCCGAGAATGATGCCCAGCCAGCCCATGGACATGAACGTGGCGCGCAAGAAAATAATCCAGGCTATGAGCAGGGCAACACCAAGCAGAGCCGGCACAGGCCCGAATGAGAAGCCCTCACTCAACGCCCAGCTGATATAGGAATAGGCAGTGGGGTTGTAAGTGCCGACAACCAGGGCAAAGGCAAATATCAGTCGGCCCAGAAAACTGCCGGCGGTGAACTCTCGGGACATGGAAGCATCCTTTTTTGTGTAATCCCTGAAGGATAGGCGACTCAGTTGGCGGGAAGCAAGCCCCTGACGATGGCAGTAATTTCCATGTCCGACAGGTACCTTGGCACAGGGTACAGGTCACCTGTTTCGGTCACTGCCTCCTTGACTATGTCTGTAATGTGGCCAGCCTGCAGTCCTTTGGGCTTCAGCGGCAAGTCCATTTCCGTTCGCAGATCGATAATCGCCTGGATAAACCGGTTGGCCAGAGTGGCGCTGTCATCGCCGTCGTCACCCAGCCCCGTCAGTATGGCCAGGTCAGCCAGTCGGGCGTGAACGCAGTTGCCATAGGCCGCCAGCACCTCCGGTAACACCATCGCGTTGGCGTTACCATGAGGTGTTTGACAAATTCGGCCCAGCTGGTGGGCGATGCCATGAACGTAGCCAACAGATGTGCGACCGAATGCCGATCCGGCGTAGAACGCTGCCACGGCCATGGCATCTCGCGCTTCCATATCCGCGCCGTCATGCCAGGCTTTGGCGAGGTATTTGAATATCAGTCGAACTGCCGCTTTGGCCTGTAGCTCCGTGGCGGCGGTGGAGGCTGTTGAAAGATAGGACTCTACCGCATGCGTCAGCGCGTCCATGCCAGTGGCTGCGGTAATACCCGGAGGCATGCCTTTCATTATGTCCGCATCCAGTGCCACGTAGCCGGGAATCAGTTTGCTGTCGATTACCGGAACTTTGCGGTGGCTTAGCGGATCGGTGATCACTGAGGCAAAGGTGATTTCGGAACCAGTTCCCGCGGTGGTCGGAATAGCCAACAGCGGTACTCCGGGGTGCTTTGCTTTCTGTATGCCATCGAAAGCCTTCAGGTCACCCGGGTTGGTGTGCAGGAGGGCGATCAACTTCCCTGCGTCCAGCACCGAGCCGCCACCCACTGCCATTACCGCTTCGCAGCGCTCGGTTCGCAGCAGTGCTTCGCCGGCCTGCACCTGGTCAAATGAGGGGTCCGGCAGGACACCATCGAAAATTGCGTAGGCGACACCGTCTTTATCCAGTTGTTGTTTGATGCCGTCGAGAATGCCGGAATTTGCCAGAAACTCGTCAGTCACGATGAGCAGCTTGCCCAGGCCCAGTATGGCGACCTGTTCCGCCAGGGCAATGGCGGAGCCAGCACCCTTATAGACGACCGGCGCATTGCGCGGTATCAACCGTAGCAGCCACGTGACTACCAGGGCCCTGAACTTGAAGTAGAGTATGCGCACTTCAGTGTTTCCCCTGCTTACATTAGTTGCGCAATCATACTCTGGATGGTGGCGGTCAGGCTACCTTGCGGCGTTTGGTTCTCTTCTGTTGCCGCTGCCAGAGGCTGACACTGGGTAGCGGTTTCACGGCTTTGCCTTGTATGGCACGGGCGACGTTTTCGTTGACAAAGCGCGTCATGGCCGCGGTGATCTGTCTCGCCATGCTGTTGCCCTCAGGTGAGGTGGACATGACCAACAGGTGCGGGTTGAGTGGGTCCACTGGCAGTGTCTCACTCTCACGCCGCAGCAGTACAAGCCTTGCGGGAACGCGAAGATCTGCCTCCCGCGATACGGACTCCTTGCGTAAACGAGCGCGCAGCAGGTAACGATGCTCCTCCTGGTGACGCCCCGCTGAGACGAGAAAATCGTCCTCGTGGATGATGCTGAGAAAAGGGATGTCGTATTCCAGCAGAATATCCAACGCGCGCAAGTGCCGGTTCTGGTACGTCACCGGGTCATGAAGGGCCGCATTGACCTCCTTTGCCATGCCATAAAGTGAGGCGGTCTTCAGTAGCCTGCCGCCTACCAGCCGCATTACATAGGGCATCTCGGCGTTGAGCATCCGTTGCTGGACTGTCTGGTTGTTCAGCAGCATTCGCAGACCAACCGTCATGCCGTTTATGAGGGGACGCGACAGCCGCCGCTTCAGAAAACGGTCGAGCCTGGCCATGCTGGAAACGCTATCGGCCAACTCCTCTGCATAAGCGGGTTGCAGTTGTCCCTGGGAATTCTGGGTATAGGTCTTGTCCAGGCCACCATAGTCAAGCTCGGTACGATGGCGGAAATGCGATAACAGAGACTTGACGTTGGCGCCGGTATTGGGTCCGTCACAGGGTGACCACGTCGCCAGGTGAATAACGCCCGATGCCCGCAGGGCGTCTACCAGTTGCTGGTTTTCCCTGCCCAGTTGCGCGTAGGGTTTGATGTCGGCTTCGTAGTCGTCCAGTAACGACAGTAGCAGGTGATCAGAGATCACCCCGGCAATCGAGTGGCCGGCGATGGGTACAGGGCGACCCTTGCGCCAGTTTCGGAGAATGGCTTTGCGCAGTGCCAGGGCATAGTGCGGGAAAATTTCGGCTTCCGGCAAAAACTTCGCGCGACTGCCCCTGTGCATCGCCGAAACTGTCCAGGCGCTGGGCAGGCGTATCAGCAGGTTGGCGAAGCTGAACAGGCCCATAAAGCCATGCAGTAGCAGAATGTGGATGCCGTTGTCCTCAGCGCCCGGCCGGGTCTCCGCCTTGTTCTGGACCAGTTGGCCGCGCTCACTATACTCGAATACCGTTTCGTCAAAGTGCAGGGCTTGCTCGTCAGCGAAGATGTAAACTTTCTCTGCAACCTCGCGGCTTTCGCGCAACATGCGCAGCGGTGTCTCCATTACTGTTTGCTCAAAGTCGGCGGTTTCTTCCATTTCGAACCGACCCAGTACTTTAAGTTTCTGGCTTCCCGAGACGATCAGCGAGATGTTCTCAGCATTCACCAGCACGCCCCGGTTGAGTGCAACGCGCAATGAACCGGATTCCTGCGCGAGCACCATGGCACCCGGTTCCCGCACTGACAGTTCTTTGGTATAGGGTGCAAAGGCCCCCAGGGTGCCATCTTTGCCAATGCCACTGACGATGCAATGGAACGACATTGACGCTCCCAGTTTGTTGCTGATGCACTCACCGTATCGCTGAGCCTCCCTGCGTGCGAGTTGTAGCGCCCGGCGCCGATTGCCGCCTTCAAGTGCTCTCGTCGCCGGCGCCAGGTTGATGGGGTTTATCAGCCTGGCGATGATGGCATCGATAATGTCGTCTTCGTCTGATTTTCTACCCAGGTTGAGGTGTCGAGCCAACTGGCGCTTGCCGCGCTGCTTACAGAGCTTTCTGGCTAGAGGAACGATAAAATCCATAACCAGCGACTGTTCTGCGCTCAGCCAGCCAGGTTCTCCGGTGGTATCCTCGAGAAAGAAAAACCGGATGTGGTCCAGCCAGTCAATGCTGCTGGCGTAGTCCTGCAGCCAGGCCTGATACTGCGCCTTGACAGTATTGCCACCACCCACCGCTATAGTGAAGTGTTCCCGCTTGTAATGCCCCCAGGCCTGGAATCGGCCTCTTGCCAACCAATGTGAGTACCGCTCCTGCAGTACCTGGGCGGCGTGCTGGCCTGCCAGGGACAGGCTGGCAGAAATGCCCACGTGGATACCTGCCGCTTCCTGAACCAGCGAGAAACGTGCAGGGCTTTTTCTACTGATTTTCATAGACCTTACCGCCGGTACCGAGGGGGCCATTTTCGCACATCTTTCGTGAGGCGACAGATACCGGCCACGGTTAGGCCTGTCTGGCATGCCAAATTACACTGATACAGGCTGGCGAGGGGGGAAAGGGGGCTTTGCGATGACCTGTTGAGCCAGATCATCGCATGTCGAAAAGAGGCTCAGCCAGTCTTCAGCGCTGGGTGAATGCGCTGTTGAATCCCCTGGTGACGGGCTTTAACAAGTACTGCATTATCGTTTTTGAACCCGTGAGAATGTCTACCTGTACGGACATGCCGGGGATCACCGTCATCTGTGTGGGGTCATCCCCCAGCCATGAGCGTTCCAGTCCTACCTTGACCTTGTAGTACGGCGTGGCCTTTTCGTCCAGGTAAGTGGAAGGGGACACCTGCCGCACAGTCCCCTTGATCGTGCCGTATCGCGTAGAGTCGAAGCTGTCGACGCGGATGTCTGCAATCTGCCCGGCACGAACGTAGCCCACCTCATTGGGCATCAGCCGCGACTCCACAATCAATTCGTCTTCAATGGGGACGATCTGCATGATGACCTCGCCAGGCTGCACCACAGCGTTGATCGTATTCACGGCGATGCCCTGAACAATTCCCGATACCGGAGCTCGCACCTGTAAGCGGTCAACCCGGTCTTTGGCCTTGACCATCGCGCTGTAGACGCTGGCCAGTTCATTCTGTGCGTGCTCAAATTCCTGCTCAAGTACCTTCTCCTGGCGAGCGAGTAAGTCATCGCGTCTTTTGCGCTCCTCCATCAGGGCGTGAGTGGCCACAACAACACTATCGATGGCTGATTTCAGGTCGCTTTCTATGGAGGCATGCTCGCTTTTCATGCGTAGCAAGTCAGATTGTGAAACCGCATTTCTTTGTGCCAGTTCGTGTCGAATATCAACTTGTTTCTGTAGCAGATCGGCCTCTTTTTCCAGCACTGTTACCTGGTTTTGCGCGCGCTGGAGTTCGCTCATACGTTGTTCGATACTGGCGTCGGCCAGTTCTCGCTCTGAACGTCGGCTGGCGCGTTGTGCTGCCAGCGCTTTCTGTTCGTTGGCCGCCAACTGCGGGTACTGTTGCGCGAGTGCGGTAAAATCAGCGTCGGTGTCGTTCTTGATGGCGTTGAGGCGAGCCATATCCAGTTCCAGGATAGCCTGGCGTATGCCCAGTTGCTCGAAGTCTGACTGCGAGGCCGGCGGGGCAAAAGCGAGCAGGGGGGCGCCGGCTTCAACCAGGTCACCGTCCTGAACGAAAATACCGTCGACGATGCCACCCTCCAGGTGCTGAATATTGTGCAGGTATCCGGCCGGCACCACGCTGCCTTTGGCGACTGTCACTTCACTGACTTCGGTGAGGCTCATCCATACGATGATGGCGAATATCAGCCCCATGATGGTGTAGATAGACACCCGGACCACGTCCGATATCCCTTCTTCTT
>JAUIIQ010000130.1 GCA_030431585.1 Gammaproteobacteria bacterium | reverse complement strand
TGACCTGACCGACAAGGACCAGCGCGTGAAGTATGTCGAAAACCTTCTTGCTACCTTTGCCAACGATGCCACGGAAGACGCCGCCTGATGCAACTGACCCTTCGCCACCTCGCTTCACTCGCCCTGTCTCTGGCGCTTTGCTCTTCGCCGGCGTTTACCGAAGAGGAACGCTGGTACCAGGTAGAGTTACTGATATTCAGCCAACCCTCGGGCGCATCGGAAGAACAGTGGGAACCACTGCCCGAACTGGCCTACCCTGAAACCGGTCGCTTCCTGCTGCATCCCGAGCAGTTGGACATGCGCCGAGCGGAACACGATGGCGACAGCGAACTGGACGAGACCGGTCGCCTCTGGTTGTATGCGCCTCAAGATCCGGAAACGGTGACTGCGGACGCGCCGGCGAGCGAAGAGGCTACCCCGCTTCCCGGCGATACGCCGTCGGAGCCCTCCATGCAGGCTAACGCCTCCTCAGCGCAGGAACCCACACCGACGCCAACCCCCTTTATCGCGCTGCCTGTAGCCGCCGGTGAACTTCACGAGAAGGCGGCTTACATGAGCAGCAGGGGCAACTATCGCATTCTTTTTCATGAGCGCTGGGTGCAACCCGTGGAAGACGAGAGCACGGCCCTTCCTCTACTGATCGACCGCTCAGGCGACATTGGCGACTGGCCGCCGTTGCAGGGCAGCGTAAAAATCCACATCGCGCGCTACCTGCACCTCGAAACCAACCTCTGGCTGAACACCCAGGGCGAATACCTGCCCAGCGCCGAATGGCGAATGCCGCCACCACCTCTTGGGCCAGCCTCGATTATCCTGGAACAATTGGAGACGCCGGCAGAGACAGCCGGGACAGCCGAGACAGCAGAACAACCTGCGCAGCAGCTACCCTACTTTCTCGACGAGTCACCCCTGACTGCTCTGGACGACGCGGACATGGTTGCAGTAACAGAGGAAGCAACCGGCCCGGTCTACCCCTGGCGACACGCTGTGCTCCTGCAGCAGCAGCGCCGCATGCGCAGTAATGAGGTTCACTACCTGGACCACCCGCTTCTGGGCGTGGTGATCAAGTTCACGCCACTTGACGAGGCCCGTTTACAGGAAATGGCGGAGATTGAGGCAAGCGGCGAGCCAGAGCCTCAATAACGTCCCGATGCGGCCAGCGCCAACAGTAACCGGCGCACCACGGCCGACTCGCTGTGTAACGTCTCGCGCATCATGTCCAGCGTCAATGGCTTGTCGTCCAGTCCGGCTGCCGCATTGACCACCATACACACGCTGGCGTAGGCCATACCCAATTCCCGCGACAGCGACGCTTCAGGCATACCGGTCATGCCAACCAGGTCGCAGCCATCACGTTCCATGCGCCGTATCTCGGCAGCCGTTTCCAGGCGCGGACCCTGCATTACACCGTGAACGCCCCTGCCATGGTGTGGAAGTTGTTCCTGGCGCGCAACTTCCAGCAGCGCATCTCGCAATGCCGGATCATAGGGGTGCGTAAAATCGATATGCATCAAGCTCCCGTCTGCACCCGTATCGAAGGTGTGCTCCCGACCCCAGGTGTAATCTATCAGCTGGTCCGGAATCACTAACCGTCCAGGCCGCATGGACGCGCTGATGCCTCCCACGGCATTGATCGCCACCACATCCGTCACACCCAGCGACTGCAGGGCCCACAAATTGGCACGGTAGTTAATCAGATGCGGAGGAATGGCCCGAGGACTGCCGTGGCGCTGCAGGAAAAAGATACGCTGGTCACCCAGGCGGCCCTCCTGCACTGCCCGCGAGGGTTCACCATAGGGGGTATCCAGTTGGTGTGAATCTGCCAGTTGCAGCCCTTGCAGCTGGTCAATGCCGGTACCGCCGATAATACCGAGTACGTTCATTCTTCCTGCTCCGGCGCCATACGCACCACCTGCTCCATCTGCAGCGTCTGCGTGGGGAAGGCAACGTCGGCATCGTTGTCGTGAATAATCTGGAGTATTTTCAACAGCACATCCTGTTTGATTTCATGGTAGCGCACCCAATCGGTGGTCTTGGTAAAGCTGTAGACGAAAAAATCCAGGGATGAAGGCCCGAAAGAAACAAAATTAACAATGAGCGTGCGCGACAGATCGATCTCCTCGTGTGTTCGCAGCATCTCCCGCACCTGCGCAACAATGCGCCCCATCTTGTCCGCATCCTGATAGCGAATACCGATAGTTTCGTAGATACGACGGTTGTGCATGCGCGACGGGTTTTCCACGGAAATCTGGCTGAATACAGCATTGGGGACATACAAAGGGCGCTGGTCGAAGGTACGAATACGCGTCAGGCGCCAGCCAATGTCCTCTACCGTGCCCTCAATCTGCTTGTCGGGTGAGCGAATCCAGTCACCGGCTGTAAACGGTCGATCAAGGTAAATGCTCAGGCCGCCAAAAAAGTTGGCCAGCAGATCCTTGGCGGCAAAGCCCACGGCGATACCGCCAATGCCACCGAACGCCAGCAGGCCTGATACCGAAACCCCGACGCTCTGCAGAATCATCAGGCCCGCAATGACCCACATGGCAACGCGCAGCAGTTGCGCCACGGCGTGTACGGTGGCCTTGTCACTGGAGCCGCTGTCACCAAAACGGGTAGTGAGTAATTCTACTTCGGCGCCGGATATAAGGCGGTGCAGAAACCAGGCAAGCAACACGACAAGCATGGTGTCGTAGGTGGTCGCCAGATACTCCTGCCAGGTCTCTCCCACGGTATAGATGTCCAGGGCTACGTAGCCGGCCACTACCCAGAGCACCACGCGCAGCGGCCGCGCCAGCGCCGTCACCACCACATCGTCCCAGTTGTAACTGTTGGCCTGCACCGCATCATGAAGCCGGTGCACAAGGTAGCCGAGCGCAAGATGAGCCAGCGACACTGCCGCCAGCAACGCCAGCAAGGCCATGGTCTGGCCCTCCAGGCCGATAGCAGAAGTCAGTGTCTGCAGCCGTGTCTCCAGATCAGTCATAGCGCAGACCGCAGTTGCCATCGTGACTGCTTTTTAGACAATTTTCGCATTTTGATCACTCTGTTTGTGCCTGTATCGGTATATAAAATCGAGCGTGCATTGAAGTCAACTCTCGGAGTGTAACGCAAGCGATTGATCTGTTTCGAAAAGAATTGCGTCGCTGCCAATGGTAATTTACGGCGCTACGTTTATAGCTAATTCACATAATGGACAAGCACCCAACGCATGATATGTTGGATTGCCTGTTGGCGAAAACACTGGAGGAGAAGCACATGAAAATGCTGAGCCCCGTGGTGGGAGGCTGGTACAAGGACCGGCAGACCGGCGCACTGTTTGAGGTGGTGGATTGGGATCCGGCCACGCTCACCATCGAGACCCAGTACCTCGACGGCGAGGTGTCTGAATACGACCTCGACGCCTGGCGGGAAATGCCCCTGGAGAGCGCAGAGGCGCCGGAAGACTGGCGCGCGGCATTTGAGCTGGACGACGAGGACATGCTGGACCCGGACCTCCCGATGCACCCCGAAGACTGGAACAGCCCGGTCAACTCAATCGAACCTGATGCTATGTACGGCGTTGAGGAGTACTGAGCAGCTCCTGCTCCGCTACGCCCTGTTTTGCTGTACCACCCGGGAGGGTAACCCGGCGACCCACTGCTGTTCCCGGAGACCGGCATTCGCCGGCAAGCCATCATTGCCCTCCGCCCGTTGTCATCCTGACCAATAACTGTATATAATCCCAGCAACTGTATAAATAAACAGATGGGTCAGGCATGGAAAAGCTCACCAAGCGGCAACAGGAAGTACTGGATATTGTGCGCCAGCATATTGACGAAACCGGCTACCCCCCCACCCGGGCTGATATTGCCAAAGAACTGGGTTTCAAATCGGCCAACGCGGCGGAGGAGCACCTGAAAGCCCTTGCCCGCAAAGGCGCAATAGAGATTATTCCCGGTGCCTCGCGCGGTATCAAACTGCCAGGCTCCAGCGGCATTCCCATTATCGGCCGCGTTGCCGCAGGTAATCCGGTACTGGCAGAGGCCAATATCGAAGACTACTGCAACCTGCCTGCGGAGTTTTTCAAACCCAGGGCAGATTACTTTTTGCGGGTGACTGGCGACAGCATGATAGACATAGGCATATTCGACGGCGACCTGCTTGCTGTGCACAGCACCCCTGTGGCCAACGATGGTGATGTGGTCGTGGCCCGCATAGAAGACGAGGTGACGGTGAAAAGACTGCAGCGCGGTAAAGACCGGCACCTGCTGCAACTGCTGCCGGAAAATGCTGACTACGAGCCGATAAAGGTGGACTTGCGCGAACAGGCATTTGCAATAGAGGGCCTGAGCGTGGGGGTGCTGCGCCGCGGCACGTAGCCGGGGTAAACCGGAAGAGTGAAGATCCGGAGGCTCTCACCTGAGCCTTCAATGCCCGGCATGCCTTGCCGGGGGAACGCTAGTGGGGTGGCAGCGTCAGTGCAGCACGCGTGAGGCCTCCGCATCAATGCCAGTTTCAGCCTCAGCCTCGCCCTGCTCGGCCATAATCGCCGCTGCCTGGATTCCGGCCTGAATCATCGCTTTGGCGACCTCCAGGCTGTTCTCCATCATGTACAGGCGCGATTCATCAGAGAACTGTATGGTGACCAGGGGCGCGGAATCATCGTCAGCTCGCTGCAATACGATCTCTCCGTCTCCCAGATCCACGATCTCCAGTAAAGATGCAGACACTCAAAAAACCTCTGTTTCAGAACATTTCCATAACATTCTAACAGCAGGTATCGAGGCCCGACAGCACTAAATAATCAGCTTAGCTCACCGCGCGAACCAATGCGCAGCTCTGGACATTCCCGCTTGCATGCAGCTGCGCCGCCCTGCAGGCAATGCAAGCGATGCGCCGACATCAGTACTCGTCCAGGGAATCCGCCATACGGTCAAACAGGCCCTGCAACTGGTCTGCCCACCGCTCCGCCTGAGCTGGCTCGGGAGAAAGCGACGGGGTCGCCAGGTTACCGCTGGACGCCGTCGTTACCGCGCCAGGCATATCCGTGGCCAGCATATCTGCGATCCACCCGGACGCCTCAAGGCGTTGAAACTCGCGGACTTCGGGCGGCACGGACTTTCCGGCGGATACCTCAGGCAGTTCAGCGACGCAGCCAGGCGGTGCCAGTGGCACTGCCCCTGGCCGGGTTATTTCCACTAAAAACCAGCCGTAACCGTCGCCCAGGTGGCCGCGAATACCCGGCAGATAGGCCTGCGCCAGCACCGATGCCGGCACACTTTCTCCCGACAGTTCACGACGCCATGCCGCGATCAGGATACGAGCAAGGTAAAGGCTGTGATTGGCCTGGCCGCGTGCCGAGCTCATACTACTTACGCGCCCTGCCCTTGCTTTGCTCCGGCTCCCACTTGCCCTTGCGATAAAACGCCTTCCAGCCGGTGGCCTTGCCGTCAACTTCCGTCATCACGTATTGCTCCTTGCTTTTGCGACTGTAGCGCACCTGCGTGCGATTACCGTCATCATCTTCCACCGGAGCAGAGAACAGGAACTTGTACTTGGGGTCTATCTCACTCTTGTGCGGCAGCAGTTCGTCCACGAAGGGTGCACGCGTTTCCCGGTTGCGCGGAAACTGGCTGGCAGCCAAAAACATACCGGCTGCACCATCTCGCAGTACATAGTGATCTTCAACCTTTTCGCAGGCCAGTTCCGGCATGGGCACAGGATCCATTTTCGGCGGCGCGGCCTCGCCATTACGCAGCAGTTTGCGCGTATTCTTGCACTCCTCACTGGTGCAGCCGAAATACTTGCCGAAGCGGCCGGTCTTGAGCTGCATTTCGGCGCCACATTTATCACACTCCAGCGTGGGGCCGTCATATCCCTTGATCTTGAACTTGCCGGATTCCACCTCAAAACCGTCGCAGTCCGGATTGTTGCCGCAGACATGCAGTTTGCGCTGCTCATCGATGAGGTAACTGTCCATGGCTGCATTGCATTTGCTGCAACGGTGTCGCTCCAGCAACTGGCGGGACTCGGCTTCGTCGTCGGCGTCCTCGCGTATCGCCTCATCGCCGGGCGTGAGGTTGATCGTGTTCTTACAGCGCTCCTTGGGCGGTAGTGCATACCCGGAGCAACCCAGGAAAACACCGGTGCTCGCTGTACGAATCTGCATCGGCCTGCCGCACTTGCTGCAGGCTATATCCGTCATCGTGGGCTCGTTCGGTTGCATGCCTGCCGGCTCGGGTTCTTCAGCCTTCTCCAGGAGCCCCCGAAACTCGGCGTAAAATGCGTCGAGCAAATCCTTCCAGTCACGCTTACCGCCCGCCACGTCATCCAGGCGCTCCTCCATGCTGGCAGTAAAGCCAAAGTCCAGCAGATCGGGGAAGCTTTTCTGCAGGCGCTGGGTAACAATGTCGCCCATTTTTTCCGCATAAAAACGTTTGTTTTCCAGACGCACGTAACCGCGATCCTGAATTGTCGAAATAATTGAGGCGTAGGTGGACGGACGACCGATACCGCGTTTTTCCAGTTCCCGTACCAGGCTGGCTTCGCCATAACGCGGAGCAGGCTTGGTAAAATGCTGGGCCGGCTCCAGTTGCTTGAGCGAAAGCGCGTCACCTTCATTGACGTCAGGCAACACCGTGTCATCGCCTTTGCGACCTGCTGGTGGCTGCACTTTGGTATAACCGTCGAAGCGGATGATGCGGCCTTTGGCATTGAGTTCGTAGTCGCCGGCGGTGACGGTGATAGTCGTCGCGGTGTATTCGGCGGCAGGCATCTGCCCAGCTACAAACTGACGCCAGATCAACTCGTACAGACGCTCGGCGTCACGCTCCATGCCCTTCAGGGATGTTTGCAACACATTAACGTCCGAGGGTCGGATCGCTTCATGAGCTTCCTGGGCGCCTTCCTTGGAGGAGTAGAGGTTGGGCGTATCAGGCAGGTAGCGCTTGGAAAAGTTACCGGCAATATAATCGCGGCAAGCCGCGACTGCATCTGCGCTGAGATTGGTCGAGTCGGTTCGCATATAGGTAATGTAACCGGCCTCATAAAGGCGCTGTGCGAGCATCATGGTCTTTTTAACGCTGAAGCCCAGCCGCGTGCTCGCCGCCTGCTGCAGGGTGGATGTAATGAAGGGTGCCGGAGGTTTGGAGCGCGTGGGCTTGTCTTCACGACCACTCACCCGATAGGGCAGCGCCTCCAGCTCGGCAGTCGCCTTTGACGCAGCGTCCTCGTCGCCGGGGCGGAAGTTCGCACCCTTGTGCTTGCGCACCTGAAAACGCAGACCCTCTCCCGCGCCCGTGGCCAGGTCCGCATGAATTTCCCAGTACTCTTCGGGAATAAAAGCGTGAATCTCCCGTTCACGCTCGACTATCAGGCGTACCGCCACCGACTGCACCCGGCCGGCCGAGAGCCCACGGGCGACCTTGGCCCAAAGCAATGGCGAGACCATGTAACCCACAACCCGATCAAGGAAGCGTCTGGCCTGCTGGGCGTTTACCCTGTCCTGGTCCAGTTGCGATGGGTGTTCGAAGGCCTCGGTGATGGCTTTCTTGGTAATCTCGTTGAACACTACTCGCTGGTAACGGCTGTCATCGCCACCAATGGCTTCACGCAAGTGCCAGGCAATCGCCTCCCCCTCGCGATCAAGGTCGGTAGCGAGATAGATGGCGTCCGAGCTCTCGGCCAGTTTTTTCAGCTCATTGACCACTTTCTCCTTGCCGGGGAGCACCTGGTACTGGGCCTTCCAGCCATGCTCCGGGTCTATGCCCATACGCCGGATCAGCTGTTCTCGGGACTTCTTCTTTTTATGGGCGGCTTTTTCCTCCGGCGCCATCTTGCGCGTGATAGCCGCCTGCGCGGCGCGCTCTTTCGGGTCCACCGCACCCGTACTGCTGCCAGCCGTAGGCAGATCCCTGATATGACCCACACTGGATTTGACCACGAAATCCGGACCGAGGTACTTGTTTATGGTCTTGGCTTTGGCAGGTGACTCTACAATTACTAGTGATTTACCCATCATTTCCTGCTATCTAAGGACTTTTCTGGCCCGCTATTCTTGGAGAGGGCCGGCGACAAAAAGGGGCATATATATGTCGGCATCTGCTCCCGGTCAAGGAAAATCGTGATATCTAGGCTTGCCGCAGCGCCCATTTACGTTCCTTTCAGGGCGATATCAAGGACTGCTCCCAGCGCTCCAGTGCAGCCACAATCAACGCCACATCGCCCTCTTCGCCGGCTTCATGCCAGTACACTCCGCAAGACCCTTCATCGATACTGAGCGCCTCGACAGCCGTTGGCACGGCCTGCACCACATCAGGTACCAGCCAGCGCCGCTCCACACCTCTCCAGCCACCATCTTCGCGCAACCACGCTCTGCGCGGTCGCGGTTCGGCGCGAGAGGGCTTGAGTCGTTTACCGTAATAAATGGCCTGCTCTGCACGTGACTTGCGTCGGGTGGGCAGCTGAGCAGGTATGGCCGGCAAATCGCGAAATTCAACGAACAAACCGTGCACGGCGGCGTATTCGCGCATTCTCGCCTGCTGGCGCTGGCGCTTACTCGGTAAAAAGTGAGTTAGCGGTGCTATCGCCAGGGCTACAATGAACAGAATTAACAGGTACTTCACATCAGTGCTTCCTGATACAGATCAACATGCGCTGCGGGCGGCATTGCCCGTGCCGCATTCTATGCTATAACTAGGACCCATCTAACAGGGAAAGCGAGGAGTTTGCCATGTCGCGTTACACCAAAATTCTGGTCGCCATCGATCTGAGTGACGAATCCAACCAGGTCGCCGCGCGAGCGCAGGCTATCGCAGCCAATAATGACTCCACTCTGGACATTGTGCATGTCATTGAGCCATTGAGCTTTGCCTATGGCGTTGATATTCCCATGGACTTCTCTGGTCTGCAGGAAGAAATACAGACGCAGGCCAACGAGCAGTTGCAGCGCTTCGCCCAGAAGCACGGCATTGATGCCGCTCGTCAGCACATCGTGCTGGGGCGACCAGAAGTCGAGATTCACGCTATGGCTGAAGAGCTGGGCGCCGACCTGATTGTCCTGGGCAGCCACGGGCGCTACGGCCTGGCACTTCTTATGGGATCTACCGCCAATGGTGTGCTGCACGGCGCGAGCTGCGACGTGTTGGCCGTGCGCGTCGGCAAGGAAGACTAGGTGCCCGGCCGACTGGCGGCGAGAAACTGCTGTAGCTCGACCTCACTGAACGGCCAGTTGAGTTCCTCGCCCTGTTGCGCCCTGAGTACGGGTATCAGCAAGCCATAGCGCTCAAACAACGCATCTGATTCACTGATATCAACCTCGCTGAAGTCCGCACCTGCCTGGCGCAGCATAGCGGCCGCCTGTTCGCACAGGTGGCAGGCGCTGGTGCCGTAAAGCGTTAACATACTCATCTCTTCCCCTGGGCTGTGCCTGACAGCCCGCTGCCTATATACTTTGCGCCTGCAAACAGGCTTGATAACAGTTGCCATCAGACGTTAGCATGGCAAAACAAGTACAAAATTTTATACCACTATGCTGTCACCGGCGTCCCGGTGAGAAAACAGGAGTAGCTCTTTGGCCCTTTTCTCCCAACCTACCGCGCGCGCACTGGCGATCCTCGACCTGTTGATGGCCAACCCGCACCAGGCCTTCGGGCTCACAGAGATGACGCGCCGATTGAACCTTAACAAGGCAACCTGCCACGCCATTCTCACTACCATGGCAAATTACGGGTTTTTGGTACAGCACCCCAAAACCAAGGCCTATCGCCTGGGGCCGTCTATCATCGCCGCCGGTAACGCCGCGTTCGCCCAGTTCCCGGTGCTGGAATACGCAAGGCCCGAGCTGGAAGCGTTACAGCAGGACCTGAACGTGGGCTTTGCCGTCACCGGCCGTTCCAAGCAGCACATGGTATTGCTGGCACTCTATGGCAAGGCGCAGCCCCTGATCAACTCTTTCCAACTGGGTCTGAGGTTGCCCAACACGGGACCCGTAGGCGCCTGTTTCACGGCTTTCTCCCCTGCCAAGCATCTGGAAGCCTGGCTGACCAGGGC
>JAUIIQ010000129.1 GCA_030431585.1 Gammaproteobacteria bacterium | reverse complement strand
ACAATGTCCTTGACGATGTCTACAAAGCGGTCGTCCTGGAATTGACTGAAGGAGATGTTCACCGCTACGTCCACGTCGCGTATGCCCTGCTCCTCAATCCACACCTGCGCGGAGCAGGCATGTTGAATCACCTGGTAGCCGATGGTGCGCATCAAGCCCATGTCTTCGCAGGCGGCGATGAATTCGCCGGGCAGTATCATACCCTTCTCGGGGTGGTTCCAGCGCAGCAGTGCTTCCAGCCCCACCAGTTGCCCGGTGGCCAGGTCGATTCGCGGCTGGTAATGCAGTTCAAACTGGTTCTTGCGCACGGCAGTGCGCAGTTCTGCCGCCAGCGATGTCGCACCGCCGTGATCGAACGACAGTTGTTCGCTGTAGCGCACAAACTTGCTGCCGTCTATGGCTTTCGCCTGCTGCATGGCAGAGCGGGCAAAATCCACCAGGTCTGAAAATTCGGTGCCATCGTCGGGGTAGATGGCGGCGCCTATGCTGGCATCCACAGATACCTGCTGTTCGCTGAGAATCATAGGCGCGGTAATTGATTTGAGCATCTTCTCGGCGATCAACTCCACATCAGAGAAGCAACTTACATCCTCCAGCACTATGGCAAACTCGTCGCCGCCGATGCGGGCGATACTGTCTGTACTGCGCAGCTTGTTGATCAGGCGACGCGATATTGTCTTGATCAGAAGGTCACCATCAGCCTCGCCGTAGTGATCATTGATCTGCGAGAACTGATCTATGTTGATATAGAGCAGCGCGGTATTGAACCCGTAGCGCTCGCTGCGCTCCATCGCCCGCTCCATGTGTGCGCGAAAGCCCACGCGGTTGAGTGCGCCGGTCAATGGATCGCGGTTAGACAGCTGCTGGATCTTGTCGCGGGCGGCTTTCAGTTGAATGCCGTAATCCAGCACGCGGTGAATAATCGCATCCTGCATCTGGCTGCGCAGCAGGTGATCCTGGGCGCCCAACTCTCGCAGCTGTCCAGACCGGTCAGCATCAGCATCGTCCAGCAGTAGCACGATGGGCACGGTCGCCTGGTTCTTCTGCGCCAGGCGCAGCAGGTATTCGGTTTCAGGGCCGTAAGCCATGATGACAGTGTCGATCATGGGGTCCAGCAACGCTTCCAATGGTCGTTCCATCGAATCCGAAGCGGCCAGGCGGAAACGCGCGGGCACGGCACGTCCGAGAGAGTCAGCCAGGATCGAATGATCCGTACTGTTCTCGGAAATTATCAGTACCGTGTGTTGTTGCACGCCTTATCCCTGGTTCCTCGCCGTGCTTTTTTCGTCACTGGCGAAATGTTGATCAGCCTGTATCGAGGGCTAATTCGTTATATAACATGAGGTTATACGGAATAATTCAATGAAATTCTAGTGATTGTTTATTGAAAATTACCACCGGCCGAGGTGCTGAACGTTTGTGCTACCACTTCCTGGCCCCGCCAGCCATTGGAGGCAGGGGAAACTGGCGTAAGCTTGTGGGCCAGTAAACTATCGGCTATTGCCCGCCTCGAACGGGGTGACGGGCCATGGCGGGAGCGGTGAGATGACGATGCCATTGCATCAGCCACGCGCTGCAGCAAGCGCGCTGCTGCTACTTATGCTTGCGGCCTGCGGGGGCGTTGAAGCGCCTCCGGAGTCGGTCTATGCGGCGAAATCCTTCCGTGCAGATGAGCCCCGGCCACCGTGCAACTCCCGCGTCCCGCAGCGGCAGGCGCTGTTTGGCGATCTTCACGTTCATACCTCACTGTCCAACGACGCGTGGAATTTTGATGTTCGTTCGCAACCCGACGATGCCTATGCCTATGCGTTCGGAGCAGCGATTTCGCTGCCGCTGGGAAGCGATTACAGGGGCCGCAAGGTGCGGATAGATCGTCCGCTGGACTTTGCTGCCGTCACCGATCACGCGGAGTTTTTTGGCGAGCAGGCTGTCTGCCAGGATGCGCAGGCGGCGGGCTATGACAGTGCCTTCTGTGATGTGATGCGCAGTGGGGAAGGGCGTGCACCTCAGTTGGTGATGCAAATCATGTCGCCGTTCTCGCGACGTAAGCAGGCGGTGTGTGGTGAGGACGGCGCTGACTGTGCGTTGCGCTCCGAGCAGACCTGGGAGCACATTATCGCTGCGGCTGAGCGCTGGAACGACGTTAGCGAGGACTGTGAGCGAACCGCCTTCATAGCCTATGAATACAGCTCTTTTCGTATGGGCTCCAATCTGCATCGCAACGTGATATTTCGCAATTCGACGGTGCTTGCCCGGCCGGTCTCCTACCTGGATGCGCATCGCGAATGGGACTTGTGGCGAATCCTCAAAGAGCAGTGCCTCGATGGCAACACTGGCTGCGACGTGCTTGCCATTCCCCACAACTCCAATATCAGCAATGGCCGCATGTTCGCGGTGGATTACCCGGGCGCCTGGGGAACCGATCGTCAGGCAGAGCGGGCGAGGCTGCGCCAGCAGCTGGAGCCGGTGGTGGAGATCATGCAGCACAAGGGAGACTCCGAGTGCCGTAATGGTCTGCAGGGAGTGCTGGGCCCGGTGGATGAGCTGTGTGACTTCGAGCGTTTTGAAAACCTCGCCTTCGAGCGCTTTGTTGGTGAGGGTGAGCAGGTCGGCCCGTGTTACGGTGGCCCTTTGGCGGATTGGGTTCCGCATCTTGGCCCGAATTGCCTGGATCGCAAGAGCTACGCCCGTTATGCACTGGTGGAGGGGCTGAAAGAGCAGCAAAGGCTTGGCGTCAATCCGTTCAAGTTTGGTCTCTCTGGCAGCACCGACACGCACAACGCTATTGCTGGCGGTGTGCAGGAGGCCGACTATCCCGGCCACCTGGGTAATGGCGACTCAAGCGCGCTGCAGCGGGTGCGATTCAGTGAAGAAAATCCCGGCAACGCCTATAACAACCCCGGTGGGCTAATTGGTGTCTGGGCCGAGGAAAATTCCCGCGACGCCATTTTTGACGCACTGCAGCGCCGCGAGGTGTTTGGCACCAGCGGTCCGCGCATCACGCCTCGCTTTTTCGGTGGCTGGGGCTTTGATGCAGCAATCTGCGATCAGGCCGACCCCGCAGTCGCCGCCTACGAAGAGGGCGTGCCTATGGGCAGCGATCTGCCTGCGCCAGCCGGCGACGCCCCCGTGTTCCTGGTGGCTGCCGCAGCCGATGCAGGCAGCGCGCGGTTTCCAGGAACGCCGCTGCAGCGCCTGCAGGTGATAAAAGGCTGGGCGGACGAGGAGGGTAATCATCATCAGCGGGTGTTTGATGTGGCGGGCAATGCGGCTAACGGCGCCGACGTCGATCCGCTGACCTGCGCGCCGCGTGGGGAAGGCTACGCCCAGCTGTGCACTGTATGGCGTGATCCGCAATTCAATTCTGCTGAGCATGCCGTTTACTACCTGAGAGCTGTAGAGAACCCCAGCTGCCGGTATTCGGCGCGCCAATGCCTGCAGCTACCCGGGTCGGAACGCCCGGCGGATTGCATCCAGCCGGTGTTTTCGGCTGTGATTCAGGAGCGCGCCTGGAGTTCGCCCATCTGGTACACCCCGTCTGGCCCGGGATGAACGCGCCGATATACGGCGCTGGCCCGTCGCCGCAATCCAAAACCCTGCTGTGCATAGCCTTCCGGTTAACTGCCGCGGTATGCCCAGCGCAGTCAGGCGAAAAGGTGCAATTCCAGTGGCCATAATCTGTGCTAGAATCTGCGGCCCTTTTCGTCCCGCCGCTTCCCGAACAGTATGAGCATTGCCACCGATAAACTGGAAACCATCCGCCAGCAGGTACAGTACCACCTGGACCATGCAGAGCGTCGCCACCATGACCCTGAGCGAGAGCGTCTGCTGAAACAGCAGATCGCCGCGCGATTGCAGGCTGAGAACGCGGTATTGGTAGCGCACTACTACACCTCGCCGGCAGTGCAGGCGCTGGCGGAGGAGACGGGGGGCTGTGTCTCGGATTCGCTGGAGATGGCCCGCTTCGGTCACGATCATGAAGCGCAGACATTGATTGTTGCCGGTGTGAAGTTTATGGGTGAGACGGCAAAGATACTCACCCCCGACAAGCGCGTGCTGATGCCGACGCTGGAGGCGACCTGCTCGCTGGACCTGGGCTGTCCCATTGAAGAGTTTTCCGCTTTCTGTGACCAGCACCCCGATCGCACCGTGGTGGTGTATGCCAATACCTCCGCAGCCGTGAAGGCGCGGGCGGACTGGGTGGTCACTTCCAGTATCGCCCTGGACGTAGCCGAGCACCTGGCTGAGCAGGGCAAGAAGATCATCTGGGCGCCGGACCAGCACCTGGGCGACTATGTGCGCCGGCAGACCGGGGCCGATATCCTGATCTGGGATGGCGCCTGTATTGTCCACGAAGAGTTCAAGGCCCGTGGCATTGCCGATCTGAAGGCGGTGTACCCTGATGCTGCGGTGTTGGTACACCCCGAGTCTCCCGCGCCGGTGCTGGAACTGGCGGACAGGGTGGGCTCTACCACGCAGATCATCAATGCCGCCAGGGACATGGACAACCAGCGCTTCATCGTCGCTACCGACCAGGGCATTTTTTACAAGCTGCAACAGGAAGCCCCGGACAAGGAATTTATCATTGCGCCAACGGCTGGCGAGGGCGCGACCTGCCGCAGCTGTGCCAACTGCCCGTGGATGGCGATGAACGAACTGGACGCGCTGGCCTCGGTATTCGACCGGGATGACAACGAAATCTTTGTCGATCCAGCCGTGGGTGAGCGCGCGATGGTGCCGCTGCGGCGCATGCTGGACTTTGCCGCTGAGTTGAACCTGAGCGTGAGGGGCAGGGCCTGAGGCTCTCTGCCTAGAGGCTTTCCATCTGTTGGCGCATGGCAGAGATGTCCTTGAGGCGCTGATTGATTCTGGCGCTGGTCAGGTAGTCGTTTTTAACCAGTTTCAGTGCGTAGGTCAGCTGCTTTTCTGCCTGGTCGAGAATGCCGTTGAGAATGAAATATTCTGCCCGTGACTGGTGCAGGCCGATGATGTTTCCGGACAAACCCTGTACTTCCGCCAACAGGTACCAGAGCCCCGGGTCGTTTGGTCGGCGCCTGCTTTGGCCCAGCAGAACCTCTTCGGCGATATGCGCCTGCTGGCTTTGCATGAGTGCGTTGGCGTAGGTCATTGTGAGGGGATGATTTCCAGGGCTCAGCTTAAGTTGCCGGCCCAGTTTTTCTGCTGCTCTGCCTGCCTCGCCGCGGCGCATATCTATCTCGGCGTCAGCGATAAGGTACTCAATGCGGTCGGGGTCGCCAGACCAGATGGCGTCCAGCTCAAGCGCCGCTTCATCTACTCTCCCCGCTGCCGTCAGTGCCAGTACCAGGCCGTACTGTGTCGCTTCCCTGGAGCGCGGTTTACCCTTGAGCTCACCGCGGAAGCGCTGCACTGCTTCTTCGGGCGTGTTTGCCAACTGGTTCACTACCCTGGCACGCATCAACTGGTATTCGAGGTTCACCGGGCGTATGGATTTCGGATACTGGCGCGCCCGGTTACGGGTGTCGGCAATACGGTTTTCGGACAGCGGGTGAGTACGCAGGAATTCAGGGATGCGCTCACCACTGGAATAGCGTGAGGCCTGCAACATTCGCTCGAACATGGCCGGCGCGGCGTGAGGGTCCATGCCCGCATCCACCAGGGTTTGCATACCCACCCGGTCGGCCTCCTGCTCGTTGCTGCGGCTGTAGCGCAGGGCGTTGTCCTGCGCCAGGGCCTGTGAGGCACTCAGTGCAGCCATGCCCGCATCGCCGCCTGCTGTGGCCATGATCACCAGGCTGGCGAGCATGGCCGCCAGATTGATAGGCGCCTGTCGTTTCTGGAATTCTACCCCGCGGGAAAAGTGGCGCTGACTCAGGTGGGCAATTTCGTGGGCCAGTACCGTCGCCAGTTCATCCTGTGTCTGGGCGTAGAGCAGCAAGCCATTGTGCACGCCTATGACCCCACCGGGCACCGCGAAGGCGTTGATGTTCGGGTTGTCGACCACCACCAGGTCAACGCGCCTGTCCTTGAGCTGGCTGTGGGTCACCAACTCGTAGATCAGGCTCTCCAGATAGTCGAAAAGTAGCGGGTCGTTCACCGTCGATACCTGGCTGCGAAAGATACGCAGCCAGGTACGGCCCAGCTGGTGTTCAAACTCGGCCGAGAACAGGCTGGTGCTGGACTCCCCGAGGTTGGGTAGCTTGAGCTCTTCAGTCTGGGCGTTGACCTGCGCCGCGCTTAGCCATGACAGGAGCAAAGCCAATGCGCAAGCCCCGTTCCGGGCAGCAGCTCGCAGTTGAATCAACACTGGTTTCGTTCACTTCTCGTCGCAGGGATGGCAACCATTGTACTGTATGGTCACCGGGCTGAAAGTCCAATTAACCCGTTTGAGTAAAAGCCGCCATGAAAGTTCATTCACCAGAGGGGAATGCGTATACTGTGCCGCTTTACATGCAGAGGTTACGTGTGTGGCGGACGCTGCCCAGATAACAGAGGTAGACGCGCGCGGCCTGGATTGCCCCATGCCGTTGCTGAAAGCGAAGCGCGCCCTGAACGCGATGAGCGCCGGGCAGCAGTTGCGTGTCCTGGCGACTGACAGCGGTTCACAGCGTGACTTTCGCGTGTTTGCCGAACAATCTGGCAACCGGCTGCTGGATGTGGCGGAGAACGCGGGCGTCTACAGCTACCTGATCGAGAAGCGTTAATGCAAGGAAACAGCCGACTATGATGGAAGTCTTCGAAAAATGGTATCGGCGCTACCTGTTCGAGGAAGAATCGGTTCTGCTGCTGGTTTTGCTGGCGATCTCAGTCGTGCTGCTGATGACCATAGGCGACATTATTGCTCCCCTGCTGGCTGCCATTGTCCTCGCCTACCTGATGCAGGGCATCTCAACGCAACTGCAGAATCATGGCGTACCCCGGTGGCTGGGGGTGAGTGTCGCCTACCTGGTGTTCATAGGCGCGTTTTTTGGCGTTACGCTGGGCCTGCTTCCCCTGGCCTGGCGCCAGCTTATGGGCCTGGCCTCGGAACTTCCCGCCATGCTGGACCGGGGGCGGCAGCTGTTGGCCATTCTGCCGGAGCGCTATCCCGAGATATTCACCGTGCAGCAAATGAACGGCCTGGTGGCCATGGCTCAGGCGGAAGCGGCTAAACTGGGCCAGGTGATAGTGACCCAGTCCCTGGCGTCCATTTCCGGCTTGTTCACGGTCATGGTCTACATGATTCTCATCCCTATCCTGGTGTTTTTCTTTCTGCGTGACCGTGAGCTCATCCTGCGCTGGTTGGGCGGTTTTTTGCCGGAAAAGCGGCCATTGCTGCGCAGCATATGGGCAGAGATGAACCTGCAGTTCGCCAACTACGCGCGCGGCAAGGTGGTCGAAATTATTGTGGTGGGGGCGGCCAGCTACCTGTCGTTCACCTGGATGGGGCTGAACTATGCCGCCCTGTTGGCATTGTTGGTCGGGCTGTCGGTCATCATTCCTTATATCGGCGCTGTGATTGTGACCCTGCCGGTAGTGCTGGTGGGGTTCTTCCAGTGGGGCTTTGGTAATGAATTTTATACCCTGTGCGTGGTCTATCTGGTGATCCAGGGGCTGGATGGCAATGTGCTGGTGCCGTTTCTTTTTTCGGAGGCGGTGAATCTGCACCCGGTTGCCATCATTCTGGCGATTTTGTTCTTCGGTGGGATATGGGGCCTGTGGGGGGTGTTCTTTGCGATACCCCTGGCCACCCTGATCAAGGCCATTATTTATTCCTGGCCATCCCGGGACTCAGAACAGCCGGTTCTGCCCGTGCAACAAGCGGAAACTGTAAAGGAGTAATCAATGTCTGTGCTGCCCTTGCGGCGTGCGTCCTGGCTGATATCAGGGCTGCTGCTGAGTGTCTTTCTTGTCGCCTGCAACACCACCGCCCCCGAGAGCGTTATCTCGCCAGACCAGAGCCCCAATGACGATCGCGCCTATCGCCTGCTGACACTGGAAAACCAGATGCAGGTATTGCTGATCTCGGACCCTGATACTCCCAAGGCGGCGGCATCCCTGGACGTGCACGTGGGCAGCGGCGATAACCCCCAGGGCCGGGCTGGCCTCGCCCACTTCCTGGAGCATATGCTCTTTCTCGGTACCGACAAGTACCCGGACGCAGCAGAGTATGAGCAATTTGTCACCGAACACGGTGGCAACCGCAATGCGTATACCAGCTTCGAGAACACCAATTACTTCTTCGATATTAATGCGCCTCACCTGCCAGAGGCCCTGGACCGCTTTGCCCAGTTCTTTATTGCGCCGCGGTTTGATGCCGAATACGTGGACCGGGAGAAGAATGCAGTAGAAGCCGAGTACCAGATGGGGCTGAAAAGTGATCCGCGCCGGGGCCTGGACGTGCTGCAGGAAGTAATGAATCCGGAGCATCCCTACAGCCAGTTCTCGGTAGGTAGTCTGGAGAGTCTTGCCGACCGCCCCGGCTCCAGTATCCGTGACGAACTGCTGCTTTTTTACGACAAACACTACTCCGCCAACCAGATGCGACTGGTGGTGCTCGGCGCTGAGTCCCTGGACGAATTGCAGTCGCTGGTCGCGCCCATGTTCTCCCAGGTGCCCAACAAGTCCTACCAGCAAACAGACATCACCGCCCCCATCTTCCCGCCTGAAAGTCTGCCGATGATGGTGCAGATAAAACCCCAGGCCACCCAGCGGCAGTTGCAGGTATTGTTCCCTATTTCCGACTACCGGGATGCCTATCGCACCAATCCGCTGTCCTATCTCGGCAACCTGGTGGGTCATGAGGGCGAGGGTAGCCTGCTGTCGCAATTGAAAGCAGAGGGGCTGGCCGAAAGCCTTGCGGCGGGCTCTGGGCTGGGTTGGCAGGGCGGCTCTCTGTTCAGCGTGAGCGTGACGCTGACCGAAAAAGGTGTGGCCCGGCACAACCGGGTGTTGCAACTGCTGTTTGCCTACCTGGATATGCTGCGTGCCAAGGGCCCCCAGGAGTGGCTGTATGAGGAACAGTCCCGCCTGGCAGAACTGTCCTTTCGATTCAAGGAAGACAGCAGCCCGATGGGTTACGTGAGCAGCATTGCCAGCGGCATGCACGACTACCAGCCCCGCGATGTGTTGCGTGGCCCCTTCATTATGGAGGACTACCGGGAGCCCATGTTAGTGCAACTTATGGCGGACCTCGTGCCCGGCAATGCGCTGGTCATGCTCGAAGATGGCGGCGTGGAAACGGACAGGCGCTCGCAGCATTACGATACACCGTACTCGGTGCAAACCCTGGGTACTGAGCAACTGGCGGCTTGGCGGGGTGACGTCCCTGCGGGTACGTTCGACCTGCCAGCCCCCAATGCGTTTATTGCCGAAGATGTTTCCCTGGTAACAATAGACGAAGACATTCCATCAGTGCCCGCTCGGGTGCTGGAGGAAGGGCGGAAAACGATCTGGTTCGCGCAGGATGAAGAATTCCGACTGCCCAAAGGCGCAACCTACATCAATTTTCGCTCTCCTGCGGTGGGCGAAACTGCCGGGCAAACCGCCAGCGCGGTGCTTTACACTGCGCTGCTGACCGACCAGGTGAACGAGTTCACCTATCCGGCGATGCTCGCCGGACTCAGCTTCAACCTCTACAAGCATGCGCAGGGGATCAGCCTGCGTATCGGTGGTTACAACGACAAACAGTCGGTGCTGCTGGACAAGTTACTGGAAGCGATGGCCGCGCCTGCGTTTGACAAGCAGCGTTTCGAAAATATTCGTAACGATATGATTCGCAGCCTCGAGAATGCCGTTGCCAAGCGCCCCAGCAGTCAGGTGATTGATGATCTTCGTGAGGCGCTGTTGTATGGCGAGTGGGGTGAGCAAGCGATGATTGATGCCCTGCGCCCGATGCAGCCAGAGGACGTGGTTGCCTATGCCCGTGCGTTCTGGCAGAGCGCTGAGGCTGAAGCCCTCGTCTATGGCAACTATTCCGTCGATGCGGTGCACAGCCTCTCGGCCAGGCTGGACACGCTGCTGCCCGATACTGCGGCGCAGGGTGTCCCGCAGCTGCAGGTGCTCAAGTTGGCAGCGGGTGAATCGTTGCTTTATCCGGTGTCGGTTGAGCATGACGATG
>JAUIIQ010000128.1 GCA_030431585.1 Gammaproteobacteria bacterium | reverse complement strand
CCGTCGCGCGGAGCGGAGCGAGTCTTGCGCTCTTGCGCCTTTGCAGTGGGATGATCGGCAATGATACGTTCCACCGCGTTGACCATGTCACCGTGGTCGAATGGCTTGGCGATATAATCCACGGCACCCATGCGCATGGAATCCACTGCTGAACGCAGGCTGGCGTAGCTGGTCATGATCAGCACGGGCACATCGCCGGCTTTCTGGATCAGGTCGGTGCCTGGTGCGCCGGGAAGGCGCAGATCGGAAATGATCAGGTCGAAGTCGGCGAAACTGAAGTCAGCCTCCGCCTGTTGTACGGATCCTGCCTCGCTTACCTGATACCCGCTGCGCTCCAGCAGACGGCGCAGCGCGGTGCGAATAACGGATTCATCTTCCACGACCAGAATGTGTTGCATGTGTTTCCGCCCAGTGTGTATTCACGTTACAACATACCGTTACCGTGAAGAATATTCCAGTTTGGCTGCGTATTCCGGGAGTTAAGGTTACACCTCGAAGCTTTTGCCGTAGCTTGCCAACGCCAGGTCAAGGGAGAAGCGGGTACCCGGGTTGGGCCCGGATTGCAGTGGGCTGGTCAGCTGTACTGAGCCGCCCAGGTCCTCCATTATGCTGTACACCAGCGCCAGCCCCAGCCCGGTGCCAGCCCCCGGATCCTTGGTGGTCACAAAGGGTTCGAATATCTGGCTGTGCAGCCCCGGGGGAATACCACAGCCGTTGTCTTCCACATCAACAAGCACCCGTTGCGCCGTGACGTAGGCCTGAACCTGCACAAGGCCGTCCTCCTCACATGCGTCCCGGGCGTTGCTGAGCAGATTGACGAATACCTGCAGCAGCCGTTGGCTGTCAGCCAGCACCAGTAGCTCCCGGTCACAGTGATTGCTGAACCGTACCTGGCGTGCTTCCCTGTCCAGCCCCAGCAGATGCACGGCTTCATCGACGCAGTCCGCCAGGTTGCAGGGTATTAATTCCAGCTCTTCTGCGCTGGAACCAACGTGGGAAAAATTCACCAGGGATTCAACAATTCGGGTAACGCGCTCCGTCTGCTTGAGAATGTCCCTGGCTGTGCTGCTAATTTCCTCCGCTTCTTCTGCATACTCCAGGTTCTGGGCCAGGCAGGCTATGCCGGTGACCGGATTGCCAATCTCATGGGCCACGCCAGCGGCAAGCCTGCCGATAGAGGCGAGACGCTCGTTGTGCAGCAGTTCTTCCTCCATCCGCTCATAGGCGGAAACGTCCTCGACCAGGATGACGATATCCCCTTCTGCGGTGACGGTTTTGTGCAAGCTCACCCAGCGCGCGTCATCGCCTGGTGTGCTCACTTCCGTTTTCAGCAGGGTGTCATGGTCACTGTCGCAGAAGTCACAAAGCAGGTTGCACCAGGGTGCTGGCAGGGCGGAACAAAGTGATCCCAGAATGTCTGCTGCGTCCACGCCGGTAATGTCTCGCATGCTGTGGTTCCACATCAGCAGTTCGCCGTCATCCCCCAACGAACAGATGCCGACGGGGAGCGTGTCCAGCGTTTCGCGGTAGCGTCGGCGTAGCGCGTCCAGGTCCGCCGCCAGGCCGGTAAACTGCATGTGCGGTGCATCCAGCGCACGTTCTATCCGGTTGATGTCCTCAGTACCGCCCGCCTGAAACGGAATACAGCGTTCAATGATATTGTGTGCGACCGCCGGGCCCAGTAGCCCGGAGAGATTGGCCTCTACGCGCCGGCGCAGTCTGCGCAGGGCATAGGGACGGCTTTCGGCGGGCGTGAATTGCAGCTGTCGCAGGGCGCGATCCACTTCTGCGCGCGCGGTTTGCTCACCCAGTGCGGGCGTGAGCTTCTCGGCGAATTGTGCGGCATTATCCATCGCCAATGTCTGGCGTATGGGCCGGGCCAGCTCATCCATAGAGCAAATCTCGGCGGCAATGCGCTCCTCATCGCTGGTTTTGGTGAGTAGTGATACCAGTACAAACAGCCCCACATTGATCGACAGCGCCAGCATGGTGGCGATGGTCCAGACGCTTTCGGTGTCTCCCACTATTGCGCTCATCGCCTGGCCCACCTCGGGCAGGTAGCCACGTGTGGCGGGCAGCATCACGGCAACAAACCAGAAGCCCAACCCGCCCCACAGGCCGGCCAGCAGCCCGCGCCGGTTGGCATTTGGCCAGTGTGGTGTTGCCACCAGACCGGGCAGGAATTGCAACGTGCCGGAAAATGCCACCAGGCCCAGTTCAACCAGGCTCTGGCGCCCACTGAGCGCCAGGTAGAACAGGTACCCGGCGAGGATCAACACGGTTATCAGGATACGGCGCAGCCATTTCAGGTTGCGGTAGATATTGCCGTCCTGGCCCAGGTTGAACAGTCGCGATGGCAGGATCAGGTGGTTCAGGCACATGTTGGCCAGTGCCAGTGTGGCGACAATAATGGTGGCGCTGGAAGCAGACAGGGTCGCGACAAAGGCGATACTGCTGACCGCCGGCGACGACAGGCTGGCGCCCATGGCGAGGCCGGTGTATTCCATTGGCAAGCTGTGGTTCAGTTGCATGCCGGCCCAGGCGAGGGGCAGTACCGGCAGACTGAGTAACATCATATACAGCGGCATGCCCCAGGCGGCACTGCGCAGGTCTTTGCTGTCGGTGTTCTCGGCAAACAGCATGTGGAAAATATGCGGCATACAGACGGCGCCGGCAAAAAATACCAGCAGCAGGGCGTGAACTTTATCCAGAGAAAGCTGGTGAGTCATCTGTTCGCGGGCGGGAGGATAGCTCTTCAGCCAGTGCTGCAGGTTGTCGGGGCCGTCGAATATGCCGAATACGGCCACCAACATCAGTAGCAGCAGTGCCCCCAGCTTCACCAGTGACTCGAACGCCATCGCCGCTACCAGGCCGGTGTTGCGGTCCTGTGATGAAAGGTGGCGAGTGCCGAACAGAATGGCGAACACGATGATGACCAGGCACGTCAGCAGGGCAACACCCTGGTGGTGAAAGCCTGCATGCCCCCGTGGATGCTGGTGTCCGGCAAGAATGTGCACGCTGTCCCCCACAGCCTGTATCTGCAGTGCCAGCATCGGTAGCAGGGTCAGGCACATGGCAACGGTGATCGCGGCGCCCACGCGGGGGCTGCGGAAGCGAAAGGTCAGCATGTCGGCCAGGGAGGCCAGCTGGTAGACGCGCGAGAGCCTCAGGATGGGCAGCAGGAGCATGGAGGCCAGGACAAACGCCAGCCCGGCGCCCGCATAGTACAGCAGGAAGTTGTAACCATAGCGGTAGGCAATGTCGATTACACCGTTACTGGCCATCGCACCAGCGAACACGCCCAGCGACAGAACATAAACCGCGGGGTGGTGGGTGATCTTGCGCGGAATGATATCTCTGTCGGCCAGGTACGCCACGGTAAACAGCATGGAGAGATAGATAGCGACAAACAGCAGTATCTGGGCGAGGCTAAAGCTCATCCGGGTGCCTCGAGCGATGGCCCCACCAGGTGAACAGAATGACCAGGCACCAGATTGCGTAGGGGCGGTACCAGGCACTGAAGTCGCTGGTCAGCCAGTCCGTGAGAACTGGAAAAGCGATGAGGGCAAGTATTATGCCCAGTACCAGAGTGCGATTGATATACATGGGCCAGGGTCCAGGGTGCGTGCTGGGGATACTACTTAAGCCACCGTGGCGGGTAAAGCGGTCGCTTCCTCAGGGCGCCGCGGCCGCGATCCACATTTCCCGCGGTATTGCGCTTGGCATCCAATGAGTTGTTGCAAAGTCCAGTACCTGCCTACAGCTTTCCAGCTCGGCCGGTGCTGCTGTCTGCCCGAGAAAAGCGAGGGCCTGGCGCAGGTTATGAGGGGCAGTGCCTGACTCCAGCGCAGGAGCATGACTCTGCTTGCTGAATTTCTGCCCCCTGGCGTCGCTTATCACCGGCAGGTGAGTGTATGCCGGGGTGGGCAGGTTCAGTCGTTGTTGCAGGAATATCTGCCTGCAGGTGGAGCTGAGCAAATCGGAACCGCGCACAATGTGATCGATGCCCTGAAACGCATCATCCACTACCACCGCCAACTGGTAGGCGACCAGCCCGTCCTTACGCCGCAGCACAAAATCGGGCAACGCGTGCCCCAGCGCTTGCTGCTGGTGCCCTTGAATGCTGTCGCAGAAGGCAATATTGCAGTCCCGGGGTACCTGCACTCGCAGCGCGCAAGGTGTGGTGACATCGGCCTGTCTCCCCAGGCAGCGTCCGGCACAGGCGCCATCGGGGCCAAGCATTGCGCGGGTGCAGTCACATCGGAACAGCACGCCTTGTGCTGACAGCGTATCCAGCGCCTGCTGGTAAGCCTGCGCGCGGTGGCTTTGCCACAGCACCGGCCCATCCCAGTGCAGGCCGTGGTCTTGCAGGCTGTCAAGAATAGCCTTGGCGGCACCTGGCTCCTCCCTGGGGGGATCCAGGTCTTCCATCCGCAACAGCCATTGGCCGCCATGGGCGCGGGCGTCCAGGTAGCTGGCCAGTGCGGCGATCAAAGAGCCGAGGTGAAGTGGTCCGGTGGGAGACGGGGCAAACCGTCCCCGGTATTGGGGGTCAGGCTGCATGGGTATTGCCGTGCAGCGAGCCAGATGTGATGCCGGCAGAGAAGATTAAAGCGGGAACAGGTCGCGGGAAGGAATAGTCGCTATTCCGGTCAGCCGGCCACATTGCCGGGTTGCCCGGCAGGCGACGGGAACCGGTCGGCCCGCGGCTAACCCAGTTCCTGTTTCTCCTTGATCTCATCAAGCGTTTTACAGTCAATGCAAAGATTGGCGGTCGGTCTTGCTTCGAGGCGTTTGATGCCGATCTCCACGCCGCAGGCATCACAGAAACCGTAGTCATCCTGTTCTATGCGTTCCATGGTGGAGTCAATCTTTTTGATCAACTTGCGCTCGCGATCGCGGGTGCGCAACTCGAGGCTGAACTCTTCTTCCTGCGTGGCCCGGTCTGCCGGGTCAGGGAAGTTGGCGGCCTCATCCTTCATGTGGCTGACCGTACGGTCAACCTCCTGCATCAACTCGGACTTCCAGTTGCGCAGTATGGACTTGAAGTGCTCTCGCTGCTTCTCATTCATGTACTCTTCGCCCCGCTTTGGCTTGTAGGGCTCGAAGTTCTTGAATTCGGTAGCTGCTTTATTGGCTGGTTTTTTTGCTGCTCTAGGCATGGTTTGGTTCCATACGGTAAAACAAACGACACAATACTCACAGTTTTATGGCTGTCGGCACAGGGGCCTCCCAACCAAGGGCGGAGAAACTACCAGATTCGTTCGCGCCGCGCCACTCTTTTAGGGTGATGAGGGTGCCGCTTCTCCCCGCAGGCCAGCTATTGCTAGAATGCCCTCTTCCCTTCCCATAGAGTAATACCATGACAGGCAGCCAGAGCGGGCGCCGTTTTTCCCGGCGGGTAGGCGAGATAGAGCCGTTTCACGTGGTAGAAGTACTGCAGCGCGCCACGGAGTTGGAGGCTGCCGGGCGAGATGTGGTCCACCTCGCCGCGGGCGAACCCGATTTTGCCACTGCGGCGCCTATTATCGCCGCCGGGCAGGCGTCGCTGGGGCGCGGTGAAACCGCCTACTCCGGTGCCGCCGGTATCCCCGCCCTGCGCGAGGCGCTGTCCTCGTTCTATGCCAGCCAGTACGGCCTGGATATCTCCCCGTCGCGTATCATGATAACGCCCGGCGCTTCCGGTGCACTGTTGCTGTTGTCTGCGCTGCTGGTAAATCCCGGAGAGGGCATGCTGATGACGGACCCGGGCTATCCCTGCAACCGCCATTTCCTGCGCCTTGTGGAAGGGGAGGGGCAACTGGTTCCGGTAGGAGCCGACACCCGCTATCAGTTGAACGAAACCCTGGTGGCGCAGCACTGGCGTGACAATACCGTGGGGGTAATGGTGGCTTCGCCAGCTAACCCGACCGGCGCGGTACTGTCCGAGGATGACCTGCGGGGGCTCTCGCGTGCGGTGCGGGCGCGCAAGGGGTATCTGGTAGTGGACGAAATTTACCACGGCCTTGGGTATGATGCGGCTACTCCTTCGGTGCTGCAGGTGGACCCGGACGCTTTCGTAATCAACAGCTTTTCCAAGTACTTCGGTATGACAGGCTGGCGACTTGGCTGGCTGGTGGCACCCGAGGACGCTGTCGCAGAAATGGAGAAGCTCGCCCAGAACCTGTTCATCTCGATGTCCACCACCGCCCAGCATGCGGCCCTGGCCGGCTTTGAGCCGGCAACGCGTGACATTCTGGAGCAGCGGCGCGACGTGTTCCGTCAACGCCGTGATTTCCTGGTGCCGGCGGTCGCCCAGCTCGGTTTTGATGTGCCCCTGAAGCCGCAGGGTGCGTTCTACATCTACGCCGATGCCAGCCGTTTTACCAACGACAGTCAGGCGTTTTGCCTCAAACTGCTGGAACAGCATGGCGTGGCGCTGACCCCCGGCATCGATTTCGGCCATCATAAGGCGATGCAGCATTTGCGGTTTTCCTACACCACGTCCCTGGAACGCCTGGAAATAGCGGTGGAGCGCCTTGCTGGTGTGCTTGGCGAGTCGGGCGGTCTATGAGCGAACTGATAGAGGGCCGCCTGCTGAAGCGTTACAAGCGTTTCCTGGCCGACGTCGAACTGCCTGACGGGCAGCAGATTACGGCACACTGCCCCAACACCGGCGCCATGACCGGCTGCGCTGAACCCGGCTCACGGGTATGGCTGTCTGTCTCCCCTTCAAAGACCCGCAAGTATCCCCATACCTGGGAACTGGTGGAGACGCCCCAGGGCATGGCCTGTGTGCATTCCGCGCGGGCCAACAAGGTGGTCCGGTCTGCCTTTGAGGCGGGGCTGATCCCGGGTTTTGAAGCCTACCCAGAGATTCGCAGCGAGGTGAAGTATGGGCAGGGAAGCCGCGCAGACCTGTTGTTGCAGGGGGGTGAAGGACAGGTTTTCGTAGAAGTGAAATCCGTCACCTTGTGTGTGGAAGACGGGCAGGGCCTGTTCCCCGACGCAGTGAGTGAGAGGGGGCGTAAACACCTTCGGGAATTGGCGGCCGTCTGCAACGAGAGCACCCGCGCAGTGATGTTTTACTGTGCATTTCATGAAGGTATTACGCGGGTCAGTGCGGCGGGCAATATAGACCCACGTTACCGCGATGCCTTGCTGGAGGCGCTGCACCAGGGTGTGGAGGTCCTCGCCTGGGGCGCGCAGGTTTCGCCGCAAGGTGTTGCACTGGTGAGGCCACTGCCATTTAGCGTAGACCCTGAGGAAACCTCAGATGCGGGCTGAGCTGACTCTGCAGCAATTGACCGGCCTGGATGAGTCGCACCTGGTTGCACTGGCAGATGGCCATCGCCTGCAGCCCGGGGCCGCTCAGGCTTTGCTGCGCCTGCAGGAGGACGCCCGACACGCCGGCTTCGAACTCGCAGTAGCCAGCAGTCATCGCTCTTTTGAGCGTCAGCTGGCGATTTTTAATGGCAAGGCCCTGGGCCAGCGGCCGGTGCATGATGATCACGGAACGCCTGTGGACATGGCGGGCTTGTCTGACCGGCAGAAACTCGGCGCGATATTGCGCTTTTCCGCACTGCCCGGCACCTCGCGCCACCACTGGGGAACAGACCTGGATGTGTATGACAAGGCGGCGGTAGATGCCGCTTACCCGGTGCAACTGACGCCGGCAGAAGCGGCTGAGGGTGGCCCGTTTCACAGGCTGCACAATTGGCTGGACCAGCAGATGGCGGCAGGTAACAGCCATGGTTTCTATCGCCCTTACGCGCAGGACCACGGGGGCATTGCCCCGGAACGTTGGCACCTGAGCTATGCGCCTGTCTCGGCGTCCTGTGATGGCCGCATCAGCGCGCCGGATCTGGTCGAGATATGGGGCGACCGCCTGGCGCTGGGCGCTGCGGTCAGGGACATGCTGGAAGAGATACTGCTTCGCTATGTGCGCGTGAGCGCTGGCTGGTGCCCGCGCCAGTAGGGCGGAATGCCCGGCGCAGGACTGCGCCGGGAGTCTCGGTTTACTTACTCTGCGGCTTTGGCCTGCTCGTGCAGGTGGCCGTAGTGATGCCAGTAGTCCTTCTCGGCTGCGGCAATAACGCGCAGCGCTTCATCGCGACCATAGACGTGATCAACCTTGATGTTCACGTCTTTGCCGGGAACCAGTTTGTAGGTCGAGAAGTAGTGTTGCAGCCGCTCGGTCTTGATTTTCGGCAGGTCAGCGATGTCATGAACGTCGCCCCAGATGTTGTCGCCTTCGAGCACGGCGATGATCTTGTCGTCGGCTTCGCCGCCGTCAATCATCTGGATGCCACCTACCACGCGCGCTTTCAGCACGATATCGGCGCGGGTAATGTGGCGCTCTGAAAACACGCATATATCCAGTGGGTCACCATCTGCCACGTCCACTTCCGGGCACAGCTTGGCGACTTCTTCTGCGCAGTAAGTGCGTGGCAAAAAGCCATAGAGAGCCGGGGGGCTGGAGGTGGTGCGCTGCGGACGATCCACCATCAGGAAGCCTGAGGCTTTATCCAGTTCATACTTGACCACGTCGTCGGGGGTCATTTCGATATAAACTTGGTAGATGTCTTTGGCCGCTTCGTCTGACTTGATATGCAGGCCGTGCCAGGGGTGACGACGCCAGCGGTTGAAATCGCGATTACTGTACATGCTTGATCCTTACAAATGGTTGCTTTACTTGGCAGCGGCGGATTGTACAGTGAATGATCGATGGAATCTCCCCTACCAAAGTGGAAATTGTGGGAAGCTGGCGGAGCGGTTATTTCTTTAGTTTGTTGTTGTGTTGGTTCCGGTTTGGCTAAGCGGCCTGTCCTCGTATCGATAGCGATAAATTGACGTTGTTTCAGTTGCTGGCGAATAGAGGTCTGGAGGGTGGATACCCCCTTACGAAAATGTGCGTAGCCATGGAGAGTCTGCCCCGCGGTATCGGGCATGGCGGAGCTCAAGCGGCCAAGGATGGCGCTCTGTTGCGGTTTTCGTAAGGGGGTATCCACCCTCCGGACCGGGCGCACAAACCCGGACTATAAACCGTGCAGGATGTGAGGCTTTAAACCTTAAAAGACCTCTTCAGCTTCTTCGGCACCAACTGGTTCTTCAGCCTGACATATTGCGGCATGCCTTTCTTGTAAACCGGATAAGCCTCACCCTGAATCAGTGGCTGCAGATACGCGCGCGCCGGTTCGGTGATGTTGAACCCGTCGCGGGTGATGAAATTGCGCGGCATCATCTTTTCCACATTGGCGACCTTGTCCAGCGGAGCCTCGCCAATGTGCCAGCTGTAGCGCTTGCCCTTGCCGCGAACAATGCAGGGCATGACTGCATTCTTGCCCTGAAGTGCCAGCTCAACAGCCGCCTCACCCAGTGCAAAGGCCTGATCCACATCCGTTTGCGAGGCAATGTGGCGCGCAGAGCGCTGCAGGTAATCGGCAACCGCCCAATGATACTTGTAGCCCAGTTCATCCTTTACCATCTGCGCCAGCGTGGGGGCCAGCCCGCCCAGTTGGCTGTGCCCGAAGGCGTCCTTCAGGCCGGACTCAGCCAGGAAGGTGCCGTCCTTGTACTGTGCGCCTTCGGAGGCGACGATGACGCAATAGCCGTTGCTTTTAACCGTACGTTTCACCCTGGCCAGGAACTTTTCCCGGTTGAACGCAATCTCAGGGAACAGAATGATGTGTGGTGCATCGCCTTCTTCCTGCGCGGCCAGGCCGCTGGCGGCTGCAATCCAGCCGGCATGCCTGCCCATGACTTCGAGAATAAAGACCTTGGTGGAGCTTTCACACATGGAAGCCACGTCCAGAGCCGCCTCGCGCGTGGAAATAGCAACGTACTTGGCCACCGAGCCAAAGCCGGGGCAGTTATCAGTGAGCGGCAGGTCGTTGTCGATGGTTTTGGGCACGTGAATGGCCTGCAGTGGATACCCCATAGACTCACTCAGCTGGGATACCTTGAGGCAGGTGTCGGCGGAGTCACCGCCGCCGTTGTAGAAAAAGTAACCGATGTTGTGGGCCTTGAACACCTCGATAAGGCGCTCGTACTCGGCGCGGTTTTCCTCGATGCTCTTCATTTTGTGGCGGCATGAACCGAAGGCGCCCGAG
>JAUIIQ010000127.1 GCA_030431585.1 Gammaproteobacteria bacterium | reverse complement strand
ACGGTATGGGTGAAGCGGGAGAAGCCAACAACGAAACTCACTCGCTGAAAAAGCTGGATATGGATGGGCTCAAGGCCTTCCGCGATCGTTTTGGTATACCGGTGAGTGACGAGGAGCTGGCCGACGTACCTTACTACCGGCCTCCTGAAGACAGCCCCGAAATGCGTTATATGCGTCAGCGGCGCGAGCAACTGGGAGGGTTTATTCCCTCGCGGCGCAGTGAAATCGAGTTACTCAAGACGCCCCCCATAGAGGCCTTCTCCAAGCAGCTGGAGAGCAGCGGCAAGCGGGAAATTTCCACCACCATGGCCTTCGTGCGGCTGCTGTCCAGCCTCGCCAAGGACAAGGAAATAGGGGAGCGCATTGTGCCAATCGTTCCCGACGAGGCGCGTACTTTTGGTATGGAGGGCATGTTCCGCCAGCTGGGCATCTACTCCTCGGTAGGTCAGCGTTACACGCCCCACGATGCCGGCCAGATCATGTTCTACAAGGAAGACCAGCAGGGCCAGATCCTTGAGGAAGGTATCAACGAGGCAGGTGCATTTTCCGCCTGGCTGGCGGCGGCCACCTCCTACAGCACCAGCGCGTATCCCATGGTGCCGTTCTACATCTACTATTCCATGTTCGGTTTCCAGCGCATCGGCGATCTCGCCTGGGCAGCTGGCGACTGCCAGGCGCGCGGCTTCCTGATTGGCGCGACCGCCGGGCGCACCACGCTCAATGGTGAGGGCTTGCAACACCAGGATGGCCACAGCCACCTGCAGGCAAGCACCATTCCCAATTGTGTCAGCTACGACCCGGCATACGCCTACGAGTTGGCGGTGATTATCCAGGACGGCCTGCATCGCATGTTTGAGCTGGGCGAGAACAAGTTTTATTACATCACCACCATGAACGAGAACTATCTGCAGCCAGCTATGCCCGAGGGTGTTGAAGAGGGCATTATCCGCGGTATGTATCCGTTGCAGCGCAGTGCCGGCAGTAACAAGCTCAAGGTGCAATTGCTTGGGTCCGGCACCATCCTGCGCGAGGTGGAGGCTGCTGCGACGATCCTGGAAGCGGAATACGGGGTGGATGCTGATGTCTGGAGCCTGACGTCCATCAACGAATTGCAGCGCGATGGCAAGGCGGCGCAACGCTGGAATATGCTGCATCCCGAGGAGCAACCCAGAATGCCCTATGTCACTGAGCAGCTGCAAGGCTGCGAGGGACCCTTCATTGCTGCTACGGATTATATGAAATCCTATACGGACCAGATTCGCGAGTTTATCCCGGGCCGTTTCACCGTGTTGGGGACGGATGGATTTGGCCGTTCAGACACGCGCAGCCGGCTGCGGGACTTTTTTGAAGTGAGCAGGGAGTTTGTCGTTCTGGCAGCACTCAAGGCGCTGGCGGATGAAGGCAGTATCGAGCCTGCGAAAGTGTCCGACGCCATGCAGGCTCTCGGTATCTCACCAGACAAGGTAGACCCCCTGACCGTCTAACAATAAGGAACGTAACGTGGCCAAACAACAGGTAACAGTGCCGGATATCGGCGGAGCAGAAGCTGAGGTAATTGAGCTGCTGGTGGCGGTGGGCGACGAGATCGAGCTGGAACAGGGCTTGATCGTACTGGAGTCTGACAAGGCATCCATGGAAATTCCTTCCTCCGCCGCAGGGGTTGTGGTTGAACTGCTGGTGACAGAGGGACAGCAGCTTGCTGAAGGTGCGCCAGTGGCTGTGATTGAAACCGCGGGTGAGGAAACTGCCGCCCCGGATGACGCCACTGCCGCCGGGGACGCGACGCCGTCCGATGCTGGCGGCGCAACTGCGGCGCAGGCAGAGCAGACTTCAGTGGCCGCGGCACCTGAGGCCGCAGCTCAGGAAGGTGGTTCCGTGCAGCGCGTGCCGGTTCCGGATATTGGCACCGACGAGGCTGTGGAGTTGATTGAAGTCTGCGTCAGCGTGGGCGACAGCGTTGCTGAAGGCGACTCGCTGGTCGTGCTGGAGTCGGACAAGGCATCCATGGAAGTGCCCTCGCCCTTTGCCGGCACCATTGTCTCTATCAGCGCCGCTGAAGGCAGCAGCGTGCGTCAGGGCGATCTGCTGCTGGAAATGGAGTCTGCGAATGCTGCCGGTGCTCCCGCATCTGACAGTGCGGCGACAGTAGCAACAGAGGCGACGAAAGAAGGCGGCAAGGCGGTTTCTTCCCCGGCCGAACCCGAACCGAAGGCCCAGGCAATGCCGCAACCTGAAGTGGCAGCTGACACAGACGCGGGGAGTGTTTACGCCGGCCCGGCAGTGCGCAAGCTGGCCCGCGAGTTTGGCATCCCACTGGTAGAAGTGAGTGGCTCCGGCCCACGCGGTCGCGTGGTGAAAGAGGACTTGCATGGCTTTGTGCAGCGGAGGCTGAGTCAGCCCGCTGCGGCAGCCGGTTCGGGGTCGGGTATACCAACGCTGCCCGAGGTCGACTTTGCCGCGTTTGGAGAAGTGGAGACAACGCAGCGCAGCAAACTGGACAAACTGACAGCGAGTAACATGCAGCGCAGTTGGCTCAATGTGCCGCATGTAACGCAGTTCGACGACGCTGATATTACTGAGCTGGAGGCCTTTCGCGCGAGCATGAAGGACGAGGCGCAAAAGCGTGGCACCAAACTGACGCCTATGCCATTCCTGCTCAAGGCATGCGCGGTCGCGCTGCGCGATAACCCCAAATTCTGCTCTTCCCTGGCTGATGGCGGTGAGTCCCTGGTCTACAAACACTATGTTCACATTGGTATGGCGGTGGACACACCGGCGGGGTTGATGGTGCCGGTGATCCGTGACGTGGACAAAAAAACTATCTGGGAATTGGCCGAGGAAGTGCTTGAGGTCGCCACCAGGGCGCGAGAGCGTAAGCTGATGCCCGGGGATATGCAGGGAGGGTGTTTCACCATTTCCAGCCTTGGCGGTATTGGCGGTAACGGCTTCACCCCCATTGTCAATGCACCTGAAGTGGGCATTCTGGGTGTGTCTCGTGCCGCGATGAAACCGGTCTGGGATGGTCAGGCCTTTGTGCCCAGGAAGATGCTTCCCCTGTCATTGTCCTATGACCACCGGGTGATCAATGGCGGTGATGGAGGGCGCTTTCTCAGCGGTCTCGTAGCGCTGTTAGGAGATATCCGTCGCCTGCTGATGTGATGGGCCGCCGGGGTTGGCGCTGCTGGCATGGAACCTGCTATGTTCTGTGTATGAATCAACCGCAAATTGAGTGCTCACGTGTCTGAGGCGCAGCCTGACTGGCAGCAGGCCTTGTTGCGGCGTCACCAGCTCCCCCCTGCATACCTTGATAGTGCCCAAAAATGGTTCACGCCAATGGCTGCAATCATAGCTGAGCACCAAAAGGGTGCGGGACGTTGCTGGCTCGTTGCTGTCAATGGCAGCCAGGGTTCCGGGAAAACCACTCTGTGCGACTACCTTCAGGCTCTGTATCGGGAAGAGTATGGTTTGTCCTGTGTGAGTCTGTCGCTCGACGATTTTTACCTCACCGCTTCGCAGCGACGTCAACTCGCTATTGATATTCACCCGCTGCTGGCGACGCGTGGTGTACCTGGCACGCATGACATGGGCTTGTTGCGCAGCACGCTGGACAGTTTGCTCGCAGGGCGACAGACCCGGGTTCCGCGCTTCGACAAGGCAGCGGATGACCGCTATCCCGAAGACAGCTGGGACGCGATCGATAGCCCGGTGGATATTGTGCTCCTTGAGGGCTGGTGTATGGGCGCAATCGCGCAGCCCGTAGACGAACTGGCAGAACCGGTCAACGAACTGGAGAGCGCCGAGGACGCCGACGGGATCTGGCGCAACTACGTGAATGCGGTGCTTAGTGACAAGTACTCGGCTTTATACCAACGTGTGGATGAGTGGGTCATGTTGCGTGCACCTTCGTTTGACTGTGTTTATCAATGGCGCCTGGAGCAGGAACGTAAGTTGGCGGCGCAGCAGGCTGGCGATGCGGTGATGGATGACGCGCAGGTGGCGCGCTTTGTCCATTTCTTCCAGCGCCTTACCGAGCACTGTCTCGCCAGGCTGCCTGCCCGGGTCAATCATCTTTTCAGCCTGGACAGCCAGCGTAATATCAAGACCTACACTGCGGCACCGGGAGTGAGGCCGTGAGCACTGACTTTCGCCGCCTGGTGTTTACCGACCTGGATGGCTCACTGCTGGACCACCACAGCTATTCCTTCGCTGCTGCGGCACCCTTGCTGGCCGAGCTCGAAGCGGCGGGTATTCCGGTGATACCGGTGAGCAGTAAAACCCGCGCTGAAATTGCCGAACTGCGCGCCCGCCTGGACAATCGTCACCCCTTCATTGTTGAGAACGGTGCGGCGGTGTTCATACCGGATCGATATTTCGATGCCGCGCCAGACGGTACTTTCTTACGCGATGGTTACTGGGTAAAGGAACTGTCGGGTCCGCGGCAACAGTGGCTGGACGTGCTGTCGACCTTGCGCCCGCGGTTTGCGGGTGAATTCGATAATTTTCACCGCGCCGGACCCCCGGGGATCGTCGCCATGACCGGCTTGAGCGAACAGGCCGCTACGCTGGCCAATCAGCGTGAATACAGTGAGCCAGTGCAGTGGCTGGGCGATGAAGCGGGCAAGCTCGCGTTCATCCGCGCATTGAACGCGGAAGGAGCCTGTGCCCTGCAGGGTGGGCGCTTCCTTTCTGTGTCCGGGGACTGTGACAAAGGTCGCGCGCTGACCTGGTTGCGCCAGGTTTATCAGCAGGCCTGGGGTGTGCCGCGGGTTGTGGATATAGCCATCGGTGACAGTGGCAATGATGTCGCCATGCTTGCAGCGGCGGGCACGGCGTTACTGATACGTTCTCCGGTTCACCCCTACCCGGAACTGGGGCGCGTTGAGGGGGTCATGCACAGTGTCCACTGCGGGCCGGAAGGTTGGGCCGAGGGCGTGGAACAGTGGTTGCGCAAGACCGGTGCGGAATGAAGATAAAGGAGTTTGACCAATGGGCGATTTTTACCAGAACGGAATCATAACGACACTGCATAACCTGTCGAACCGGCCGCTACCGGAGCTGGAGCAGGAACTACAGACGTTTTCGCAACAGCGTCCGCTGGGACTGATACTGCCTTCGCTCTATTCCGAGCTGGAAGGTGCGGCCTTGCCTGCGATTATTGAGGAGCTGAAACCGGCCAGCTACCTGTCGGAAATTGTTATCGGGCTGGACCGGGCTGATGCCTCGCAATATCGCCAGGCCCTCAGGTTTTTTGGTGCATTACCGCAGCATCACCGCGTGTTGTGGAATGATGGGCCAAGGTTGCAGGCCCTGGACAAGCAGTTACAGAGCCACGATCTCGCTCCGCGCGAGTTGGGGAAGGGCAGGAATGTATGGTACTGCATGGGCTACTCGCTGGCGTCCAACCGCACGGAGTCGGTTGCCCTGCATGATTGCGATATTCTCACCTATGAGCGCTCCATGCTTGCGCGCCTGATCTATCCTGTGGCGCATCCGCGCTTTAACTACGAGTTTTGCAAGGGGTATTACGCACGTGTGGCTGACGGCAAAATCAACGGCAGGGTCAGTCGACTGCTGGTGACGCCACTGTTGCGCGCGCTGAAGAAAGTGCTGGGTGAAATGGAGTATCTGGAGTACATGGACAGTTTCCGCTATCCGTTGGCGGGCGAGTTTTCCTTCCGCCGAGACGTGCTGAACGACATCCTTATCCCCAGCGACTGGGGGCTGGAGATCGGTGTGCTGTCCGAGATGTATCGCAACTATGCCAATAACCGGCTGTGCCAGGCAGATATTGCCGATGTTTATGACCATAAGCACCAGGATCTCTCGGCTGATGATGATCAGGGCGGACTGTCAAAGATGTCTATCGACATTTCCAAGGCGCTGTTTCGCAAGCTGGCTACGCGGGGTGTTACGTTTAATACGGAAACCTTCCGCTCGCTCAAAGCGACCTATTACCGCATCGCCCTGGACTTTGTCGAGACCTACCACAACGACGCGGTGATGAACGGGCTTTCCCTTGATATACACAGTGAAGAGAAAGCGGTTGAGCTGTTTGCTGAAAACGTCATGAAAGCAGGGGAGGCTTTTCTGGACAGGCCCATGGAGCGGCCCTTTATACCCAGTTGGAGTCGCGTGATCAGCGCGGTACCGGATATTCTGGAGCAACTGCTGGAGGCGGTTGCGGCAGACCACGAAGAATATGGTTCGGGAGACACGGTCGATGCTGCAGCGCGTTGACGACAGCGGCGCGTTGCTGGAACGAGTCCTGCGACATGTGGAGGCGATTTACCACGACACGCCCATAGAGGTCGCCTACAGTGACCTGGCCGCCGAGATGCTGCGCCTGATGCGTGTTGATGAAGAAAGTGTGGTTGCCCTGCAACCTTATGTGAATCACTGGAGCCAGCGCGACGCCCTGGTAATCAGCTACGGTGACAGCCTGCTGAGGGAGGGTGAAAAGCCCCTGGTGACGCTGAAGCATTTTCTCGACGAGCACACCGACGGTCTGCTGACCGGGGTGCATATCCTGCCTTTTTATCCCTGGAGTTCCGACGACGGTTTTTCGGTGCTCGACTATTCCAGTGTCAATGAGGCACTGGGTAGCTGGAGCGACATCAATGCGATAGCCCGTGATTATGATCTCATGGCCGATTTGGTGATTAATCATTGCTCCAGTCGTAGCCTGTGGTTTCAGAACTTCCTGCGCGGCCAGTCTCCGGGTAAAGACTATTTCTTCACTGCTTCACCGGAAGATGATCTGTCGGCGGTGGTCAGGCCACGCACCTCGGACCTGCTGCGGGAAGTTGAGACGGTCGATGGGGTCCGCTACGTATGGTGCACGTTCAGTCATGACCAGGTAGACCTGGACTTTCGCAACCCTGAGGTACTGCTGCAATTCGTGTCCATTGTGCGTCACTACCTGGATAACGGTGTGCGCATCTTTCGCCTGGACGCGGTGGCGTTCCTGTGGAAGGTGCCGGGCACCGACTGCCTGAATCTGGAAGAGACGCACGAAGTGGTGCGCTTGTTGCGAACGCTGGTAGAGCATGCCGTCCCCGACGCGCTGTTGATTACCGAGACCAATATCCCCAACCAGCAGAATCTGTCCTACTTTGGTAACGCCAACGAGGCCCACTGTGTGTATAACTTCTCGTTGCCGCCGCTGTTGGTAAATACGCTGGTGACGGGTGATTGCAGTCATCTCAAAATGTGGATGATGAGCATGCCACCGGCGCACAACGGCACGACCTATTTCAATTTTATCGCCTCGCATGACGGAATCGGTCTGCGCCCGGCGGAAGGCCTGCTCAGTGACGAGGAGCTGGACGCGCTGGTAATCACGATGTGTCATTTTGGTGGTCACGTGTCCTATCGCGCCCTCGACGACGGGCAGAGTAAGCCCTACGAAATCAACATTTCTCTTTTCGACGCATTGCAGGGCACCACCGCAGGGCCGGACAGCTGGGGCCTGGCGCGTTTTGTCTGCGCACACGCGATCATGCTGGGGTTGGAGGGTATGCCCGGTATCTATTTGCACAGCCTGCTGGGCACGCGCAATGACCATGCCCGCGTGGAAAACAGCGGTCACTACCGGGCCATTAATCGGCATCAGTGGGACTATGCGCAGCTGGAGGAGGAGCTTGAACGGGAGGATTCCACGCATAGCGAAGTCTTCAGGCGCATCAAGAATTTGCTGTCCATTCGCCGCCAGCAGCCGGCTTTCCACCCCAACGCTACCCAGTTCACCCTGCACCTGGGTGCGGCCCTCTTCGGGTACTGGCGTCAGAGTATGGACCGGCGGCAGAGTGTTTTCTGCATCAGCAATGTCAGCGACCAGGCCCTGCCGCTGGCGCTTTCCGATATCAACCTGATCGGCACCGACGAGTGGGTGGACCTGATTGGCGCGCAGCGCTTCCATTCGCGTGACGAAGTGGTAGAAGTGCGCCCCTACCAGACCCTCTGGATTACCAACGCCGCTGCGGTCTGACCCGTCTGCTGACTTTGCCTGGCCTGTGGTAGACTTCCCTCTGACCGGAGTCTGCCGGTGTACCTACTGAACAAGCCAGGAATAATCAGCACATGATCATCAAGCCTCGCGTACGCGGTTTTCTCTGTATTACCACCCACCCCGGCGGCTGTGACGCCAATGTTCGCAACCAGATCGACTACGTTAAATCGCAGGGGCCGATCAAATACGGTCCCAGGCGCGTGCTCGTGATTGGCGCGTCAACCGGTTACGGCCTGGCCTCGCGAATCAGCGCCGCCTTTGGCGCGGGCGCCTCGACACTGGGCATTTTCTTTGAAAAAGAGGGCACCGAGCGCAAGCCGGGTACAGCCGGGTGGTACAACTCTGCGGCATTTCACAAGTATGCGGAACAGGATGGCCTCTATGCGAAAAGCATCAACGGCGATGCGTTCTCCAATGAGATCAAGCAGAAGACCATTGCAACCATCAAGGAAGACCTGGGCCAGGTAGACCTGGTGGTTTACAGCCTGGCAGCGCCGCGGCGGCAGCACCCTGATACCGGTGTTGTTTACAACTCCACGCTCAAGCCCATCGGCAGCGATGCCACGCAGAAGGGCGTGAATACCGACAAGGAAGAGGTTCAGGACTTTCATCTGGAAGCCGCCACACCCGAAGAGATCGATAACACCGTGGCGGTGATGGGTGGCGAAGACTGGCAGATGTGGATTGAGGCCCTGGATGAAGCCGGTGTGCTGGCGGAAGGCGCCAGGACCACGGCCTATACCTACATTGGCGAAAAACTCACCTGGGATATCTATTGGCACGGCACTATTGGTGCCGCCAAGAAGGACCTGGACAAGCGGGTGGTCGCGATACGTGAGCGTCTGGCGGCGAAGGGTGGTGATGCCCGCGTCTCGGTGCTCAAAGCCGTGGTCACCCAGGCCAGTGCCGCTATTCCTGCCATGCCCATTTACCTGGCGCTGCTGTTCAAGGTAATGAAAGCGCGCGGTGTGCACGAAGGCTGTATCGAGCAGGTCGATGGGCTCTTCCGTGATTCCCTGTATGGCGAGTCGCCCGTGCTGGACGAGGAGGGCAGGCTGCGCGCTGACGGTAAGGAACTGGATCCGGAGGTGCAGGCTGCGGTTGCCGCGCTGTGGGAAGACATCAATACCGACACACTGCACGAGCTGTCGGATTTCGCCGGCTATAAGCGTGAGTTCCTGCAACTGTTCGGCTTTGAGGTGGAGGGGGTGGACTACGACGCTGAAGTGGACCCGGTGGTGCCGATCGAGGGTATGGTCTGAGCGATGCTTGATCACGGCGTTCCCTTCCGGTTGAACTCTCGCGTGCAGCGCATCGTGGCCCCGAATCCCGGAGTGATGACCGGCGCCGGCACCAACACCTACCTGCTTGGCGACAAGGAGATCGCGGTACTCGACCCCGGACCCGCGATCGCTGAGCATATTGACGCTATCCTCGACGCGGGCGCAGGGCGTATCAAATGGATAGTCTGCACCCACACGCACCCTGATCATTCCCCTGCCTGGCAGGCGGTGCATGAGGCCACGGGCGCTCAAGTGCTGGGCGCGTTGCCTGCGGACGATATGTTCCAGGACGATACCTTCCGCCCCAGCTGGAAGCTCGCCCACGACGATGTGCTGGCAACGGACGAGTTCACCCTGCGGGCAGTGCACACGCCTGGGCATGTCAGCAATCATTTCTGCTTCTTCCTGGAGGAGGAGCGCATGTTGTTTGCCGGTGATCACATAATGAATGGCTCCACGGTGGTGATCATTCCACCCAGTGGCGACATGAAAGCCTATATCGAATCGCTGCAACTGCTGTTGCGCTACGACCTGCACCTCATAGCGCCCGGGCATGGGGAGCTGATGGAGGATTCTCGGGGGGTCGTAGAGTGGCTGGTCAATCATCGTCTGCAGCGTGAGCGCAAGGTCATCAAGGGGCTGCGCCACACTGGCCGGGCGGACCTCGATACCCTGGTGAAAGTGGTCTATGACGACGTGGACGAGGGGCTGCATGAGATGGCCAAGCTGTCCATGAGTGCTCATTTGATCAAGTTGCACCAGGAGAATCGTGCCCTGCAGCATCCGCAGGACAAGACCTGGGAGCTGGTCGAAATCTAGCGGCCAGGAACTTTCCTCCACCGGCATCCCGGCGCCCTGCCCTGGCTGCGGCGCGTTTCCGGCAGCCCCGCACGCGTTTCCCGCAACAGCTC
>JAUIIQ010000004.1 GCA_030431585.1 Gammaproteobacteria bacterium | reverse complement strand
CCTGTTGTTCACGCCATAGGGCCGGCTGTCGTCCTTGTAGAACGAACGCAGGTAAGTATACAACCACTCTGGACCAGTGCGACCAACCGCAGCCCGGGCGCGCGCCACCAGCGTCAGGTCGGGAGGGGTCGCGCCAAACCAGACCTTGGCGGTGCGGTCATCCATCGCATTGTGCATCAGCGAGCCGATCTTCACATCCGGATCAAACACCAGGTGTTTCAACATCAGGTCTTCGGGGATACCCAGGTCAGCAGCCACACGATTGTAACGAGAGTACTGCAGGGAGTGACACCCCATGCAGTAGTTCATATACAGCTTCGCCCCATTCTGCAGAGACGGCTTGTTGCCCGGGTCAGCTACGAACTCGTCGCATTCGATCGCTCCACAGGGGTGAGCGGACTCGGCCCCTACCGCTTTCAGCGGCAGGATCGTCAGCGCGAGAATCAGCGCGAGGCCACCCATACTGCCCCAGAAGCCGATACCACCGTCCATGGTCACACGGTCGGGCACAGGCTTGGTCTTGTCTATGGAAGACCAGATCGGCATGGTGAGGAAGAAGGCAAAGTAAAAGACCGAGCAAATCTGAGCCAGGAAGGTGCGCGAGTCCGTGGGCGCCTTGACACCCAATACACCCAGGATCAGGAAGCTCGCCACAAACAACACCAGCATCACCCTGGTGATGTTACCGCGGTAGCGCCAGGAATTGACCGGGCTGCGATCCAGCCAGGGCAACAGGAAGGGGATTGCCACGGAGGCAGCGAAAGCGATAAAGCCCCAGAACTTGTCGGGCACCGCGCGCAGCACGGAGTAGAACGGTGTGAAATACCACACCGGTGCAATGTGCTCAGGCGTTTTCAGCGCATTGGCTTCCTCAAAGTTGGCAAACTCCAGGAAAAAGCCGCCCATCTCTGGCAGGAAGAAGATCACGCCACAGAAGATGAACAGGAAGACAGCAATCGCCTGCAGGTCGTGTACTGAGTAGTAAGGATGGAAGGCAATGCCGTCCAGCGGCACGCCGTCAGGACCTTTGTGCTTCTTGATATCAACTCCGTCCGGGTTGTTGGAACCCACCTCATGCAGCGCCAGCAAGTGCAGCACCACCAGCGCCAACAGCACGATGGGCAATGCCACCACGTGCAGCGCGAAGAAGCGGTTCAGGGTAGCACCGGATATCAGGTAGTCGCCGCGAATCCAGGTAACGATATCTTCACCCACTACAGGGATCGCGCCGAACAGCGAGATGATCACCTGGGCGCCCCAGTAGGACATCTGCCCCCACGGCAGCACATAGCCTACGAAGGCCTCTGCCATCAGCACCACAAAGATGAGCATGCCGAAGATCCAGATCAACTCTCGTGGCTTCTTGTAGGAGCCGTACAGCATTGCACGGAACATATGCAGGTAGACCACGACAAAGAAGGCCGAGGCGCCGGTAGAGTGCATGTAGCGCAGAATCCAGCCGTAATCCACATCGCGCATAATGTACTCAACGGATGCAAATGCGTCTTCGGCACTGGGCGTGTAGTTCATGGTAAGCCAGATGCCTGTCAGCAGCTGGTTAACCAGCACGACGAGGGAGAGGACGCCGAAGAAGTACCAGAAGTTGAAATTCTTGGGCGCGTAGTACTTGCCCATGTGCGTATTCCACGCACGCATGATGGGTAGTCGATCATCAACCCAGTCGCGTAAACCAGTAAGCATATTAATCATCAGGCAGCCTCCGCATCCACGCCAATTACCAGAACGTTGTCACCCTCGAAGGAATACGGGGGAACCACCAGGTTGGTAGAAGCCGGCACGCCGGAATAGACGCGCCCGGCCAGGTCAAACTTGGAACCGTGACAAGGGCAGAAAAAGCCGCCCAGCCATTCGTCACCACCGAGGTCGGCGGCACCTACTTCAGGGCGGAATTTGGGCGCACAGCCCAGGTGGGTGCACAAACCCACCACCACAAGCAGTTCCGGACGCAGGGAGCGCGCCTCGCCGGTAATGTACGCCGGTTGCTCGGAGATCTCTGATTGCGGATCTTTCAGATCGCCATCCAGCTTGGGCAAGTCTTCCAGCTGTGATGCGGTACGACGCATGACATACACGGGCTTACCACGCCACTCCACTACGACCATCTGGCCAGGCTCCAGTTTGCCGATATCGGCCTTGACCGGTGCGCCCGCCGCCTTGGCCTTGGCTGATGGGTTCCAGGAACCAACAAAGGGCACGGCTATACCAACCACGCCGGCCACGCCCACCGCACTGGTGGCAGCCGTCAGGAACTTCCTCCTGCCGGAATTTACGCCATCGCTACTCATGATTTTCTCCCTTAGGACTGAAACGGATGGACGTGTGGGATATCGCCCTGAAAACCGCCTCTCACAAAATGGTGCAGATTTTAGTGAGTTTACCCTCTGGTTACAAGGCAAACGCCTTGTTTTATAAGCGTTTTGGTCTGGAATTTGCGCTGAATCAAGCCCACCCCGCACAGCGCGTCAACCACGTCCGGGCGGGCACAAAAAAGCGTCCACCCACTATTGCAGGCGGACGCTTGATTCGTTGGATTCCCCGCGCCAGAGGCGGGGGCAGCGGCGATGTTAGCGCTTCGAGTACTGGGGACGCTTGCGTGCTTTGCGCAGACCCACCTTCTTGCGCTCCACCTCGCGGGCATCTCGCGTGACATAGCCGGCGCCGCGCAATGAACCGCGCAGGGACTCGTCATACTCCATCAAAGCACGGGTAATGCCGTGGCGAATCGCACCAGCCTGGCCGAAGCTACCGCCACCCTGGACAGTCACGTTGACGTCGAATTTATCATTCAACTCAACCAGTTCAAGCGGCTGACGCACAATCATGCGCGCTACCTCACGACCAAAATACTGGTCTATGGGGCGCTTGTTGATGGTGATATTGCCCTGGCCGTTCTTCAGAAAAACGCGGGCAGTGGACGTCTTGCGACGGCCGGTTCCGTAATATTGGGTAGCTGACATAAATACTATCCGTTAGATGTTCAGTACTTGGGGCTGCTGGGCAACGTGAGGGTGCTCTGTGCCCGCGTAGACTTTCAACTTCTTGAACATGGCGCGGCCCAGGGGGTTTCGCGGCAACATGCCCTTCACGGCACCCTGAAGTACTCGCTCAGGGGCCTTTTCGATCAACTTTTCAAAAGAAATCGACTTGAGACCACCAGGGTATCCGGTGTGGCTGTGGTAGATCTTGTCGGTCGCCTTGGCTCCCGTCACACGCACCTTCTCGGCATTGATGACAACGATGTAGTCACCGGTGTCCACGTGGGGAGTGTATTCGGGCTTGTGCTTGCCGCGCAAACGATGCGCGATTTCACTGGCCAGGCGCCCCAGGGTCTTGTCAGAGGCATCTACCACGAACCAGTCGCGGGACACATCTTCTGCTTTGGCACTGTAAGTTTTCATCAATAACCGCCTCTTGGAGGGCTCCAATTTCGAGAGCGCGAATACTACTTCGTACACCGGGCCTTTTCAAGGCGAAAAATGAATAAATTGCGCGCCTTACCGCCACCCCAGGTGCGCCGGGGTGTCAGCCGTTTTCACGGTCTTGCTGAGGACCATCGACAAGGGCAGATTTTCCTGCCCCGCAGGCTGCTCCGAGATCCGTGGGCGCAGTATAGCCAGCCCCCGATCAGGGCCTGTGCTCCCGCGCCAGATACGCGTGGGACTGCATTTCCTGCAAGCGCGACTGGGTGCGCTGAAACTCAAACTCCAGGCTGCCACCGGCGTAGAGTTCCAGTAGCGGCTTCTGAGCAGCCATCACCAGTTTCACGTTACGGTCGTAGAACTCGTCAACCAGATTCACGAATCTACGGGCCTGGTCATTCAGGTCCGGGGTGAACTCGGGCACACCGGACAACAACACGGCGTGAAAAATACGCGCCAGCTCGATGTAGTCATTCTGTGATCGTGGCCCGTCGCACAGTTCCGCAAAATCAAACCAGGCCACGTCCTCGGCGAGACAGCGAACCGTGAGATAACGGTTGTTCACCTCAATTCTTTCCCAGTGCTTGCCGGGTTCCACTGCCAGCGCGTCAAAGCTCTTGCGCAGGCTGACATCCGCCGCCTCGTCCAGGGGAGAGTGATACAGTTCCGCCTGTTGCAGGGTGCGCAGGCGATAATCCACCCCCGCGTCCAGATTGAACACCTGCGTATGCTTTTCCACCAGCGCGATCACCGGCATGAAGCGCTGACGCTGCAGGCCATTCTCGTAGAGCCGCTGCGGCACGATATTCGAGGTAGCCACCAGGGTTACCCCGCGCGCAAACAACGCCTCCATCAGGCCGCCCAGAATCATCGCGTCACCAATATCCGTGACAAAAAACTCGTCGAAGCAGATCACCACGGCCTCTTCTGCCAGCCTGTCTGCAACAATTTGCAAGGGGTTCTTCTGCCCGTCCAGGGATGTTAGCTCCGTGTGCACCCGCTGCATGAAGCGATGGAAGTGCACCCGCAGTTTGCGTTCGAAAGGCAGGCAGTCAAAAAACGTATCCACCAGGTAGGTTTTGCCCCGTCCCACCCCGCCCCAGAGATAGAGACCCTTTTCCGGCTCAGGCTGCTGTTTGCGTAGCTTGCCCAGCAGTGACGACAGCCCCCCGGTCTGTTGCTGCTGACTCGCCAGCAGGCGCTCGTACAGGTCCTGTAACAGGTGCACGGCCGCTTCCTGCGCGGGATCGTGAGAGAAATCCTCCCGTTGCAGATCGGCCTGATAGCGCTGCCAGGGTGTGGTCATGAAACAGCCATACGACATTTCGGGCGGCACACTTTACCGACAGCACCGGGTGAAGGCAACGCTGTGAGGCGGAATACGCCCGGAACCTATGGTGACTCCACAAGACGCGGTATACTGCCTGACTTGTTGAGACCGGTAAGGGGAAAAAACACTGTGTACAGCTTGACCATCGTTATTGTCGGCGCCGCTGCCGGGCTTATTGTGGGCCTGGGCCTGGGGCTGCTCCTCGGGCAGCGCAGCTCACCAGCAGGACAGAAGCACCGTGAAGTAGAGCGCAAACTGGACCAGGTATTGCAAGACAAGAAAGCCTACGAGGATGAGGTCGTAGAGCATTTCTCCGATACGGCACGCCTGCTGAACAAACTCACCGACAGCTATCGGGAAGTGCATAACCACCTTGCCAAAGGCGCCAGCGAATTGTGCCAGGGCAATGGCCCGGTCGCCATCGACAGGGAAGCCGGTGAGCGCGACCCGGCGGAAATCCCGGCAGACCTGGCTACAGTCCGTCCGCCACTGGATTACGCTCCCAAGACCTCTCCCGACGAAAAAGGCATGCTCAACGAGGAATTCGGCCTTGAGCGCAATGCCAAAGCCGCGGTCCCGGAAGAACCAGCGAAAGCCTGATCAAACCGGGTTATCGCTGTCGAAGAAGCGATGTTCCAGGGAGAAGGCATCTGCCAGGGCCTCACCGACAGCCTGCACGCCGTAGCGCTCCGTGGCGTGGTGACCGGCTGCGATAAACGCGATGCCCTCTTCGCGTGCGGTGTGCACGGTTGGTTCTGACACCTCACCGGTGATAAACACATCTGCCCCGGCACTGACCGCCGCACCTATGTAAGACTGTGCCGCACCGGTACACCATGCTACGCGCTTCACTGCATGCGATGGTTCGCCGATCAGTAGCGGTTGTCGGCCGGTGAGCGCCAGCAAGCGCTGGCAAAGGCCTTCTGCGTCGGTGACGAGTGTGCCTATGTTGCCTACGGACTGCGGTTCCAGAGGCTGCAAGGGCTCGCTGTCGGTGATACCCAGCAACTGCCCCAGACGCGCGTTGTTCCCCAACTGTGCATGAGCGTCCAGCGGCAGGTGATACGCCAGCAGGCTGACGTTATGGTTGAGCAAGGCAGCAAGGCGGCGGCGCTTCATCCCCACCACCGGCTCGGCCTCACCTTTCCAGAAGTAACCGTGATGGACCAGAATTGCGTCCGCACCCCAGGCGATGGCGTTGTCCAGCACCTCCTGATTGGCGGTGACGCCCGTGGCCAGCCTGGCTACCGTGTTCCTGCCTTCCACTTGCAGTCCGTTAGGGCAGTAATCACGGAACTGGTCGGGCTGCAGGGTCTCTTCCAACCAGCCGAGCAAGTCTTCGAGGGATGTACTCATGGACGCGATTTCCTGTTCCTGATAAGACAGCTTCATATACAATAAAACGATGATCGATGCGCCAACACCGCAAGCGCGTTACTTTAACGCAGTACAAGGTGTACTACACATATGAAAGAAGGCCTGAAGTTCATTACCTGGCCCACTATTGCCGGACTTCTGGCCGCCCTGCTGATTCTCGACCGCTGGGTCCTGCCCACAGCGAACGGCAACGGCAATGGCATTGCCGCGCCTGCCAGCTATGCTGCGGCGGTCAGTAAAGCCACGCCTGCGGTAGTCAACATCTACATTGCAAAGCTGGTCAAGACCGGCAACCCGTTGCTACAGGAACGCCTCACCCTCGCGCAGCGGATGCCCAGGCAGCGTATCGAGCGGTCGCTTGGCTCGGGCGTCATCATGACCGACGAAGGCCACATACTCACCAACCACCACGTAATTGCCGGCGCTGATGCCATTCAGGTCCTGCTTCACGATGGGCGCTCGGCGAGTGCCGTGGTGGTGGGTTCAGATACCGCAACTGACCTGGCGGTGCTGAAGATCACGCTGCCTGAGCTCACGCCGGTAGAACTGGCCGACTCCAATGCGGCCCGCGTGGGTGACGTGGTGCTGGCTATAGGCAACCCGCTTGGCTTTGGCCATACGGTGACGCAGGGCATCGTTTCCGCCCTGGGGCGCTATGGACTGCAATTGAGCCTTTACGAGGACTATATCCAGACCGACGCCATCATTCACCAGGGCAACTCCGGCGGAGCGCTTATTGACACCGACGGCAACTTGCTGGGCATCAACACCCTGATCTACACCGCCAGTAACCAGACCGGAACGTCTGCGACGGGAATCGGCATCAGCCTGGCCATTCCAATCAACCTGGCGGTCTACATAATGCGCGACCTGATTGATTACGGCGAGGTGATTCGTGGTTGGCTGGGTGTCAGCGTTGAACCGATAAGACTGACCACCGGAGGCCAGCAACAGGCTTTGATGGTGGTGGCGATGGCAGAAAACAGCCCAGCACTGCGTGCCGGTGTGCTGCCTGGCGATATCATCACGCACATAGACAATGAAGCGGTTGTGGATGGCAGACAGACCATGCACCAGATCGCACGCCTGCGACCCGGTGATGCTATCGCCATTACCGTGCAACGAGGGCAACAAAGCCTGGAACTGCGGGCCGTAGTTGGTGTGCAGGGCCAAACCAGCCCTGCGGGCTGACAGGCGCGGGCAGACTCACTCTTCCAGGCGGTACTCGGCGCTGCGCGCGTGGGCCGTCAGCGACTCTCCCCGGGCCAGCACTGACGCCAGGCGACCCAGTTCCTGCACGCCGCTGGCACTGCACATGATGAGCGAACTGCGTTTCTGGAAATCGTAAACGCCAAGCGGAGAGAAAAAGCGCGCACTGCGGGACGTGGGCAGAACGTGATTGGGACCGGCGCAGTAGTCGCCAAGTGACTCCGAGGTGTACGGCCCCATGAATATGGCCCCGGCATGCCGCACCTGGGGCAACAGTGCCTCCGGGTCCTGCACAGAGAGCTCCAGGTGCTCAGGAGCCAGCTGATTGCTGATCGCCACCGCTTCGTCCAGGTCCCTTGTCTGTATCATCGCACCACGACCCTGCAGCGAGGCACGAATTATGTCTTCACGCTCCATTTCCGGCAGCAGCTTTGCGATACTCTGCGCCACACGGTCCAGGTAGTCCGGATCTGGGCACAGCAGGATGGCCTGTGCATTTTCGTCGTGCTCGGCCTGGGAGAACAGATCCATAGCGACCCAGTCAGGGTTGGTGCTGCCATCGCATATGACCAGGATTTCTGAAGGCCCGGCTATCATATCGATACCCACACGACCGAACACCATGCGTTTGGCAGTGGCGACATAGATGTTTCCCGGGCCCACAATCTTGTCTACGCGCGGAACGCTTTGCGTGCCGTAAGCCAATGCCGCTACCGCTTGCGCACCGCCCAGGGTAAATACCCGGTCTACCCCCGCTATGGCTGCGGCTGCCAGCACCAGTTCGTTGATTTCGCCCCCGGGAGCAGGCACCGTCATGATGATCTGCTCTACCCCGGCTACCTTCGCGGGGATAGCGTTCATCAGAACAGACGAGGGGTAACTGGCCTTGCCCCCCGGCACATAAATACCGGCACTGCAAAGCGGCGTAACCTTCTGTCCCAGCAGGTTTCCGCCCTCGTCATGATACTGCCAACTGTCCTGTACCTGATGCTGATGATATTCGCGAATTCGACCAGCCGCCGACTCCAGCGCCTCGCGAGAGCCAGGGTCGATAGCCTCAAGGGCCTGCTGCAGGCGCTCCTGACTGACTTCCATGTCAGCCGCGGCGGCCAGCTCCAGCTGGTCGAACCTGGCTGTGTACTCCAGCAGGGCTGCATCACCGCGTGCGCTGACGTCAGCCAGCACCTGACGCACCGTCTCGTTGACGCTGTGGTCCAGCTCCTCATCCCAGGCGGTAAGCCTGTCCAGGAGGCCCTGAAAATCGGCCTGCCGTGAATCCAGCCGGCGCATCACTGCGTCTCCGTTGCAGCGCCCAGGCTATCAATCAGGGACTGAATACCCTTGTAGCGGGAGCGCATCGCGGCTTTGTTCACGATCAGCCTGGAACTCACGCTGGCAATTTCGTCCAGCGGTTCCATACCGTTCGCTCGCAGCGTATTACCGGTATCGACTATATCCACGATCAGGTCCGCCAGGTTCATTATGGGCGCCAGCTCCATAGCACCGTAAAGCTTGATGACATCTGCGTGTACGCCCTTGCGGGCAAAATACTCGCGCGCAATATTGACAAATTTTGTCGCGACGCGAATGCGTGCGCCGTTTTGCACCCAGCCCACAGGCCCGGCAGTCATCAGCCGGCAGCGCGCAATACCCAGGTCCAGTGGTTCGTACAAACCCTCCGCGCCATGCTCCAACAGGATATCCTTGCCCACCACTCCCACGTCGGCCGCACCATGGCGCACGTAGGTGGGCACGTCCGTGCCGCGAATAATGACCAGGCGCACGCCATCGGCGGTGGTGGGAAAAACCAGCTTGCGGCTCTTGCTCACGTCCTCAAGCGGCTCGATTCCGGCACGCGACAGCAAGGGCAGCGTCTCCTTGAGGATACGTCCCTTGGTCAAGGCGATGGTAATGGTGTCACTCATAGAGGCTTGCTCACTCAGGCCTGCTGCTGCCACTGTTCGGGGGTGAAGGTGCGGATATTGACCGCATGTATACCACCCTCGGCAATCTCGGCGCTGAGCGCGCCATAGACCAGCTGCTGCCTTTTCACCGCGCGCAACCCGTCGAACACCTCGCCTATGGCGGTGATATCGTAGTTTGCGCCCTCCCCTTGCACATGAAACTCGCAGTCGGGCAGGTGGTTTTGTAACAGTACCTTGACGGTAGCAGCGTCCATACGGATCTCCCTGATGGGTGAAATAAACAGGCTGGCATCACGCCCGGGGCAGACGCCAGCGACGCCGCATTTTAGGAGAAATTCTGGGTAAAGGCGACAGCTGCGGGTGAGTATCAGCCCTCTACACTGATTGCAGACCAGTTGGCGATCACCGCATCGAGGTCACCGTCCTGCTTGCGCGCGGCGGACTCGAACTGACTACGATAGATCTCACCGAGATTGACGTTCTCGATAATCATGTTGCGCAGCTTCCATTCACCGGACCGGTCGCGGCCCATCTGGTACATCACCACGTAAGGTTCGGTGGCGTCAGAATAGATCAACTGCTCCACTGACACCCGTGATGCCTGCGCCTCCTCTGCAGAGGGTCTGGACACCTGTATGCGAGAGCCGCCAAACGCGAGCAGGCCTTTGCCGTATGTCCGCACCATGCCGCTGCGCATCACCTCGGTAAATCGATCAAGCTGCTGGCGTAGCTGCGCACGGCCCTGCTCATCCAGGGAACGGTAGCGCTCGCTGCTGGCGTAAGGCCCCATTACACCGCGCGCAAAACCGCGGAAATCCACCACCGGGTCCAGAATCTCCTGGATAGACTGGTAGTAGCGCTCCGGGTCTTCCTCGGCGTAGTCCTTTGCCTCGGTGACAACGTCCATCACGTTTTCCGTGGTGATTTGCACCACATCATGGGCGGTAACACCCGCCGCGTCCCTGGCTTTGCCCTCTTGCGCGCCAACACTCTGGGCAAGCAGAACCAGGGCAAATAACCAACTCAATTGCATACGAAACGTCATCTCTGCTCCCCGCAGCGGTCCATTACTACTATTCACGACGGCAGCGCCCTGTATAATCCGCCTCTATTGCGCTTCTTGAACACAGGTTCTCACGCGGGCTGCCGCGCCCGGTAAATCTGACAACAGTCCTGCCCGCGCAGTTCCACAGCCAGGCGCGGCGACTACTTTAACAGGAAACAGGCCTCTATGCTGTTAGCGGCAGCAACCATACTTATCGGTTTTATTGTTCTTATCTGGAGCGCTGACCTGTTTGTGGCCGGGGCCGCATCAATAGCCGAAAACATGGGTATGTCTCCCATCATTATCGGACTTACCATCGTTTCTCTGGGCACATCGGCTCCGGAAATACTGGTCTCGCTGACCGCCGCCCTTTCCGGAGCAGGTGACCTGGCGATCGGCAACGCCATCGGCTCAAATATAGCCAACATTGGTCTGGTACTGGGGATCACTCTCCTGGTCGTGCCAATGATGGTGCACAAAAGCTGCATGAAAAAGGAAATGCCACTCCTGCTGCTGGTCACCATCAGCGCCGGCGTGCTGCTGATCGACAGCGAACTGTCCAGCCTCGACGCCTGGCTGATGGTGGGAACGCTGGTGTTGATCATCGTGCACATGGTGCGCAGCCAGCAGCAGGACGACGTGCTGGTAGAGGAAGCCGAAGAAGAGTACCTGCAGGGACTCAGCCCGCTGCGCGCGTGGCTTTCATTCGTCATCGGTCTGTCGCTTCTGGTCGTTAGCTCGCGCATGCTGGTATGGGGGGCGGTGGTCGTCGCCGAGACACTGGGGGTTTCCGAGCTGATTATTGGACTGACCATAGTCGCCGTTGGCACCAGCCTTCCGGAGCTGGCCGCGACGATTGCCAGCGCTCTGCGCGGGCACACTGAAATCGCCATTGGTAACGTGATCGGCTCCAACATGTTCAACCTGCTGGCAGTGATGAGTATTCCCGGCATCGTTGCCGCCGAAACCCTTGAGCCGGCGGTAATGACGCGTGACTACCCCACCATGGCATTCCTCACCGTTTTCCTGGCCTTCGCTATTTTCATCAGCCTGGGGCGCAAAGCCTCTACCAGCGGGCACTCCTATCTGGGGCGTACGGTCGGGGTGTTGTTAGTCTCTTTCTACGCGCTGTATTATTACTGGCTGTACATCAGCATCTGACTCAGGGTCCAGACCTATGACGGAAACCCCGTCCGGCAACTTCATAGCTTCAGCCAAACGCACTATCGATATGGAAGCGCAGGCCGTGATCGCCATGGCAGAGCGTATTGGCGAGGAGTTTGAAAAAGCCTGCCAGCTGCTGTTGCGCTGCGATGGCCGGGTCATCGTCACCGGCATGGGGAAATCCGGACACATTGCCCGCAAAATTGCAGCCACGCTTGCCAGCACCGGAACGCCTTCCTATTTCGTTCATCCCGGCGAGGCCAGTCACGGAGACATGGGCATGATTACCGCTGCCGATGCCGTCATCGCGCTTTCCAACAGCGGGGAAGTAAATGAAATCGTGACTCTGCTGCCATTACTCAAACGCCTGGGCATCAGCCTGATAGCGATGACAGGCAACCCCCGCTCCACCCTGGCGCAGGCCGCGAATGCTCATCTGGACACGGGCGTGGCCACGGAGGCCTGTCCGCTGGACCTGGCTCCCACATCCAGTACGACCACGGCACTGGTGATGGGCGACGCACTGGCCATAGCCCTGCTGGAAGCGCGTGGCTTTACTGCCGAGGATTTCGCCTTCTCCCATCCCGGCGGCACGCTGGGCAGGAAGTTGCTGCTGAAAGTGGAAGACGTGATGAAAACGGGCGCGGCAATCCCGACCGTTACGGCCACAACTGTACTTTCATCAGCACTACTGGAAATCAGCAACAAGGGGCTGGGGATGACAACGGTGACCAATACCGCGGGTCAACTGACCGGCATCTTCACCGACGGTGACCTGCGCCGGGCGCTGGACCAGAGGGTAGACATCAACAATACGCCGATTGCCGAGCTGATGACCACGGGCGCGAAAACCGCCAGTCCCAATATGCTCGCTGCAGAGGCTTTGCGTATCATGGAAAAACATGAGATCAGCGCGCTGGTAGTGGTAGACGAGGCCGGAAACACCTGCGGTGTCCTTCACCTTATGCACCTGTTACACGCGGGGATAGCCTGATTACCATGTCCGAAGTTACAAGCAAAGCCAAAGCCATCCGCCTGCTGGCACTGGACGTGGACGGTGTGTTGACAGATGGTCGTATCTACTATGGCAATAACGGCGAGGAACTGAAGAGTTTCAGCATCAAGGATGGCCTGGGCATCAAGTTATTGCAGCGCGACGGTGTCGAGGTCGTGCTGATCACAGGTCGCAGTTCAGCGATCGTCGCCCGTCGCGCCAGTGAACTGGGCATCGAGGACGTGATACAGGGACGCGAGGACAAACTGACCGCATTACAGGAAGTCTGTGCGGCGCGCAAACTGGAACCCGGTCAATGTGCCTACATGGGAGATGACCTACCCGACCTCGCCGCCGTGTGTGCTGCAGGGATTGGCATGGCACCGGCCGATGCCACTGCAGCACTGCGTGAGGCAGCTGACTGGGTCAGCTCCTGCAACGGTGGTGCCGGTGCGGTGCGCCAGGCCTGCGAGCAACTGCTACGATGGCGCGGTTCGCTGGATGCGCTGACGGCGAACTACGCGTGATGCCCAGACCGACATTGCAAGTATTGCTGGCTATAGCGCTGGTTCTGGCCGCAAATTATTATTGGTCGCCACTGACCTCGCAGAGCCCCGATCCGCAAGCGATGAAACGCCAGGGCGAGCTGCCGCAAACGTATATCGAGCACACGCGGGCCTGGTCATTCGACGACAGCGGCGAGCTGACCGACATTCTGGAGGCCGATCGTGTGGAACAATTTCAGCAAGGCAGCGTCTCATTATTGACGAAGCCACGTTTCTACGCCCATAGCGGCAATGACAAGACCTGGTCCGCGGTCGCCGACCGCGGCCGCTTCGAGACTCACAGAGAGCGCCTGCTGTTGCGCAAGAAGGTGGTACTGATCCACGACCAGACAGGCACCCGCATGGATACCCATGCACTGGATATCGAGGTGGATGACAAGATTGCCACCTCGCAGAAACCGGTCACGCTGACGCAGGGCGATAACCGCACTACCGCAGAAGGCCTCATCGCAAACCTGAACGATGAGACTTTCATTCTGAAAGCCAATGTGGAGAGTATCTATGAGCCTCTGCCCTAATCGGCTGGTCGCCGCTATCCTGACTGGCCTCGTCCTGATGTCAGCTGGCATGGCCCTGGCACTGCCAGAGGACCGCAAGCAACCTATCCACATTGAAGCGGACCAGGCGCTGCGCGACGAAAAGCAGGGTTTTACGCGTTACCAGGGCAACGTAAAGATGGACCAGGGCAGCCTTCATATCGAAGCGGAGCAGATCACTATCTATCACGTTGGTGAAGCGGCCGACCGTATTCTGGCCACCGGAAGTCCGGCGCGCCTGCAGCAACAACCGGACCCCGAAAAAGGCCTGATAAAAGCGAGAGCAGACAGCATCCAGTACATCAAGAGTGAACAGCGGGTGGAGTTGCGAGACAATGCCCATATCGAGCAGGAAGGCTCCATTGTCACCGGAGATTCCATTGACTACCTAATGGAGCAACAACTGGTAAAGGCAGAGTCTGCCCAGGGCGACGACACCAGCCGGGTTCAAGTGGTGATACCCGCCGAGGCACTGGAGCAACAGGAAGTGGATAGTGGCACGGCTGCAGGCGAGTAAACTGGCCAAGGCCTATCGCGGCCGCGAAGTTGTGCAGGACGTTTCCCTGCAAATCGACAGCGGGCAGGTAGTGGGGCTGCTGGGCCCCAATGGCGCGGGTAAAACCACCTGTTTCTATATGATCACCGGTATCATTCAGGCGGACAGGGGGCTGATTGAGCTCAACGGTGAAGACATCACCCCACTGGCCATGCATGAAAGGGCCCGACGTGGCATAGGCTATCTCCCCCAGGAAGCATCGATATTCCGCAAGCTCTCGGTGGGTGACAACATTCTCGCTATTCTCGAAACCCGGCCTGACCTGACGCGTCCACAGCGCCTGGCCTTACGTGACCAGCTGCTCACCGAATTCCACGTACAGCACCTTCAGGACAGCCTTGGGCAATCACTCTCCGGCGGCGAGCGAAGGCGTGTGGAGATTGCGCGCGCGCTCGCGGCCGAGCCCGACTTTATCCTGCTGGATGAACCCTTCGCCGGGGTGGATCCCATCTCAGTGAGTGATATCAAGCAAATCATCAATCATCTTCGCGACCGTGGCATTGGTGTACTGATCACTGACCACAACGTTCGCGATACCCTTGATATCTGTGAAAAGGCCTACATTGTCGGCGAAGGTCATATCATTGCGTCCGGCACGGCTGAAGACGTCCTGAACAACGCCCACGTGCGCAAAATCTATCTCGGCGAGCAGTTCAGAATGTGATGCAAATGGGCATGCTTCACATTCTGAAAAGTCAATAAGCAAATTTCGCGCCAGACGGTTGCCACAGCTCTTGGCGCAGCGCTAAACTGATACCGAAGTCATTGAGGACGCTCTTGCAAAACAGGGGCGAACAAGCCAGCCAGACATTCGATGAAACAGTCGCTTCAACTAAAACTTGGCCAGCAGCTGACGATGACACCTCAGCTGCAGCAGGCCATTCGTTTGTTGCAGCTTTCCACTCTCGACCTGCAGCAGGAGATTCAACAGGCACTGGACAGCAACCCGCTGCTGGAGGTTAATGAGGACGACTCTACGTCAGACCCCCAGGGCGAGGAAGAGCGCGGACAGAGCACACAGGCAGAGGAAGCCACCCAGGAAAAAGAAGACTGGCAAGAGAGCGCCACGGATGCCAGCAGCAGTGAGACCATGCCTGACGATCTGCCCGTGGACACCCAGTGGGACGACCTGCTGCCCTCTGGTTCAGCGCCCCCTGCACCGGTCGGAGACGACTTTTCCGATAGTGATTTCGAATCGCGCAATGCCCCGAGAGAAAGCCTGCGGGAGCAACTACTCTGGCAACTCAATCTGGCCCGGCTCTCTGACACCGACCGTCTGATTGCCCTCTCTATTATCGACGCTACCGACGGCACCGGCCGCTTGAACCTCAGCCTTGAAGAGATCCTTGAGTCATTCGACGCCGAACTCGACATTGAGATGGATGAGGTCGTGGCAGTACTGCACCGCCTGCAACAGTTCGAGCCCCCCGGCGTATGCACCAGGGACCTGCAGGAATGCCTGCTGGTGCAGTTGCAGCAGCTGCCGCCCTCGACCCCTTATCTGGAACAGGCCAGAGTGATACTCAACCGACACCTGCCGCAGCTGGCGAGTGGTGATTTCAAGCAGATCATGCGGCGCACACGGCTGAAGGAATCGCAACTGCGGGACGTTCTGGCCCTGATACAAACACTGGACCCGAGGCCGGGAGAAACTTTTGCTCCAGAGGAGGTCGAATACGTCGTGCCGGATGTATTCGTCAGCAAGAAAGATGGGCGCTGGCGAGTGGAACTCAATCCGGACATTGCACCCAAATTACGGATAAACAGCGGTTACGCCAGCCTTATCAAACGTGCAGACAACAGCGAGGACAATACCTATTTGCGCGACAACCTGCAGGAAGCTCGTTGGTTCCTCAAGAGCCTGCAGAGCCGCAATGAGACCCTGATGAAGGTTGCAACAAAAATCGTGGAGCATCAGCGGAATTTCCTGGAGTATGGCGAGGAGGCAATGAAACCCCTGGTTCTGCATGATATTGCCGAAGCTGTGGAGATGCATGAATCAACCATTTCCCGGGTCACCACCCAGAAGTATATGCACACGCCGCGTGGCATATTCGAACTCAAGTATTTCTTTTCCAGCCATGTGTCAACTACAAGCGGAGGTGAATGCTCATCTACTGCAATACGCGCACTGATCAAGAAGCTGGTGGCCGCAGAGAATCCGCGCAAGCCCTTGAGCGACAACAAAATCACCCAGCTACTGGAAGAGCAGGGTATCAAGGTAGCACGGCGCACCATCGCCAAGTATCGTGAAACCCTGCAAATCCCCCCTTCCAACGAGCGTAAGCGCCTCGTATGAAGGCCGGTGCAAACCCTCGCAAAACGGCAACTATCCCGGGGGCACAGGAAATAATAACGCCTGCCAGTACGCACTGGACTAGACTGTAGCAAAGGACAAATCCGGCAATGCCGGTCCCGGTGAAAACCGGGTTAACCTGAAGAAGGAGCATTAGTATGCAACTGACTGTGAGCGGACACCATGTGGAGGTTACCGATCCCCTGCGTGAGTACGTGGAACACAAGTTCGAGCGCCTGCAAAGGCATTTCGACCAGATTACCAACATCGAGGTCACCTTGATTGTGGAAAAAATGGAGCAGAAAGCTGAGGCCAAAATTCACATCTCGGGGGCCGATATCTTTGCCCACGCGGAAACAGAAGACATGTACGCCGCGATCGACTCGCTGGCTGATAAACTTGACCGCCAATTGATCAAGCACAAGGAAAAGAACCGCGGGCACTAGCGCCCGCCAGACGACATCATGCAGCCCCTTGCCCCACTACTGACCCCGGAACGAACCGCATGCCAGGTTCCGGGGCTCAGCAAAAAACGACTCTTCGAATCTCTCGCTCGCATCATCAGTGACGACCAGTTGTCCCTGTCATACGACGAGGTCTTCAGCCATTTTATCGCCAGGGAAAAACTGGGCAGCACCGGTCTGGGAGATGGCATCGCCATACCTCATTGTCGTATCGGCAATTGCAGCCAGCCCACCGGAGCGCTGCTCACCCTGGAGGAGCCCATAGATTTCGATTCGCCCGACAATCAGCCGGTGGATCTGGTCTTCGCGCTACTGGTGCCGGAAGAGGCGCACCAGCAGCATCTCGAGACACTCGCCGGTCTCGCCCGCCTGTTCAGTCAGTCCCGGTTTTGTGACGCCTTGCGGGCGGCGCGGGGCGACGCTGAGCTGTTCAGAATAGCCACCGAGGCGGAGGCAGTCGCCCCCCGGGGCCACTGAGGCAGTATGCAACTCATTATTATCAGTGGGCGCTCGGGTTCGGGCAAAAGCACCGCCCTGCATCAACTGGAAGATGAAGGCTATTACTGTATCGATAACCTCCCCGTATCCCTGCTACCGGCCCTGGTGGCGGAGGCCCGGCGCGAGGAGTTCGCACACTTTCGTGGCACCGCAGTTTGCATAGACGCTCGCAATGCCTGGAAGTATCTGGCTGACTTTGGCGCGGTAATGGACGCGCTGCCCGACACCGTGGAGACCGAGGTTTTGTTTCTCGACGCCCAGGAATCGGCATTGATCAAACGCTTTTCCGAGACGCGACGCAAGCACCCGCTCACATCCGACAGTATGCCTCTGGCAGAGGCCATCGCCAGGGAGCGTGAACTGCTGGAACCGATTGCAACCGTAGCCTCGCTGGTACTGGACACCAGCCAGATGACCATCTATGAGCTGCGCGATGCTATCAAGCAGCGTTTGCTGGGCACAGCCAGCGGCAGCATGTCTGTGCTGATACAGTCCTTCGGCTTCAAGCGCGGGGTACCTGCCGATGCAGACCTGGTGTTTGACGTGCGCATGCTGCCCAACCCTCACTGGGTTAAAGAGCTGAGATTGAAGAATGGCAGCGATGCCGAAGTACGCGACTTTCTCGAAGCCCAGGACATCACCCACGAGTTGTACACGGACATTCGCGACTTTCTGGATACCTGGTTACCCCGTTATCGAGAAAGTAACCGCAGCTATATGACCGTTGCCATTGGCTGTACCGGAGGGCAGCATCGTTCGGTATACTTGGCCAACAGGTTGTTCCAACACTATCGTCAGCAGTATCCGGGCGTTCATGTCAGACACAGGGAATTGCAGTAGGTGATTGAAACCCAGGTCACTATCGTCAACAAGCTGGGCTTGCATGCGCGGGCTGCGGCAAAATTCGTCGGTTGCACATCTGCGTTTTCCAGTGACATTCGCGCTGGCAAGGAAGGGCAACTGGTTGACGCCAAAAGCATTATGTCGGTAATGATGCTGGCTGCGGGCAAAGGTACCGTGCTGGATCTGAGGATAGACGGCGATGATGAAGAGGACGCACTGGCCGCACTGACCAAATTGATAGCCGACCGCTTCGACGAAGCAGAATAACGCCCCCGTAACTAATCACATTGTTGCCGCCCGCTGTTTCCCGGATAATCGGCCAGCGGCGGGCAGTGCTGCCTGTCCATCAGAACGGAGCGGCAAATGCCCCAGAACGTTGCTAAACCCCAGGAGACACTCGACAGGCTGACGCTCGCGCTGGACAGCGGTGCGTTCATTGACGTGCAGCGCATGCTCAACGGCATGCCACCCGCAGACATCGCGCACCTGCTGGAATCCTCCCCGCCCAAGTTCCGTAATATTCTCTGGAAACTCATCGATGTCGAGATAGAGGGCGAGGTCCTGGGTGAACTCCCGGACGACCTGCAGGCCCACTTCCTGTCGCGTATGGACGCAGCTGAAGTTGCGACCATAACCGAAGGTCTGGAAGACGACGATATTGCCGACATCCTGCAGCAACTCCCGGACAGGATCACCTGGGAAGTGCTCAATTCAATGGACCACCAGGACCGGGCCCGTCTGGAACAGGTAATGCTGTACCCGGACGATGTGGCCGGTGGTCTGATGAACACCGACACCATCACGATACGCGCAAGGCTCACGCTCGACGTGGTGCTGCGTTACTTGCGCCGCCACGAAGATCTGCCGCCAATGACGGACAACCTGATCGTGGTCAACCGCTCAGACCAGTTTATCGGTCTGCTGCCGCTGCGCACCCTGCTGGTATCAGATCCCTCCACGACGGTGCGGGAAATGATGGTTACCGACGTCAACCCCATCCCGGTGGACATGCCGGATGACGAAGTAGCCAGGCTATTCGAGCGCAACGACTGGGTCTCAGCGCCAGTGGTAGATGACGCCGGCAGGCTGCTGGGCCGAATCACCATTGACGATGTGGTGGACGTGATCCGCGAGGATGCTGATCACTCATTCATGTCCATGGCCGGCCTGGATGAAGAGGAGGACACCTTCGCACCGGTATCCAGGGCTGCACCCAAACGCGCGATATGGCTGGGAATCAACCTGGCCACTGCGTTTATCGCCGCGGCGGCAATCAACATGTTTCAGGAGACTCTTGACAAGGTCGTCGCGCTGGCCGTGCTCATGCCTATAGTCGCCTCGATGGGCGGCATCGCCGGTACCCAGACACTGACCGTTCTGGTGCGTGGTATCGCCATGGGTCAGGTAGGCAGGAACAACCAGAATTGGCTGCTGGTGAGGGAAGTGACCATCGGCGTGCTCAATGGATTCCTGTGGGCGGCTGTCGTTGCTGTCGCCGCCTCGCTGTGGTTCGGCGACTGGAACATTGGCCTGATTATCGCTGCCGCCATGGTCATCAACCTGGTCACAGCTGCCTTTACCGGTGCCGCGCTGCCGCTACTGCTGACCAGGCTGCGCATAGACCCGGCACTGGCCGGCGGCGTCATCCTCACCACCGTTACCGACGTTGTCGGATTTGTATCATTTCTTGGCCTGGCGACCCTGTTTTATGCATGAGCAACCACCTGAGTACGATGACGCCGACGAGGGGCCCAGCAAATCCGAGCTGAAACGGCAGATGCACGCGCGTCAGGCACTGGGTGAGGAACTCACCCGCCTGAACGACCAGCAACTGGACGCGCTGCCAATCAGCGATGAGCTGCTGCTGCGCGCTCTGCGCGAGACCCGTCGCATCCGCAGCAAGAACGCGCTGCGTCGTCACCTGCAATATGTCGGCAAATTGATGCGCGACATAGAGCCCGAGCCGGTGATTGCAGCGCTGGAGCAACTGCGCCGACCCGAACGCGAAGCCAGCGCCGCCTTTCACCAGGTGGAACGCCTGCGCGATGAAGTGCTGGCAGCAGGCCCGGGTGGTGTAGAAACGGTTATGCAAAGATGGCCAGAGGCTGACAGGCAGCAACTGAGGCAACTGTTACTGCAGCACCAGCGTGAGCAGAAACAGGGGAAACCGCCTGCAGCCAGTCGCAAGCTGTTTCGCTATCTGCGAGACCTGCAAGAGATCTACGGGGGGCCTTGAGCCTGCCCCGCTCCCGTTGCAGGCAACTCAACGGCTGCCGGGGGCGCCAAGCTGGTGTCGCTTTCGGCTTTTCCTGCTGCCGGCAACGACAGCTCACGAGAATTGGGATCCACGGCCAACTCCGAAGGCATGGCATCCAGGCGAACTTCATCATCAAAAATGCGGGTAAAATTGACCTGCGGTTCATCCCAGGTGCCCTTTATGCTGTAGACGCCGCTGGACAGCCGGTTTACCTGCTTCTCGAACACCTTGCTCACCACGAACACGCCGGCTGCAACAGCCGGCCCGGCAGTGAGCGCCGCCACCCAGGGCAAATTGTTGGCAACCGGCAGCGTCGCCACCAGTTCACCGTCCAGGCTGCGAGTGGCGATGTCTGACAAGCCACTCATGGAAAATGCGCTGGAGCGCCCGCGCACGGACAGACTGGCAACTTCCAGTGTGCCACTGTGGAAAAACATCTCGCCATCCATGGTGTCGAAGCCGAGACCTGACTCGAACATATTTGACAGGCTGAGCCCCTGAATGATGCCTGCCAGATTGAGGATCTCCACTACTTTCAGCGCGCCAGCGCCTCCCGGTGTTTGCAAAAAGCGGCCGGCACCGATATCCACCGTCAACCCGCCCTCCAGGGCGACCAGTGCAAACGACTCGGGTGAACCCGGCCAACGCAAATCGAGGTTGATGGCACCTCGCTCTGTCTCCAGAAAGCGGGCATAACCGAGGCGACCCAGCGAGTCGCCAATGTCATCAAACTGCAAGGGCAGCAACAGACTGCTGCCCTGGTCGGGTATCCAGCGCAAAGCACCGGGGGCAGCAGATTCAAGCCGCATGCCAACGAGATCACCCACGATGTCCTCGGCAAGTACTTCACCGTCATTCGCCCGGAGGCGGAAATCGAGGCTGCCTGCAGCTTCACCCTGCAAACGTAACTCGGCGATACTCACCTCCATAGGCGGGAAACTCAGCGGCTCGCCGGCCTCTTCGACGCTGTCGTCGTCGGCCGGGTCTGTGGAAATTTCTTCTCGTGCGCTGACATCAAGAAAGTCCAGCTGCAACTGCCCGGGACCCTGCTCTGGTTGGCGGTAACTGCCCTGTACCCAATCAGTAGAGCCGCGCGCACTCCATTGCTGCGAGCTGCGCTGCGCACTGAAGCTCACATCATTGTATTCGCGCCCCCACAACACCAGGCGGTCAGCCTGGGCGCCGGTAATGCCCAGCCGAAAAGCGCCTGGCTGGGCCTCCCCCTGCCCGTCGGCGCTGCTATCGAGGCCTGGTTCACTCGCGTCTGCGGGCAGTAAATAGCGGGATACGAAATCCAGCCAGGCATCTACATCCACCAGTTGCGCCCTGCCCTGCGCCAGTATCGCTCCTTCCTGTAACTCCGGAGGCGGTGCCGACAGACCGAGTGCAGCTCCGCGCAGAGCACCGCCACTGATATCCAGATGCAGCGAGAGGTCCTTGCCGAAGGCCAGGCCAAGCACTGTAGCGTCAGCGCCCAGGGGCAAAGCCAGCTCCAGCCGCTGCGAGCTGTCCGCCGGTTTCGTCCATGGTGCAGGGAGATCCAGCGCCACGCCGTCCAGGGACGTCTCCAGCGTCAGCAATGAAGTTTCGCCCGGGATTACCGTCACCAGACCTTCAACCGTGGCAACCCCTGTGGCCAGCGCAAGGACGTCCAGAGCCAACCAGTCCTGCAGATCTGCTGCGTCCACGCTGCCTTGCAGTGCCACCTCCAGGGCTGAAGTGTCCAGGGTGAATGGCGCCTCCGTGCCGCGCAGGGAGCGCTGGCCTACCTGGGCCTGGAGGCTACGACCCCAGAGTTGACCCTGCAATTCGTCGGCGTAAAACCCGGCGGCAGACGAATAGCGCAAGCGGCCTTCCAGGCCGGTCACCGGGAGTCTACCCGGGTTTATCACCATATCCACGTTGGCAAGATCTACCGCTACAGCCACCTCGGTCGGGGCGGAAATGTCCGCCAGGTTGAGCTCGAGCTGCAAATGCGTCTGCAGCGCTCCGCTGACGCTCCAATCGTCGAAGACTCCGCTGGTCAGGCGCCCGAGCAGGGATTCGTTTACCGCGCGCAAACCGTCGGCTGCGCTGCCGCGTATGCGACCCTCCAAAGCCAGGCGCATCTGAGCATCGGCACCCATCCAGGCTTCAGCCGACAGATGCTCTACGTCCGAGTCATAGAGTTGCGCCTGCTCAGCCCATACACTGACGTTGGTGTCATCTATCAGCACAGTGCCCTTGAGCTCGCCGACTGGCGGCCAATCGGGATGATACGCCAGCGCGGTATTGTCCAGGTTAAGCATCAGCTGGACTGTGCGCAGCGCACTGGCATCCGGCCGCAGGCTGCCGCGCCAGACGAAGCCCGCCTGCTCCACGTCGCCATCGCCAACAGCCGAGGAGAGCCAGTCCAGCAGGGTGCTATTGAGGGTGTAGGGGATATACTTGGCGCGGTGAATGGGGTGAGAGTCCGCAAGTCCCACCATAAGGTCCATCTCCAGACCAACCTCTGACGCACTGAACGGGATATTCAGGCTGAACAGCGCCCTGGCCGTGCCCTCAGCACCCGTGGCCGTTATCACGCCGCTGTGCAACAGCAAGGAATCACTGTCCCAGTCCAGGTGCAACGTGCCGTGGAAGTCATCGTAATACAGCGGCTGCTCGTAGACGGTGGGAAAGTCCATGCTGAACTGCTGGCTGTCGATAACAACATAACCGCCGGCATCTGACAGTTCAAAATAGCCCGTACCCGATGAGGCACCGGGCGCCCCCTTCCATGAATCAACCTGCAACCTGTCGAAATTGCCTTCAATATCCCAACCGGCGAAAGGATCAGTAAAATCATTCACGGACAGTTCCAGCGCCGAGAGTTCACCGCGTAGATTGAGTGTCGCCAATACTGAGCGCAGGGCTTCGGGCACCGCGGAGGCTTGTGAGAGCAGCTGATTCAGTGGCTCCAATGCCAACTCCGCAGTGCGCAAGCGCAGGGAGTCACCCCAGGTATCCAACTGCAGGCGCCCAATGGTGACTTCAACCCCATCACTGGCTGCACTCAGATCAGCGCCGTAAATGGTCCAGCGGTTGCGGCGCTCCAACAGCTTGGCTTGCAGTGACAGCCCATCCAAAGGCAGTGCCCAACTGCCATCCCGATCGCTAATCACCGTGTCGAGCAAGGACAGCTCGATATCCAGTTCCGCCTCACCCTGATTCCAGTTTAACCACAGCTCGCTGCTCAGTTCGCCCTGGGCCCAAACGGGCGGGGCGGTAGCAAACAGGTCGGCAATGGCGGCAAGGTCGCCGCTTTCCACGTGGAGATACAGCGTCCCGGCAAAATCTGCTGGCTGAAAGGGGTTGCCGAGGCCTCGGCCCAGCAAGCGAATCGCAGTTCCACGGGCAGACAGCAGATCCGCGCGCAGGTGCCTTTCGCTGCCATCCCTGCCCAGATGCAATGCCAGGGAAAATTCGCGAACCTGGCCACCCGGCAGACTCAGCTGCAAACGGTTGTTGCCGAGCTTCACAATCTCAAGATTGAGCAGAAACTCCTGCAGCCAGTCGCCCAGCACACCGCCGCCGTCAGTCAGGCCGGGTATAATCACCCTGCCCTCCTCCGTCAGCTCACCGCGCAGGCTGAGACCGTCGAGTTGCAGCGACGTAAACTGCAGACTGCGCGTTGCCAGCGAATTGAAAACGTCGATCCCGATGCGCCCTCCGTCCAGCTGCAGCGGACGCGTCTGCCCATCAGGCATGTCCAGTTCGAGCTCGTGCAGTACGATTTCCGGAGTAAAGGAAGACCATTCGCCAACGAGACGCTGCGCCTTGATTTCGAAGGGCAAGCGGCTGTTGAGGGCCGTCAGCACCTCCTGCTGCCAATTCTGCAAATTGGTGCTGAGGTAGCGGCCCATACTTACATAGGTAGCCAGCAACACGATTGCCGTGACGGCGACGCCCCAGAGTATGCTGCTCAATTTGTGAAAGATGGAATGCTGCAAAGCGGTTGCTACCGTTGTCGACGTCGCGCCTGCTTAGAGCAGCACAATGTCAAAGTGTTCCGGGTTATTGTCGGGTTCAACCCGCAGACTGATACGCTTGCCGATAAATTCCTCCAGATCGGCCAGATTGGCGGATTCCTCATCCAGCAACCTGTCGATAACACCCTGAGCGGCCAACACCAGCAGACTGTCTGCCTCATAGGCCCTGGCTTCACGCATAATCTCGCGAAATATTTCGTAGCACACTGTCTCGGCTGTCTTCAGGACACCACGACCCTGGCAAACCGGACAGTCCTCGCAGAGTAACTGCTCCAGGCTCTCTCGCGTGCGCTTGCGAGTCATTTCTACCAAACCCAACTCCGACACGTCGGTGATCTTGTTGCGTGCCGGGTCTCGGGCCATAGCCTTCTCCAGCGAGCGATGCACCTGCCGCCTGTGTTCCTCATCCCGCATATCGATGAAATCAACGATAATAATGCCACCCAGGTTGCGTATTCGCAGCTGCCGCGCAAGCATGGTGGCGGCCTCCAGGTTGGTCTTGAATATCGTCTCCTCCAGATTACGGCGGCCAACGAAGGAACCCGTATTCACATCAATTGTCGTCATTGCCTCGGTCTGATCGATAACCAGGTAGCCTCCGGATTTGAGGCTGACCTTGCGACTCAGGGCACGCTGAATGTCCTCTTCAATACCATGCATGTCAAAAAGTGGGCGTTCCCCTGAATAGTGTTCCAGCAAGCCGCTGACCTCGGGCATGTATTCGCTGCAGAAATCCACCAGGGCAGAGTAACTCTCGCGGCTATCGATGAGTATGCGCTCGACGCCTGGGCGCGCGAGATCCCGCACGGTGCGCATATGCAGCGGCAGTTCTGTGTACAGCAGTTCCGCCTTACGCGCGGCCCTGGCACGCCGGGATACGGCGGCCCAAAGGCGTTTCAAAAACCGCAAATCCGTACGAATCTCTTCCAGTCCCACCCCCTCCGCCGCGGTGCGAAGGATATAACCGCCCTCATCCGTCATCTCTTCGCCAGTCAGGGCCTCTGACAGCAGCGCCTGCAGCCGCGCTCTCTCCTGCGCATCGTCAATGCGCTGCGATACGCCTACGTGCCGGTTCTGCGGCATGAATACAAGGTAGCGTGAGGACACAGAGAGTTCCGTGGTCAGGCGCGCCCCCTTGCTACCCAGCGGGTCCTTGGTGACCTGTACAATCAGCTTCTTGCCTTCATGCAGGTGATCGGAAATCGCATCGCTGCCACGGGCACGGCCTTCCAGAGCCGGGTCATGAATATCGGAAACATGAATAAAGCTGGTGCGCTCGACGCCGATATCGACAAAAGCAGCCTGCATGCCCGGCAACACGCGCACCACCTTTCCTGCGTAGATATTGCCTACCATACCCAGGCTGACACTGCGTTCGATATGAATGTCCTGAGTGATACCGTTATCGACCACCGCCACCCGTGTTTCCATGGGTGTCACATTGACCAGAATCTCCTCACTCATCCGACGCCTCCAGCACGTTCTCCAGGCCCAGTCCCGACAGCAATTGCCAGGTTTGCGCCAGAGGCAACCCGACCACGTTACTGTAGCTGCCGCGTATGCTGCTGACGAAAGCGCCCGCCAGCCCCTGGATGCCGTAGCCCCCGGCCTTGTCCCATGGTTCGTCTGTCGCCAGGTAGGCATCGCACAGCTCGCGACTGAGCTGGATAAATTCCACCTCGGTCTCCACTCGCTGAGACAGTTCCGTTGCGTCGGGCAAACGCACTGCAATTGCTGTCATCACCGTGTGGCTGCGCCCACTCAGCCTTGCCAGCATGCCCAGGCCGTCGAAGTGGTCGACGGGCTTGCCCAGCACATCGTCATCAATTACCACAGTGGTGTCGGCTGCCAGAACAGCCGCCTGCTGCCCCTCGTAGCGTTGCGCCACTGCCGCCGCTTTCTCCTGCGCCATGCGCACAACATAGGCCTCGGGTTTCTCTCCCGCCAGTACAGACTCATCTATATTTGCCGGGTCACAGCGATAGCAAAAGCCAATCTGCGTCAGCAGTTCACGTCGGCGCGGTGAGGCAGAGGCCAGAATCAATTGCATATCAACTCACTCGATAGTGGCGCCGAATACCGCGCAGACTGTGCAGCACCACTGGCCAGAGCAGGGCGCTGGTTACGGCAGGAAGGAGGAAAAACAAGGTCTGGGCACCGGCTCCCTCGAGGTTTTGTACCCACTGGCAGATCATCTGGTTAATGCCGGTCAACACAAAAACGACAGCTGACTGCTGCCACATGCTGAACACGCGCAGGCGTTGGTAAAGCAACAGCGCAAGCAAGGCTACTGCTACCAGGGCAAAGGCATTCTGTCCCATCACCGCGCCCTCGGCCACATCCAGGGTCACCCCCAGTAACAAGGCGGTAAACATACCCACGCGCTGGGGCAATGCGATGACCCAGTAAATGAGCACCAACGCTACCCACTCGGGCCGCCCCCACGCCAGCCACTCAGGCATGGGCAGCACGGCCAGCACCAGGGCAACAAAAAAGCTGGCGAGGATAACCCAGTAGGCGTAAGGACCCCGGTCAACCAACGCTCAGTTACCCACGTCAGGCTTGGTCGTGAACACCAGCAGCACATGCCGGCTGCGTTCAAGCGCGGCGCTGGGTGTGGCGGTGATGCGAGCGAAGGCCTCTCCCGGGTCACGCACTATTTCATTGACTACCGCCACCGGATATCCCACGGGGAAGCGACCGCCCAGTCCCGATGTCACCAGCAGGTCACCCTCGCGGATGTCAGTGGTGGCTGAAACATGGCGAATTTCCAGCAGAGTGAGGCTGCCAGTGCCCTCGGCGATCGCCCTGACACCGTTGCGATTGACCTGAACCGGGATGGAGTGCGTGGCATCGGTGATCAGCAGTGCGCGCGACGTGATCGGGCTGACCTCAACAATCTGCCCCAGCAGGCCGTCTGCATCAATGAGCGGCTGGCCGACAAAAACGGCATCACCTTCGCCTTTGTTCAGCACCAGTTGGTGTCTGACCGGGTCGGGAGAGACGCCGATCAACTCTGCCACCAGCACATCATCGCGCAGCAGCGCGGAGGAGTTTAACAGCGCTCGCAGGCGCACGTTCTCGGCCTGCAGGGATGCCATTTGATGGGAGCGCCCTTGCAACACCAGGTTTTCACGACGCAGCCGTTCATTCTGCTCAAGCAGATTGCTGCGACTGACCAGGTGCTCTTCGTTCCAATCAGCCAGGCGGGAAGGAATGTCAGCCACCCAGAAGATGGGTGCGACCGCTACCTCCATCACCGAACGGGCATAACGCAGTGAGTTGAAACGCAGGTCAGCCAGCAGCAATGCCAGCACGACCAGCGTAATCAACAGCAGACGCAGCCCGAGCGTGGACTCTTTGACGAATAGTGGCTTGATGTCCTCTCCTGTGCGATTCCTGCGGAAACTCCGGGGGACAGTTTACTTATTCAGTGGACAACAGGTCTATGGTTCGCCTGTCCATAAACTCCATCGCACGACCACCGCCGCGTGCCACGCAGGTCAGTGGGTCTTCGGCCACGATGACCGGCAACCCGGTCTCTTCGGAGATAAGCCGGTCGAGGTCGCGCAGCAGAGCGCCTCCGCCGGTGAGCACAATACCGCTTTCGGCAATATCGGCGGCCAGTTCGGGCGGCGACTGCTCCAGCGCAGACTTTACCGCCTGCACTATCGACGACAGTGGATCCTGCAGTGACTCCAGAATCTCATCGCTGTCGAGAGTGAAACTGCGTGGCACACCCTCGGCCAGGTTGCGTCCACGCACGTCAATTTCACGTAAATCCGAGCCGCCGAAGGCGCAGCCCACCTCCATTTTGATCTTCTCCGCCGTGGCGTCGCCGATCAGGCTGCCGTAACGGCGGCGGACGTGAGAGACAATAGACTCATCAAAGCGGTCACCGCCGACGCGCACAGAATCGCGGTAAACAATGCCGTTGAGAGAAATAATGGCAATCTCGGTAGTGCCACCACCCACATCTACAACCATGCAGCCACTGGCTTCTTCCACATCCAGTCCGGCACCGATGGCCGCCGCCATGGGCTCTTCTATGAGGCGCACCTCGCGAGCCCCTGCCGACAGCGCAGATTCTCGTATAGCACGACGCTCAACCTGTGTGGACATGCAGGGCACGCAGACCAGTACCCTGGGGCTGGGTCGAATGAAGCGGCTTTCATGCACTTTGGCAATGAAATGCTGCAGCATTTTCTCGGTGACCTGAAAATCGGCTATCACCCCGTCCTTGAGAGGACGTATCGCGGTGATATTGCCGGGCGTTCTGCCCAACATGCGCTTGGCCTCGGTGCCAACAGCTTCTATGGTTTTCTGACCATTGTGGATACGAATGGCGACAACGGACGGCTCGTCGAGGACGATTCCCTTGTCACGCACGTAAATCAGGGTGTTGGCAGTACCCAGGTCAATAGAGAGATCGTTGGAGAAAACCCCACGCAGTTTTTTCAGCATTAAGTTTTACAACCTTTTGAATACGATGGGTCACCGGGCCAGACTGGCCTGCTCGCTCCCCTACCACCCGCGCATCAGGAGGAGAGCCCTTTCAATGCGGCGGTTTTTGACCGTTTTATGTGGAGATAAATTAATCGCGCAACTGTAACAACCGCGGGGATTTTGGGCAAGGCGCAAATGTGTTAAGTTTAGCGCCCCTGCCGCACTCTGGCGGCTATCCCCGGTTGTAACAAGATGGCTATTGAGCAAGACGAGATCGAAAAAATCGCGGAGCTGGCGCGCATCCGTATCGCCGATGAGCAGATAGGCGATGTGACCCGACGTATCACAGAAATCCTCGGCATGGTTGACCAGTTGCAGGCCGCAGAGACAGATGGCGTGGAGCCCATGGCCAACCCCCTGGACGCCACCCAGCGCCTGCGCGTCGACGAAGTAACCGAGAGCGACCAACGTGACGCCTTCCAGGCTATCGCTCCGGCAGTGGAACAGGGCCTCTACCTTGTGCCCAAAGTGATCGACTAGGCGACATTCCCCACATCAGGACACCCATCATGCACACACAAACAGTCGCCCAGCTGGCCCAGGGGCTGCGGGAGAAGCGTTTCTCCAGCGTGGAGTTGACGCAACACTTCTGCAGCCGAATTGAAGAGCTTGACCCCATTTACAACGCTTTTATCACCCTGAATAAGGACGCCGCCCTGGCGGCTGCCGCTGCAGCAGACCAGAGGCTTGCCAGTGATAATGCGACAGCCCTGACCGGCATACCCATTGCACACAAGGACATTTTCTGCACCCTGGGCCTGCGCACCAGCTGCGGTTCGAGGATGCTGGATAACTTCATCCCACCGTACGATGCCACGGTCATCAAACGCTTCAACGAAGCCGGCGCGATAATCCTGGGCAAGACCAACATGGACGAGTTCGCCATGGGCTCCTCCAACGAAAACAGTTTCTATGGCGCGGTGAAAAACCCCTGGGACCAGACCACCGTACCTGGCGGCTCCTCCGGGGGCTCTGCAGCGGCAGTAGCGGCGCTGCTGGCGCCTGCCGCGACCGGCACAGACACTGGCGGCTCCATCCGTCAGCCCGCAGCGTTCTGCGGCATCACCGGCCTGAAGCCCACCTACGGTCGGGTTTCGCGCCTGGGGATGGTGGCTTACGCGTCCAGCCTCGACCAGGGCGGCCCCATGGCTCATACCGCCCTGGACTGCGCCCTGCTGTTGAACACCATGGCCGGTCACGACCCGCTGGATTCGACCTCAGCCCAGGACCCTGTACAGGACTATACCCAGGACCTTGAACAGCCACTCAAGGGCTTGCGTATTGGACTGCCACGGGAGTACTTCGGAGAAGGGCTGGATCCCGGCACAGGCGCATGCATTCAGGCGGCATTGCAGGAGCTCGAATCACAGGGTGCCAGCCTGGTGGACATCAACCTGCCCAACAGCAAGCTGACCATCCCAGCCTACTACATCATCGCCCCGGCAGAAGCCTCCACCAACCTCTCCCGTTATGACGGGGTGCGCTACGGTCATCGCTGCGAGGACCCTGGTGACCTGCACGATCTCTACACCCGCACCCGCGAAGAGGGCTTTGGCGATGAGGTAAAGCGCCGCATCCTGGTAGGAACCTACGCCCTCTCCGCCGGCTATTACGATGCGTATTACAAAAAAGCCCAGCAGGCGCGGCGCCTGATCAGCGATAATTTCACGGCTGCCTTCGAGCAGGTCGACATCATCGCCGGGCCAACGACGCCGGGTACCGCTTTTCCGCTTGGCGCGAAGTCCGATGATCCAGTGGCAATGTATCTGGAGGACGTATACACCCTGGCTGTGAATCTTGCAGGACTTCCAGGCATATCCGTTCCTGCCGGCTTCGTCGATGGCAAACCTGTGGGGCTACAGTTGATAGGCCGTCATTTCGCCGAGGCGCAATTGCTCAACGTGGGCCATCGCTACCAGCAAGCAACTGACTGGCACCAACAGGCACCCGTTACCGGAGGTACGCTCTGATGCAGTGGGAAACCGTGATCGGCCTGGAAGTGCATTTACAGCTGGCCACCCGCTCCAAGATTTTCTCAGGCTCGCCCACTACATTCGGCGCCGAACCCAATACACAGGCCAGTGCCGTCGACCTGGCAATGCCCGGAATGCTGCCCGTGCTGAACGAGCAGGCGGTGCGCTACGCCGTCATGTTTGGTCTCGGAATCGGCGCCAGCATAGGCATGCGCTCGGTATTCGACCGCAAGAACTACTTCTATCCTGATCTGCCAAAGGGCTACCAGATAAGCCAGTTTGCTGAACCTGTCGTTGGCGCCGGAAAATTCGAAATTCAGCTGGAAGATGGCGGCAGCCGCCAGATCGGCATCACCCGTGCACACCTGGAGGAAGATGCGGGAAAATCATTGCACGAAGATTTTCACGGCATGAGCGGCATCGACCTCAACCGTGCGGGTACTCCGCTGCTGGAAATTGTCAGTGAACCGGACATACGCAATGCGGCGGAAGCGGTAGCTTATCTCAAGGCGCTGCACAGCCTGGTCATCTACCTGGGTATTTCCGACGGCAATATGGCCGAAGGCTCCATGCGCTGTGACATCAATATTTCCCTGCGACCCATGGGGAGCAAGGAACTGGGTACACGCGCAGAAATCAAGAACGTCAACTCTTTCCGGTTTGTGGAACGCGCCATTCGCCATGAATTCGAGCGCCAGGCCGAGATCCTCGAGAGCGGCGGCAGAGTCGTGCAGGAAACCAGGCTATACGATGCAGACCGGGACGAAACCCGCCCCATGCGCAGCAAGGAAGTGGCCAACGACTATCGCTACTTCCCCGAGCCAGATCTGCTCCCGGTAGTGATAGACGAGGCCTATGTGGAAGAAGTTCGGCGCGGGCTACCGGAACTGCCCATGGACAAGCGCAAGCGTTTTGTCGAGCAGTACCAATTGTCTGCCTACGATGCCAGCGTACTGTCCGACAGCCCGGCCCTGGCCGCCTACTATGAAACCGTGGTGCGCCACTGCAGCGATGCCAAAATCGCGGCGAACTGGGTTCAGGTCGAACTCATGGGCCAGCTCAACAAACACGAACTGGGCATAAACGACAGCCCGGTTTCGGCGCAACAACTCGGCGAGTTGATCGTTCGCATACTGGACCACAGCATCTCCGGCAAGATCGCCAAACAGGTTTTCGAAGCCATGTGGCAGGGAGAAGGCAACGCTGACGACATCATTGAAGCCAGGGGACTGAAACAGGTCTCGGACTCCGGTGCCCTGGAGAGCATGGTCGACGAGGTGATCGCCAGTAACGCGGCACAGGTGGAACAGTACCTGGCCGCAGACGAGGCCAAACGCAAAAAACTGCTGGGTTTCTTTGTTGGCCAGATAATGAAGTTATCCAAAGGACAGGCCAACCCACAAATGGTCAACCAGCTGCTGGCGAAGAAACTGACATAACCGCGTGCGCAGGCGCGTGACCGGGAAAAACACGAAATAGAGAGATGACCCAATGAAAAAAGACAAGGAAAAGGTACTGGATGAAGTCTGGACCGAAGAACGCGTGCGCAGCTTTCTCGACGTTCGCCCTCATGACGGCAGTGACGAGAACTTCCACATGCTGCTGAAAGCGTATCAGAGCATGCGCCCGTCGGACTTTGAGCTGTTCGTTGGCTTCTTTTGCGAGCAAAAACGGGATATTAATGCCTGTGACCGGGAAGGACGCTCCGTTTGCGAGATTATTTCCACACATCGCCATGGCGTACCTTACGCCGCTGTACTCAAGGCAGCCGGCGCTAACTGAAGCGGTTTACAGCACTGCCAGCAAACCGCGCACTATCATTACCCAAACCGCGATAGACGAGATCAGGTACACCAGAAAACGGTGCATGACCTTGTTATAGGTGCAATGAATCAAACTGTGTATGACTCGGCCTACCACAAATATCCAGGCGCAGTTTACGTGCAAGGCATCCACCAGGCCGAACACGGTGAGATACAGGCAAATCACGTAAAACAGCACGGGAACCTCCAACAGGTTCTTGAAATTGTTTCCCGGGCCAGCGACGTCAGCCGGCAGTATCGCCGCGACTTCCGCAGGGGTTTTCAGCTGTTCTGCATCTACCTCATTGGCCGTCAGGTAGCCCATGCGACGCACAAACATATACACCCATACCAGCAGGGTCAGCGTCAGCATCGCGGCCATGGGCAGGGCCAGTTCGGCATTGAACAGTTCCATACGTACTTTCTCCTGTTGTTGGTTCGGCAGTCTACTACCGGGCAGACTATAGCACCCGCGATCGCTATATCTGAAGAGTCTGATTTGCTATGCTTGCGCACCCGCAAAGAACCAGTGTGAGGACCTTACGTGATCACCCTCTATGGCATCAAAAACTGCGACACCGTCAAGAAAGCCCGCAAGTGGCTGGAGGACAGAGAAATCGAGTATCGCTTCCATGACGTGCGCGCAGACGGCCTGGAGCAGGAAACCGTGGCACAATGGCTGCAGGCACTGGGGTGGGAAGCATTGGTTAACAAACGCAGCACTACCTGGAAAAGCCTTGACCAGGGTGTGCGTGACAACATGGATGATGCTTCCGCGCTCAGCGCTATCCTGGTGCAACCCACCCTGTTCAAACGCCCCGTGCTGGATACAGGACACGAGCTGCACTGCGGTTTTTCCGCCGCCAATTATCAGACCATTTTTAACCATCACACCCTTTAGGGTGGACACAGGACACATCTCACCATGACAGACAATGCGTTTGCCTTCGGCCTTGGCGTAGGCACTCACAACAGCAAGGGCGAATGGCTGGAAGTGTTTTTTCCCAGACCTTTGCTTACCCCTTCCCCTGAACTGGCAGCAGCTGCGGCGGGGCTGGACAGTAACAGCGCGCTGAGTGCCGACGCGCTGCGCTCACTGCAAAGCTCGCTGGCCGATGCCGGAGAGACAGAACAGGCCACCCTGGCCGGCCGGCTCATGGACAGCGGCCGTCCCGCGGTAGCGGTACTGCTTGCCGATGACCTGCCACCCGAGAACGTGCCACAGGGTTACCTGAAGCTGCACCTGCTCTCACATCGGCTGGTCAAACCCCACGGCACGTCGCTGGACGGACTGTTCGGGGTGCTGCCAAACGTAGCCTGGACCAATGAGGGTGCCGTGGATATCGATGAGCTCCCCGAGCGCCAGTTGAATGCGCGTTTGCGCGGTGACGTGCTGGAGGTCAGCTGCGTGGACAAGTTCCCGAAAATGACCAACTACGTGGTGCCTTCCGGCGTACGCATTGCCCACACGGCGCGAGTACGCCTGGGTGCTCATCTTGGTGAGGGCACGACGATCATGCACGAAGGCTTTGTCAACTTTAACGCCGGCACGGACGGCCCTGGCATGATAGAGGGTCGTATCTCAGCCGGCGTGCAGGTGGGGGCAGGCTCTGATCTCGGCGGCGGCTGTTCGACTATGGGCACGCTTTCCGGCGGCGGCAACATCATCATATCGGTGGGTCGTGAATGCCTGATCGGCGCCAACGCAGGTATAGGCATTCCCCTGGGTGACCGCTGCACAGTAGAAGCAGGCCTGTTCATCACCGCCGGCACCAAGGTCACCATGCTTGATGCACAAGGCCTGCCCGTGGAAACAACCAAGGCGCGGGAGCTGGCAGGCAAATCCGACCTGCTGTTTCGCCGCAACTCAACCAATGGCGCTGTAGAGTGCCTCACCAACCGCTCTGCGGTGGAACTGAACGAGGAACTGCACGCCAATAACTAGGTGTGCGGACATGGCTTTGAATAAAACGCTGGAACTTTGCTGTGACCTGATCAGCCGCCCCTCTGTCACCCCCGACGATGCTGGCTGTCAGGCGCTGATGGCTGCACGCCTGGAGGCCATAGGCTTTCACTGCCAAACACTGCGCTTTGGCGATGTGGACAATTTATGGGCCGTGCGTGGAGACAGCGGTCCGCTGCTGGTATTTGCCGGCCACACGGACGTGGTCCCCACCGGCCCCGAGGAGCAGTGGCAAACACCACCGTTCGAGCCCACCCTGCTGGGTGACACCTTATACGGCCGTGGCGCGGCAGACATGAAAGCCAGCCTGGCGGCAATGGTGGTGGCCTGTGAGGAATTTGTAAGCGAACACCCCGCACACGCAGGGCGTATTGGGTTTCTCCTTACCTCCGACGAGGAAGGCCCGGCAGTGGATGGCACCGTCAGGGTGATGGAATGGCTGGCAGCGCAAGGAGAGCACATCGACTGGTGCCTGGTCGGCGAACCCTCCAGCAGTGAGCGTCTTGGCGATGTTATCAAGAACGGGCGACGAGGCTCGCTCAACGCTACGTTGACCATAAAAGGCACGCAGGGGCATATCGCCTACCCACAACTGGCCGACAACCCGATTCACCGGGCAATGCCCGCGCTGCATGCGTTGACCACCGAACTGTGGGACGAGGGCAACCGTTTTTTTCCGCCCACGTCATTGCAAATATCCAACATCAATGGCGGTACGGGTGCAACCAATGTGATACCCGGTCATCTTGAGGTGGTGTTCAACTTCCGCTTCTCCACCGCCGTCACCGATTCGGAGTTGCGCCAACGCACAGAGGCTATCCTCAATGCGCACGACCTGGTCTACGATCTGAGTTGGAACCTTAGCGGGCAAGCCTTCCTCACCCCCAGCGGGGAACTGGTAGATGCTGCCATCCACAGCATCAGGGAAGAGTTGGGAACTGTCGCCGAGTTGTCCACTGCAGGCGGTACCTCAGACGGGCGCTTTATCGCTCCCAGTGGGGCGCAGGTGGTGGAACTGGGTCCGGTGAACGCCACCATCCACAAGATCGACGAAGCGGTGCACGCCCCGGACCTGCCGCGACTGACCGCTATCTACCGCCGAATCATACATTCATTGCTAGTGCGCTAGCGCGTCCAGCGTCCGCTGCACACCCATGCGGGCCAGTTCCAGGTTCCCTTCGCCGGGAACCACCAATACCCTGCCACTGCCAAGCGCCTGCAGGCTGGCGGCAACAACCTCGTCAGCCTCCATCCACATGGACTCAGGAAACGCTTCGGCAACAAAGCCCTGCGCCTTCATTGGTTCGTGGATTTCAGTGCGTACCAATCCCGGGCACAGCGCCTGTACGGCAATGCCTGAGCCCTCCAGTTCCTGCTGCAAAGAAAGCGAAAAATAGTTGAGCATCGCCTTGCTCCCGCCATAAACGGCCAGTTTGGGACCCGGCATAAAAGCGCCGAGAGAAGACACGTTGATGATGGAGCCACCACCAAGCTGCTGCATGAACGGTATTGCCGCCCGGCACAGACTGATGCTGGTATCGCAATGCAGGGTCAGCATATCCCGCTGCACGCCAACCTCCAGATCGGCAAAATTGCCAAACGGGCTGAAGCCGGCATTGTTCACCAACACATCCACCGGACCTTTCTGCCGCAGTGCTTCCAGTGCGGCTGCAACACCCTCTACAGTCAACAAGTCCGCTTCAACAATATGCAGCTCTGCCTTGCCCGCCAGTTCATCACGCAGATCTTGCAAACGGTCTCGACGCCGGGCCACAGCAATGACAACCGGGCATTGTGCTGCCAGTTGCCGACAAAACTCGGCCCCCAGGCCTGACGAGGCCCCGGTCACCAGCGCGGTTTTTTTGTGTTCGGACATAATTATTTCCCATTGGGGTGAAAAAAGTGTGCATGGAAGGCTCGCCAGACTTGCGCTAGCAAAGACCTGCCAACACGTGGACATCGTAGCGCACTGCCTTGCCTCGGATACTGTGGGACGGCGTCATACCCGCCAGGGGCGCCGCTCTGGCTGGCCGTTTAACCACCACTCTGGCTACCGGACGCTGCAGCGCCCAGCGCAGCAAATCGGCTTCATCTTCCGGCTCATCCTGCAGAAGAAACTGGAACAGTGCCATCTCCTTTTTCACCGCAGCAGACTTGTCGCGGCGTTCGAACATGGGGTCAAGGTAGATAACGTCTGCCTGGCAGAGCTGCGACGGATCAGTTTGCCGCGCATCCTGCGAACACAGGCTCATCCGCGAGACCACTCCCGCCAACCACGCATCCGACGACGTCTGGGCAGCCCTGATTCCGGCCTCGAGCATTGCCGCCACCACCGGGTGGCGTTCGTACATGCGCACTCGCGCACCCAGATCAGCCAATACAAAACCATCTCGCCCCAGCCCCGCTGTCGCATCCAGTACCGCCAGCTCCCGTTTCTTGCCTATCCCCACCGCTTTACCCAGCAGTTCGTTGTGGCCCGCACCACGCCGATGACGCATGTCGGCCGCGCCGAAATCCACCGCGACTGCACCGGGCATTTTGCGGCCGCAGAGCTGCAGTGCCAGTGTCTGGGTATCGACAAGCAGCAATGCCTGCGCGGATTTGCAGTCACTGGGTAGAGTGCCTGGCGGAACCTGCGGCAGCTGCAGCAGCTCTGCCAGCCTGTGCGCTGTCGGCAGGGCCTGCTCAGAACGGGCGCAAATCGCCAGCTGCGCCCTGGCATCACCAGGCAAGAACAATCACTCCTCAGTAATGCTGCCGTGACGCTTCTTTAACAAGCCGGCCAAATCGTCGAATAACTCTTCAGCCGATGCGGGCGGCGCCGGATGATCCGGCTCAGGGCAAGGAGGCAATGGCGCGGTGGAATCGGCAGGCACCTCATCCGACGCAGGCGCATGACCTGGCAGCCGGGCCTCATCCAGCCCCAGCCGGGTGGTTTCCTCGCCGGTGTCGACAGTCAGCTCAAGATTAAACGCATAGCGAGACAGACCGTGTTTGTCGGTGATGCGAAACCGCCGTGGTATCGACTCGCCGTTATCGTCTTCATGCTCGCTCAAGCGACAGCCAATTGAAGAGATGGTTTTCCCGGCAAGTTGAATGCCCGACAGCGAAGACAGGCGACGATGACAGGCGGCGACAAATGCAGGCGTGGAAACCTTGGCAGAAGACAACGCCCCTTCACCGATGTGGGTGGCAAAGTCCCCTATCAGAATTTGCTCTGACTGTGCCAAACCGACCATGCGTGCCAGTTCGATGGTGACGTCTCCAACGATGTAGCTCAGGACAGTGGGATTCACCCCCTCAGCCTGGTAGAGCTCGTAGTGCCCACCTATGTGGTAGGCAGAACGGATCACCGGCACGGTATTGCCACGTGACGCCGCGCGAGCAGCGGCGTTATCAGCAACCACCAGCAGCATAAAATAAAACAGATCAAGGTTGGCTTCAGGACCCAGGCTGCGGTTCCAGATGTAATAGCCATCACCGGTGGTGGTGCGCGCAAAGTTAATTTCTATACCCCGCGCCAACAGTTTGTTGTACGCCGAGTTCAGTGAATAAGACAGGCTGTTGAGCTGACTGGCCTGCTCAAAGGGTGTATACAGGGAAAATTCCACTATATCGAAGAGCAACACGGCGCGACTATCGACATAGCTCAGGCCATAGCGTCGAATAAGCTGCTCCACCTGCCGCAGCACGGGTGACTCCTCCGACAGCGCCGTATCCAGCTTGATGAAAGTGGGAGAGACACCCAGCCGCTCAGACACGGCGAACATCTCCTCGCGGGTCTTGCGCCGCTCGCCCGATATCAGCTCGCGTATGAACTCCTCATTGCCTCGATGCTGCTCGTCCCCGGCACAGTAGTTGCCAAGGAAGTAATGCGGCACGAAGATAACCAGCAGGCCGCGTTCGTCTGCGCTCCAGCACAGTACGATATTCTGCCCCAGTCGCCACTGCTTGCGCAGTGTGATCTCCAGGTTCTTCAAGTTCCCACGCTGCACCAGTGAGATCGCATCTCCATGGCTGCTGGGGCTGTCCGGGGAACGCTTCCCCGCATTGCCGGGCTTTGTCATCAGGCTTTCCGAATTTCTCTCTCTGGCAATGTTATTATAGGTAGCCAATGGCGCCTCGGCTACGGGCAAAATACGCGAGTACTGACGGGCACACTTCTGGAGGAAGCGACAATGTCGCACTGGATCAAACTGGCAGCCCTGCTGGCAATCATCACCGGCTGCAGCAACTATGACCTCACCGTCAACGAAAAGCGCGTGTATACGCCTCGCCCGCTGCTGTCCGGACTGTCCGTCACGGACGACGCCCTGCGCACCTGCGTAGAACAGGCAGTCATTGATCAGCAAGTGACCCGCCCCAATGAACTGCTGAAGCTCGACTGCAACCACGCCGGCATCAGCAGTCTTGACGGACTGCAAATATTTACCGGGCTGCGTGAGCTGTCTCTGTCCGGCAACAGTATTCGGAACCTGGTCGCGCTGACAACCCTGTCATCGCTGCGCAGCCTTTACCTGGACAACAACGATGTGGTTGACCCGGTACCGCTCTACGAACTGCTCTCCCTGCGGGTACTGGACCTCTCGGGGAACGCCCAGCTGCAGTGCCCCGGCTCGGCTGCACTGTTCCAGCTGGAGGAGATCAACCTGCCAGCGCACTGTGCCAAACCATGATCTACCGCCTGCTGGGTTATCTGCCATTTCCCCTGCTCTACGCGGTGGCATGGCTGGGGTATATCTTTCTCTACCATGTCTTTCGCTACCGCCGCGACGTGGTGAGAGACAACCTGGCCAGGGCATTTCCAGAGAAATCAGCGGGGGAACTGGCCCGCCTGGGCAGACGTTTCTATTACCGGATCAGCCAGGTGGCTCTGGAGATCGTCAAAGCCCGGCGCATGCGGCGGGAGGACTTTCTGCAGCGGGCACGTGTGGTCAATCCCGATGTTCTTGAGCAGCAGACCGAAGGCTTTACCCGCTCGGCCATCGTGGTCACCATTCATCAGGGCAACTGGGAGTGGATGCTGCACGGTGCCACCAGCTACTACCAGATTCCCATCGACCCGGTTTACAAGCCCCTGCACAACCCCTCGGTAGACAAACTTATTCACGAGATTCGCAGTCAGTTCGGCTCCCGGCCGCTAGCCGTGGCGGAATCCACCCGCGACATACTGCGTCGGCGCAGGGAGTTTCGGCTGTTTGTCATGGTGGCGGATCAGTCGCCTATTCGCAGCGAGAGGGGCCTCTGGACTACCTTCATGCATCAGGAAGCGAACTTTTACCTTGGCGCGGAAACGATCGCAAAAATGACGGGGTTTCCGGTGATTTTCGCCCAGTGCCGACGCCGCCGCACCGGATACTACGAGATAGAGTTCAAACCCTTTGCCAGCCCGCCTTACGACAAGACGTCTCACGTGATCACCGAGCGCTATGTAGAGATGGCAGAAGAGGCCATTCGAGACGAACCGGAAAGCTGGCTGTGGAGTAACCGGCGCTGGAAGCGCAACCGGGCAGAAGAAGAGCGCAAAGCGTCAGCGCAGGAAGCCGCAGTACCACCTCTGGAAAGCTAGACCTGAAGCCAGCTGAACCCCTCGTTCTGGTGGGCCCAAACTACTTCCTCCAGCGAATCGAGCACCGTACTCAAGGCCTGCTCGGCACAGTCGCGCGAATTATTGTTATCGCTGATATGAGCGACCACCAGATTATTGAGCGTTTCGGCACAATCGAGCTGTTGCAGCAGCTGGGCAGCCTGGTGGTTGTTCAGGTGCCCCCAGTCCCCGCCGACCCGACGTTTCAACTGGGCAGGATAGGCCCCTTGCTGCAACATATCGGCGTCGTGATTGAACTCCAGTAACAGACTGTCGCAGCCGCGGTAGCTGGCGACCACGTGCGGGGTAACGCAGCCGAGATCGGTGAGAACGCCCAGTGAACGGCCATTGCTGGACAGGCGAAACTGGCAGGGTTCGGCGGCATCGTGCGGTACGGCAACGGTCTGCACGTCAATATCGCCAATCTGGATGTGTTCGTCACAGTTGAAGCAGCGAAACTCGTGGCTGCCATCGCAGCGCCCGCTGGCAGCTGTGCCATGGGTGAGATAGACCGGAATATTGTAGCGACGCGACAGGCGAGCGACACCGGCGCAATGATCGCTGTGCTCATGGGTAACCAGAATAGCCTGGAGTTGCTCCGGCTCCAGGCCCAGTCTCACCATGCGCCGGGTGGTCTCACGCAGCGAAAACCCACAATCGATCATCAGCAGGGTGTCTCCGGACTGAACGATTGTGGCGTTGCCCTTGCTGCCCGAACCTAGCGAAGCAAAACGCATCAGCGGCCTGAAACCCCTTCGCGGTAAGTTAGTTGATATTGCCCTTGATCAGAGACAGCAATGCCTGCTGGTTGCGCACAGTCAACTCCGTCGCGTCATCCTGCGCTCGTAAAAAGATGTGCACACCCGCGTCACCGCGGTTTTCCATGGAGACGATGAAGCTGTCACCAGCATGCGGGTGCTCCTCCTCGACATCCCACAGCCAGCTGAACCAACCTTCATCCACTCCCCCTTCGGGCCCCAGGAAGCGGGCATAGTAAAGGCCTTGACTACGATCACGGTCTTTCACTTCAAAAGTGGACTTCTCCAGTGCGCGGCCAAGTGATGCCCAGGCACGGTCAAAAGGCAGTTGCAACAAAATATAGGGCTCACCGTCCGGCTTCTCCTGCAGCGAAATCCGCCCACCGGCAGCGATCCCCTGCTCCGCAATCATGGAAACAGGGGCGGCATCCGCGCTGTTGGCAATATACTGCGCGAGAGAACGCAGCATTTCTGCTTCCTGCTCTACGTTGTCCGAGCGTTCTGGCCAACTGCTCACCTCACCAGCCTGGTTCTGCTGCAACACGTGCAGCTCACTGGTGCCCCGTTGCACACCCTGCTCAATGCGCATACGAAAACGGCTGTTCATGGGCGCCGACTCGAGTTGCAACCAACCCGTCTCCAGCACGCCGGCACGGGCGTCCACCCTGGATACGCCAATACCGGCGCCGGCGAGGAAGCCACGCACCTGTGGCCACACCTGACCGGGGGCTTCAGCGATCAGCGCCCAGCTATCGTCACCAAGGCGCTGTATGCGCACGGTCTCGTCCGCGCCGCTGGCCACCAGGGGTGTTGGCCGGGGCACCTCAAATTCGCCGCTGCGGACCACCGAGCTGCGCGCCGGCGGCACCGGATAGATTTCCTGCAAGGCTTCAGTGCTTTTTCCCTGCGGAACCTGTATCACCGGCATGTCCGGTGCTTTCTTGTAGTCTTCGGAAGTATCGCGAAACACGCCCTCATCACCAAACAGGTAACCACAGGCAGGCAGCACGACAACCAACATGCCGACCAACGCCGCGCGCGCCGGAAATCCAGTCACCATCATAACGCTGCTGCCTGCTGCAAGGCCGCTCTGACCTCGTCATGGAATTTGCTGTCGAGTGGCGTCAACGGCAGACGTATGCCAGCTCCTATCAGCCCCTGTTGCTGTAACGCCCATTTCACCGGGATAGGGTTAGCCTCGAGAAACAGTGCGCGGTTAAGTGGTGCCAGCTTGTCATTGATCGCGCCGGCACCCGCCCGGTCACCCGCAGCGGCCAGCCGGCACAGCTCTGCCATCAGCTCCGGCACAACGTTGGCGGTGACTGAAATATTACCGCTGCCACCGGCCAGAATAAGCTCCATCGCGGTGGCGTCGTCGCCGGAGTACACAGCAAGCTGCTCCCCGCAGCGGGCAATCAGATCACGCCCCCGCTCAAGGTCACCAGTGGCATCTTTTATACCGACGATATTGGCGATACCTGCCAGTCGCAGCACCGTGTCATTGTGCATATCGACAGCAGTGCGCCCGGGGACGTTATACAGGATCTGGGGCACATCGACCGCTTCTGCGATGGCTTTAAAGTGCTCATACAGGCCATTCTGGGTGGGACGGTTATAGTAGGGAGTGACCAGCAAACAGGCATCAGCGCCAGCGTTGGCGGCAGCCCTGGTCAACTCAATCGCCTCCCGGGTGGCATTCGCGCCGGTACCGGCCACGATGGGAATGCGGCCCGCCACATACTGCACACAGTGCTTGATCACCTCACAGTGCTCGGGAACACTCAGGGTGGCACTTTCCCCGGTGGTGCCCACGGCGCCGATAGCGCTGGTTTGCGCGCCCATGTGCAGGTCCAGCAATCGATCCAGGGCGTCCCAGTCGACGCTGCCATCGCCCTGCATGGGCGTCACCAGAGCGACAATACTGCCGGTTATCATCAAGTATTCTCCGAAAAATTCTGGCGGACGAAAGGTACCGCGAATCGGTCCGCTGGGAAGATGGCCATTATCCATGAAGGGACGGGGATGACAACCAGCTTGGGTCAAAATAGGTAGTGCTGCTATCCTCCTACTGACACCCCACTGGAGGCCCGCAAATGATGGAACTGCGAAGATTACTCTGGCTGCCGATGCTGCTGCTGACACTCTCACCCTGGACAATCGCCCAGGATGAGGCGCGGATCAGTGAACTGTCAGATGTTGACCGCCAGTTCATGCAACAACAGCGCGACCTGCTGGGAGAATTGGCGCAGCGCCACTTGGGCCGCCAATTCAGCGGCGACCGGGACAACGACATCGCCCTGCTGCAACGCCTGCTGGACGAGCAGATAGTGCGCCAGGATCAGACTCGGGAACTTCAGGCCATGGGCATCATCCTGGGCGACCTGCTGGCCGCACAACTGAACCTGCACTGGGTCGTATACGAAGACCGGGTCGGGCGCAGCCGGGCCCTGCGTTACAAGACCAGCGACAATTTCCTGTTCCCGGTCACCATGATCTCCCGCCGCCGCGAGGTGGGCAACCTCACACCTGTCGAAGAAGTGTACCGCAAGGCACAGGATGCCTTACGCCCGGTACTGCCAACACTGCCCTTCAGCTAAAGTCCCCGACGTCGCAGGCTGGTGCAGGGTGACAGACAGGCGCCCAAGGCTATAGACTGCTGCTGCGATTCTGCGCTTTGACATGAAAACAATGACCCCACAACCTCCAGGATTCGACCTGCTGACCGATGACCGGGACAGCGCCGTGCTTGTGATCAGCGGCGATTGGGTGCAGGGTAATACACACCGCGATTTCCAGATTCTGAAAGAAGATCTCTGCTGTATCACTGCCAAAGAACTGGTGGTGGACGGCGAGAGTCTGGGAGACTGGGACTCCGTGCTGATGGCGTTTCTGCTGCAGTGCTACAACCAGTGTCGGGACGACAATATACGCTTCGCCACTCGCAATTTTCCCGCCAGCGCGAAGCAATTACTGGACGTGGCCAGCGCAGTACCCCCGCACGAGCCGGGCGCTAGCCCCGCACTTCCCTGGTACCAATCCATGGATCCAGGCCACCTGCTGCGCGAGGTGCGTGACGCGGCAGTGGGCTCGCTGGACTTCCTGGGGGAACTGGGAATTGCTCTGGCCCGACTGGTCACCGGCAAGGCGACCACCCGGTTCTCGGATTTTCGTAACTTCTGCTACCAGGCCGGCCCGGACGCTTTCGCCATCATCAGCCTGACCAGCATCCTGGTGGGCATGATTCTGGCTTACCTCGGTGCTGTGCAGTTACAGCAGTTCGGCGCGGGTATCTATGTCGCGGACCTGGTGGTCATCGGCATGCTCAGGGAAATGGGCGCCCTGATGACAGCCGTGGTCATGGCAGGCAGGACAGGCGCCGCTTACGCTGCGCAACTGGGCACCATGCAGACAAACGAGGAGATCGACGCGATTACCACTATGGGTATATCTCCCATGGAGTTCCTGGTTGTACCGAGGATACTCGCGCTGCTGGTTATGATGCCGCTGCTGACGCTGTACGCCAACCTCCTGGGCATGGTGGGCGGCGGTATAGTCGCCGGCGGAATGGGCATTACCCCCCTGATGTACATCGCCCAGGGCGAAAGCGCAATCAGCATGGCCCATCTGTCTGTGGGCCTGGTCAAGAGCGTCATCTTCGGCATGCTTATCGCGGTAGCCGGCTGTCGTTCCGGGATCAACAGTGGCCGCAGTTCCGCCGCAGTGGGCCAGGCAGCTACTGAGGCGGTGGTCACTGCCGTTGTCTACCTGATCGTCGCAGACGCTGCCATCAACATTATCTTCCAGCAGTTGAATATCTGATGAGCGAAGCCCACATTACGGTCAACAACCTGACCATGGCCTATGGCACCAGGCTTATCCAGAAGGACCTCAACTTCGATATCAATCGCGGGGATATCTTCGTCATTATGGGCGGCAGCGGCTGCGGCAAAAGCACCCTGTTGAAACACATGCTGGGACTGCTGAGCCCGGCAGCCGGCGACATCAGCTACGCGGGGCGAAGCTTCTTCACCGCCAGTGACGAAGAGCGCGAGGTCATGCGCCGCGGCTGGGGCATCACTTACCAGAGTGGCGGTCTGTTCAGCGCCATGACTCTGGCAGAAAACGTCGAACTGCCCCTGCAACTCTACACCCGCCACTCCGCTGCGGATCGCGCTGACATTATTGCCTACAAACTCGCGCTGGTTGGCCTGGACGGCTATCAGAACTACTATCCATCGGAAATAAGCGGCGGCATGCGCAAACGCGCAGCCCTGGCCAGGGCCATTGCCCTGGACCCCGATATTTTATTTTTCGATGAGCCCTCAGCTGGTCTGGACCCGATCAGCTCCAGCCTGCTGGACCAGCTCATCGTGCAATTACAGCAGAGCACCGGCGCCACCGTGGTCATGGTCACACACGAGTTACCCAGCATCTTTGCCATTGCCACCAATTCGGTTTACCTGGATGCAGTGAGCAAGACGATGATTGCCTATGGTGATCCCAGGACACTGCGCGACCACAGTGATCAACCCGTGGTGCGGCAATTTCTGGCGCGCGAAGCCAGCGCACCGATAGAGGAGTCGCTATGAGCGAAAAACCGAATACTGTGGCAATAGGCGCCTTCGTGATCGGCGCACTGCTGATTGGAATAACCACCATCATCTTTGCCCTGGGAACCGGCTTTGGTCGCGAGAGCAGCAAAGTGGTGATGGTCTTTGAAGGCTCGGTGAAAGGTCTCAACGTGGGCGCGCCGGTGGCGCTGCGAGGGGTGCAGATTGGCCAGGTCACCGACGTCGAACTGGTGCTCAACTCGGATACGGTAGAACTCATCATGCTGGTGGAAGCCGAAATCAGCGGGGACAATATACGCCGCAGCGGCGCCAGTGCAGAGGGACTGACCGAGGAACTCATCTCCCGTGGCATGCGTGCACAGCTCAATACACAAAGCCTGCTCACCGGGCTGCTCTACGTGCAGCTGGACTTTCATCCGGACAGCACGCTTAACCTGGTGCAGATCGATTCTCCCTACCTGCAGATTCCCACCATACCCACAGAATTGGAACGCCTGACCCGCAAACTCGAGTCCATAGACTTTGCCAAGGTGGCCGGCGACCTCGAGTCCATTGCCTCAGGTATGAACAGCTTTGTAAACAGCGCAGGCTTCCAGGAGTTGCCGCAGCAAGCGCAGCAGACCCTCGCCACTGTCACCGACCTCAGCTCGGAACTGCAAAAGCAGCTGGCAACAACCGGGCCCAAGCTGAATGCGGTGCTCGATGGCGCGGCGACAACGGTTGACCTGGCCAATGCGGAACTCCCGGAACTGGCAAGGCTGGTCAATGCCAACCTTGGCCTGCTGGAGGCGGCAATAGGCGCCTTTGAAGAGGGCATGCGAGATATTGAAAGTCTGGTGGATTACGATTCTGCCACCGTCTTCGAGCTCAACCGGGCGCTGCGTGAACTGGCGCAGGCTGGCCGTGCCCTGCAGCAACTGACCCAGTCGCTGGAAGAACACCCCGAGTCCTTGATCAGGGGCCGACGTGGAGAAGAACAATGAACAGAACATCCTGCAAGCTATGGCTCCTGGCCGCACTGCTACCCATCCTGGTGGCCTGTGGCAGCACACCGCTCAGCAAACACTACGTACTCACTGCGCCGGATTCGGCGCTCCCGACCGGCACCTCTCCGGCTCTGGGAATCGGCCCGGTCTCGATCTCCGGATATCTCAACCGTGACGCATTGGTGCACCGCGAAAACGGCAATCGCCTTGTAGTCTCTTCCACTGAACGCTGGGCAGAGCCCCTGGAGGAAGGCATCATCCGGGTGGTAGGTCTCAACCTGGCTGGACTGCTGGACACCAAAAACGTGCGCCGCTACCCCTGGCACCCCGCTCGCGCGCCGGTCTACGGTGTCAAACTCAGCATTCTGGAAATGAATGCAGCCTCGGACAAGGTCAATCTGGTCGTGGATTGGCTGGTGTATCGCGCTGCCGACGCCACAACAGTGGAAAGCCACCTTAGCCGAAGAACTGAAGCGCTGCCTGTTGGCGCCGACAACGCCGATACCGTCGTACGCCTGTACAGTGAAATGTTGTATCAGCTCAGTGAGGACATCGCCGCAGCGATTCGCCGCGCTGAGACCGAGGGGACGAAGGCCGCGCCCTGAGCGCTGCCGACCAGGCTAAAAGTCGTCCGGACGCAGCATCGCGTCTGAACCGCCGTCCACAAACACCACAGAGCCACAAATAAAATCGGCTTCCCGGCTGAGCATGAAGCGCATGACATTGGCGATCTGTTCCGGCTGGGCTGTTCCGCCCCAGGGCACCATCTCACCAAATTGCTGCATTGCAGGGCCCAGTTCCTCATCGGCCATAACCTGCTCGGAAAGCGGCGTACGCGTGATACCCGGGGCGACTGCATTCAAGCGCACCCCCGCCTGGGCGTAATCCACCACATTCCGCCGCATCCAGTTTGAGACAGCCCGCTTGGAACCAGCGTAGGCAGTGTGCCCGTCCCGTTGTTCAATTTCCGCCAGCGCAGCAGCCTCGTCGCCGCCCAGGCAAAGCTGCACAAACCTGTCATCCGTGGGTACCATGGGAGCGGAGTTGGAAGCAACGATCAGCACAGTGCCACGTTTTTTCGCCACCAGGTCTTTGATCCCCTCTATGGTTTCCACCACCGCAAAAAAGTTGACGCTGGCAATCAGCGACAGCGGGCGGGCAACCGGAGGTAGCCCGGCACAGGGTATAAACCCGTCAAGGCCATCCGCAGCACGCTCGCGAATACCTTTCACGGCCAGCTGCCTGCCATCGGCAGTGGAGAGGTCCGCTACAATGTCTCCCTCTTTGATATCAACCGTTATCACCCGATGGCCCTGGTCTACCAGTTGCCGTTTCAACTCGGCGCCGATGCCTGTGGCACCGCCTGTCAACGCGTAAACACCCATCTGCCCTACTCCCGTCTCGATTTTTGGTATCGGGCCATTCTCCCCTGTTCGTCGCCCGGTGCACAGGACAGCAGCGACCGGTGGTGCGGGATTTTCAGGCTGGTTTAAGAATTTGCATGGACGATGGGGAGTTACCGGCAACAGCCAGCACGACAGGTTTCTACCCGTGGGCAGATTTGGGTTATGCTATCCCTGAAGTGCCTGATGAACTTGAAACTGGCTGTATAACAATAAGTTACAGCTACCGCGGGGCGCTCAGGCAACACCGCTGTGAAAACGCCCGGCCAGACCTATAACAACGCAGCATCGTACTCGTAAACTGGGATCCGACATCATGAGCAACGCACAACAACCGCGCGGGATCGCTCCCGCCGTGCAGAAAAGCCTGCCCACCGCGATCAAACTGGCTCTTGCCACGCTTGGGGCTACCAGCCTGGCCAACGTCAGCCTGGCGCAGGAATCGACTGAATCAAGCAACCGCTACAGTCTGCAACTGGAGGAAGTGTTGGTCACCGCGCAGAAGCGGGAAGAGGACTTTATGTCGGTGCCCGGTGCGGTCAGCGCCTTCACCGCGCAGGACATGATTAACACCGGCGCTGCGACCATCCAGGATATAGATGCCTTTATGCCTGGTGTGGAAATAGGCGATTCGGTAGGCGGTTCAACACAATTGCAAATCACGGTGCGCGGCGTAAGCGGCATCAATATCAGCTCGGGACAGGACCCCTCGGTAGCGACGTTCTATGACGGTTCCTACATGCCCCGCGCCGTCACCTCCATCCCTTTCACCGACATTGCCCGCACCGAGGTGCTCAAGGGCCCCCAGGGCACCTTATTTGGTCGCAACGCCACAGCTGGTGTCATCAACATCGTACCCAACAAGCCCACCCAGGAAGTGGAGGGGTTCGTCAAGGCGCGGCTGGGAAATCAGGACCTGGTGCGCGTGGAGGGCATGTTCAACACACCGGTCAACGACACGCTGGCATTGCGCGGTAACCTGTTCTCCCATCAGCGGGCCGGCGCCACAGACACCGTCACCAATGGCGGTGATTACCGCGATGAGGGCTTTTGGGCTGCGCGTGGCGTACTGCTGTGGACACCTACGGCCGACACGGAAATTCAGCTCTCGGCAGACTATGAGGACCGGGACGAAATGCCTCGAGCGACCATCGGCGTGAGCAAATATGCCTACGCCGGCAGTAACGACCCCTTCCGCGGCAGGGACCAGCACGACGTGGTGGGCGCAGGCAATACCTACAATGCCAACCGCACCAATGAAGAAGAGACGCGGGAAATGTACGGCGTCAACCTGCAGATCAACCACGCCTTCAACGAGCGTTGGGACATGTTCGGCATCGTCAGCTACCGCGACTGGGATACTACCAACCTGCAGGAGGAAGACGGCACAGCCAACCCCCGGCGCTACCTGGATACCAACAACATCGAGGACTCTGACATCTTTTACAGCGAGGTTCGCTTCAACTATGTGGATGAGCGCTTTAATCTTATCCTGGGCGCCAACTACAGCGAAGAAGACGTGTTTCAGCGCACGGATATTGGCCTGCTGACCGACTCCTACATGCAGCTGCTCAGTGGCGAGCTGCTGCCTTTCGCGCAGGAGCTCGGGTTGATAGACAGTGACATCGTGCTGGGGCTGGACGATCATATCTGGGATTACTTCCCCAATGACCCGGATGCGACCTACCTGGGTTTCTCGGGGGCCGCGACTGAACTGACCGGCGTCCCCACCGCCGTACTGCCGCCCGGTTTCATGGGACAGTACTTCACCGAAACCATGGACAACACCGGCGACTTCGTCAACTGGGGTATCTTCATAGACGGTACCTACCAGCTGACGGAGACCATCCGTATCGCCGCGGGACTGCGCTACAGCTACGACGAAAAAGAGTATTCCTGGCAAACCTACGACAACAGTTTTGCCGGCTGGCCGGTCACACCGTTCAGGGTGAATTACATCCCCAGCCAGACTGGCGCCAGCGAGGACCAGTGGTATGAGAAATTCACCGCCGAGGATGACTGGAACAAGACCACGGGTCGCCTGGTTGTAGACTGGCAGTTTACTGACTATGCGATGACCTATCTGTCCTTTGCCACCGGTTACAAATCGGGCGGTTTCGACGGGCAGAGTTTTCGCGCCTTCGCCGCCGGCTCCTTCGACCCCGAGGAAATGACCAGTTATGAATGGGGGCTCAAGGGAGATTTTTTTGACGATACCCTGCGCCTTGAACTGGCCCTTTTCCATCACCAGCTGGATGGCAAGCAGTCTTCCACAGACATCAAGGACGGCCCGGATGACCCTACCGCAGCACCGGGTGTCATCAGTAGTGACGAGGAAGCGGACGGCGTGGAACTGGTAGTCACCTGGAATGTGACCGACAGTCTGCGCCTGGGTGGCCTGACCACCTACAGGGAGACCGACGAGATATCCCAGCTCTACTACAACGCGGCAGGTGAACTGGTCGGCGGCGACAACGACAGCGACGAGACCAGCACTGAGTACACCCTGAAACTGGACTGGACACCGGATGTCGCCTACGGCTACTTGTTGTTACACGTCAACTACCAGTTCCGGGAAGACCCGGGGCCAGACGATGACACGGCCATTTTCACCACCGGAAAGTGGTATTTCCAGGACGAAAAACTGCTCAACGCACGACTGGCGTGGTCCAACGAAGCCGACAACTTTGAGGTGGCCCTGTGGGGCAACAACCTGCTGGATGAAGAGAGAGCAAGCAACCCCGGTGGCCTCGCGGCAGACGAGCTGGGCGCCTACCACACCAACATAGACGATGTGCTCACCTACGGCGTGGACCTGCGCTATTCATTCTGAATAAGAACGGTCAGGGCTGCGCCGGCAGTTCCACCACTTCCCCCAACCCCTCCATGGCGGAGGGGTCCTTGTTTCTGGCGTTGCTGATGCTGCGGGAAACCGGTTGCAAGATCCAGCGTGACTTCAAGGCGCTGCGAAACAAGGGATCGTCCGGCGCTATTTCCCGGCTGTTATCCAACCAGCGGTCCACTTCTGTTGCCGCCAGCACCACCGGCATGCGCTTGTGCCAGGGCGCGAAGGCCTTTGCAGCGGCGGTGGTCACCAGAGTGCAACTGAGTAATTGCGAGCCGTCACCGTCCCACACATCCCACAAGGCTGCGGCGGCAAAGGCCTGCTGCTGGTTGCTGATCAGCCAGGGCTGCTTCACTCCGTCCTGCAACCGCCATTCGATAAAACTGCTCATGGGCACAATGCCACGGTGACGCCTGAATGGGGTGCGAAAGGCCCGGCTGCTGGCCAGTGTTTCCGCACGTGCGTTGAACATGCTGTATTTCTGCTCTACCGCCGGTGCCCAGGAGGGCGTCAGCCACCAGCGTGCCGAATCCAGCTGACGACCGGACTCACCTGCCCGCACCAGGCCTATGGCTTCGGTAGGGGCAATATTGGTCCGTGTGGGCAGATTCAGGTCTATGCCCAGATCACGCAGCAATTGTTGCAGGCCGGGGCTGTCTATTACGTTGAATCGTCCACACATGGCGTTACTGTGCCCAATTCAGCAGCACACGGCAAGACAGGTCTGTATTGGTATACCTGCACCATCTCAATGAGCGCCAGCCTTGCCAGTGCTGCGGCACAGGTTTAACCTGAGCCGCGATTTTCCCGGGAGACACCCATGAGCGATAAACCCCTGGCGCCGGCTATAGAGGGCTGGCATACCATGGAAGTCAAACCGCACCTGATAGGCACCCAGTGCAAGGAATGCGGCAGCTACTTCTTCCCCAAAAATACCGCCTACTGCCGCAATCCCGCCTGCGACTCGACCGAGTTCAGTGAAGTGGAACTGAGCCGTACCGGCCATATCTGGAGTTACACCAACGCCTGCTACAAGCCACCCGAGCCGTTTGTGGCCACCGACCCGTTCAAACCCTATGCCATCGCCGCGGTGCAACTTGAGAAGGAACAGATGGTTGTGCTGGGCCAGGTGATTGAAGGGGTGGAATGCGAACAATTGAAGGTGGGCATGCCGGTTGAACTGGTGCTGGAAGCGCTGCACGAGACCGACGACGACATCAAAATGACCTGGAAATGGAAGCCGGTGACCCGGTAGGGCCAAGGCAGCAGGAGAAAAGAAAACAATGTCCAATGAAATAGCCATTCTCGGCGTAGGGATGCACCCCTGGGGCAAGTGGGGCCATAATTTTGTCCAGTACGGTGTGGCGGCAGCGCGCGAAGCCCTGCAAGACGCCAATGTGCCCTGGCAGGATGTAAAGTTCGTCTCTGGTGGGGCCACCGTGCGCTGCGGCTACCCCGGTTACGTAGCTGGCGCGACCTTTGCCCAGGCACTGGGTTGGCAAGGCGCGGAGGTCAATACCTCTTACGCGGCCTGCGCTTCCGGCTCGCAGGCCCTGGCTGCCGCACGCAATAAAATTCTCGCCGGCGGTTGTGACGTAGCCCTGGTCGTGGGCGCTGACACCACGCCCAAAGGCTTTCTGGCGCCCGCCGGAGGCTATCGACCGGAAGACCCGGACTGGGTGCGCTTTTACCTGGGCATCACCAACCCCACCTACTTTGCGCTCTACGCTCGCCGCAGGATGGACCTGTACGGCGACACTCTCGATGACTTCGCCGCGGTGAAAGTGAAAAACTCCCGCATAGGCAGCAAAAATCCGCGCGCGCGCTATCGCAAGTGCTTCACTGCTGAAGACGTGGCGGCGTCGGCTATGGTCGCCGATCCGTTGCGCCTCATGGACATCTGCGCCACCTCCGATGGCGGCGCCGCCCTGATCGTATCCAGCGTCGAGTATGCACAGCGCATCGGCAAAGGAGACGCACCCCGCGTGGCCGCCATCTCTACTACCACGCCGACTTTCGCCAGTTCAGTTGTTGAAATGCCGGATATCGCGACAGATTCCGCCGCCGCTGCCGGCGTCGAGGCCCATGCTTTCCGCTCTACGCTGCCATTGAAAGCCTACGAAGAGGCCGGAATCGGCCCGGAAGACGTGGACCTCGCCGAAGTGTACGACCTCTCTACCGCACTGGAGCTGGACTGGATAGAAGACCTGCGCCTGGCGCCTCGCGGCGAAGCAGCTGCGCTGTTACGAGCGGGTGATACTGCTATCGGGGGCAAAATACCGGTCAATGTATCCGGCGGTCTGGCATGCTTTGGCGAAGCGGTACCGGCGCAGGCGCTGGCGCAAATTTGCGAGCTTACCTGGCAACTGCGCGGCGAAGCTGGCGACAGGCAGGTCGCAGGCGCGCGGGTCGGAATCACCGCCAATCAGGGGCTGTTCGGACACGGCAGCTCGGTTATCGTCAAGCGCTGACATCAGATAGAGTGCAAATGCACCCGCGCGCCTTCGCCTGTTTTACGCCAGCAGGCTTAGCGCTCGGCGTCGCGACGCGTGGCCTCCATTAGAAAGGCAATCAGGTCTGCCCTGTCCTGTGCGTCAGGCACCCCCAGGCTCATCATGCTGGAGTCCGGAAACATCACCATGGGGGCTTCCAGCCAGGCATACATCAGCTGCGGCGTCCACACAAACCCCGCTGCCCGAAAGCGCGGCGAGTAGTAATCAAACCCCGGCTGTTTACCAGCCACTTTACCGAAAATACCGCTCAGATTCGGGCCGGTATTATGCCCCATGACAGCCTCCGGGTAGTGGCAGGTGCGGCAGGCTCCAAACAGCAGCCGCCCCCTGTCCGCGTCCGCCAACGCCAGCCGCGCCTCGAGATCACTGGCACTGGCATGGGGCTGCAGCCCCAGCAGCAATAACAGCAGTAAGCGGACTCGCATCAACGCCTCCCCGCCACGGCCTGGCCCGCCCTGCGCCCGAAGAAAGTCGCGTCGCCCAGCGACAGGCCGCTGGCAATGTAAGGTGCGCTGGGTATGCCCGCAGCCGTGCGACCTACCGCATACAGCCCCGGAATGGTCTCACCAAAACTGTTGATGACAGCCCCGTCCAGATCGGTAGCCAGACCTCCCAGGGTGTGGGCGGGAAAGAAAGCCTTATCCACAGCAATATTCCACGCTTTGTAGGGCGGCCCTTGCAGCGGTCGCAGGTACTCCGGTGACTTGCGAAACATCGGGTCCTCGCCCTTGCTTGCATAGCGGTTGTAGTAAGCGACTGTATTTTGCAAGGCACCCCTGGGCAGCGCCAGGTGCTCTGCCAGACCACCGATGTTATTGCTGGTGGCGGCCAACGGGAAATTGTCCTGTACCCCTTGGTAGCTACTGCCCTGGTCGGTAATCAGCCACGCCTTCCCCTGCTGTTCGTAGGCGATTGCGTGACCAATTACAGCATGGTAGGAATCCTCACTGATAAAACGCTGCCCGCTGGCATTGATCAGAATGGCCGCAATGCTGTTCTCTGGCGGATAGACGGGCGCCACGGCAAAACCCTCATTCATGCGCAGACTGGCCGCGCCGGCGGCAATCCCCATGTTAATGCCTTCTCCCTGATCCCCCGCGCCCCCCCAGGGCACAGCACAACGCGCCAGCTGCGGCGCATGCTGGGCGAGCATCCGGCGGTTGTGAATGAAGCCACCACAGGCGAGCACCACGCCCCGTCGAGCTCCGAGATATTGACGCCCGGCACTGGTCTCCACTACGGCACCGCTCACGCGACCGTCGCTTTCCAGGACCAGTTGTTTCACCGCCACGCCGGTTCTTGGCCTGACCCCGGCGCTACCCAGTTGTCGGTGCAGGACCTCCATCAAGGCACGCCCGCCATTCATCCCCGACACCCCGGGGACGTGGCCGCGCGGCGCCGGTTGCGCCAGATCGCGTGCCGGCCAGGCCTGTTCGTTGCCGGAAAAGTAAAGTGACTCATCGCCCATGGGCAGGCCCTTGGCTAAGGTGAGTTTTTCCGTGTAGGCAACACCCTGCGCGACCAGCCAGGCAAAATGCTCCGGGCTCTGCTCGCAGTAGAGCTGGATTTTGTCGCGCGGCTGATTGGGCGAGCCGGCACGCAGCAGGAAGTTGAACATCGCCTCCGGCGTATCCGTTACTTTCAGCGCTCGCTGCAGGGCCGTGCCGCCACCGGCGTACACCACCCCGCCAGACAACGCAGAGCTGCCACCGGGCATAGTCAGCGACTCCAGCAGCAAAACCGAAGCGCCTGCCCTGCGCGCTTCCAGTGCGGCGCAGGTACCGCCAGCACCGGATCCGGCAACCAGCACATCCACCTGCTCATCCCAGGCCGGCACCTGACTGCGCGGCAATGCCGCGACGCCCGGCACGGCGGTTGCCAGCGCCGTCGCGCCCCCGGCCAACAGCAGTCGACGCCGGCTCAGCTGGCCTGTCTCGGTTTTATCCATGCTCAGGGTTCAGGGAAAGAAACGACTGATTGTGTCTATAACGCAGGCGGGGCGGTCACCGCCTTCAATTTCGATCGTCATGCGCACAACCACCTGAACACCACCTTTCACCTCTTCTGCACTGATAACCTCGCCGCCACCACGCACTCTGGAGCCCACCGGGACGGCAGCGGGGAAGCGGACTTTCTCGCAGCCATAATTGACGCCCATCGAGGTATTTTGCACTTCCATAATTTGCGGCAAAAACTGATTTGCCAGCGAGAGTGTCAGGTAGCCGTGAGCAATCGTGCTGCCAAAGGGGCCTTTCGCGGCCTTTTCAGGGTCCACATGTATCCATTGATGGTCGCCAGTGGCATCGGCGAACAGGTTGATCCGCTGCTGGTCTATCTCCAGCCAGTCGCTGTATCCAAGATGTTGACCAACTGCGCCAAGCAGCGCCGAGGGTTGTTCGAATACGGTTGTCATCATCAGGCTCCGGATGCATTTGAAAAAAACCAAACTATAGCATCGGGCTCACAGCTCAGATACTCCGCCCGGTTCAACTGTTACCACTGCTGCACGCTATGCACGGCAAGGCTTGAAATGTAGCTGTGCTGTTATATAGTCACAGGCCATTCACCCCCCACCCAGAACGCAAACAGGATCACAGCATGGATACCAGCAACCTCCTGGAAACAATTATCATTCCCTGGGGCATAAAAATCGCCCTGGCACTGGCCATATTTATTGTCGGACGCATGGTCGTCGCACTGGTCGTGAGAGTGGCCAGCAAGTTCATGCTTTCTCGCAAAATGGACGAAATCCTGGTCAAATTCCTGCTTTCGATCCTGCGCTGGGTGCTGCTGTTATTCGTTATTATCGCGGCACTAAGCCAGTTGGGCGTGGACACCACGTCACTGGTCGCCCTGCTGGGCGCCGCCGGCTTGGCGATTGGCCTGTCTCTGCAGAGCTCACTTTCAAATTTCGCCAGCGGTGTCATGCTCATCGTCTTCCGACCCTTCACCAAAGGCAACTTCGTTGAAGTGGCAGGCGTGTCGGGCTCAGTCGATGCCATCGGCATTTTTACCACCACCCTGACGACACCTGACAACAAGGAAGTCATCGTGCCCAACGGCGCAGTGTACTCCAACGCCATTACCAACTATTCAGCCCGGCCCACACGCCGGGTGGACATGGTGTTTGGCATTGGCTATGACGACGACATCAAGAAAGCCAAAGAGCTGCTGGAGCAGATCGTCGCCGGCGACGACCGCATACTACCCGAGCCTGCGCCGGTTGTTGCACTGGGCGAACTGGGCGACTCCAGCGTGAACTTCCTGGTACGCCCCTGGGTCAATGCCGCGGACTACTGGGCAGTCATGTGGGATACCACCGAGGCAGTGAAGCTGAAATTTGACGAGGCAGGCATCAGCATCCCCTACCCACAGATGGACGTGCACCTCGCCAAGAGCGAATAGGCTGGCAACGGCCGGGAGAGCCCTCCCGGCCGCCCTTCCCCATCCACTGTTTGATCTGCACTGTCGGCAGCTGCGTAATCACCTGATATTACAAGTTTTTCACAGAGCTGATCGTCGCGCTGTGCTATAACTGCGTTCTTATTCCTGTCGGGCTTGCCGGTGACGTCAATTCGTAAACAATCCATTTTCGCTCTGCTCTTGCTGGTGATGGCGGCGGCTGTTGCCGCCGTGCTCTATCTCAACCGGCCACCTGCACAAATTGCAGAACCGGAGTATCAACCTGTCTCCGTGGACGTGGCCGTGGCCGTGAAAGAGCCCGTGCAGGTGGAAGTGCAGGCACAGGGTACTGTCACCGCACTGCGTGAGACGACACTCAAGTCGGAGGTCTCCGGGCGCATCGTGGAGGTTGCTCCCGAGTTTCTCGTTGGCAGTTATGTGGCAGAAGGCCAGGTATTGCTGCGTGTCGATCCTCGCGACTACCAGACTGAGCTGCTGCGCGCCCAATCTGCAGTAGAGTCTGCAGAGAGCGCCCTTGCCCAGGAAAGGGGCAGAGCGCAGGTGGCTCAACGGGAATGGGAAAAACTGCCGGCAAACAGCCAGCGCAGCCAGGAAGCCAAGGACTTGTATCTCAGGAAGCCGCAACTGGAACTGGCCGAAGCGCAGCTGCTGTCGGCTATGGCTGACCTCAACACTGCGCGCGACAGGCTTGAGCGCACCATCATCAAGGCGCCCTATGCAGCCGTGATCCGCAACAAGTACAGCGAACTCGGTCAATTCGTCAGTGCGGGCACACAGGTTGCCGATGTCTTTTCCGTTGACTACGCGGAAGTACGACTGCCTATTCCGCAGAGCCGCCTGGACTACCTGGCACTGCCCGGTATTCGAGACGAAGTAGACGACGACGCACCGGGAGCGGAAATCGACCTGTATACGGACGTCTCCGGAGAAGTAAAACACTGGCCGGCAACGTTACACCGCACTGAAGGCGTCTTCGATGAACGCTCCAGGGCACTCTATGCCGTGGCCAGAATCAAAGACCCTTACGCCCTGGAGGATCGCGACCGGGAACCGCTGCGGCTGGGCACTTTCGTAAACGCCAATATCGCTGGCCGGCAGTTCCCCGGCATCATCACTCTTCCGCGTTACGTTCTGCGCGCGGGAAACATGCTCTGGGTGGTTGACGAAAACGATATACTGCGCAATCGCAAGGTCGACGTGCTGCGCACCGGGGGCGACCGGGCGTTCATCACATCCGGCCTGGATGAGGGGGAGCGCGTATCACTTACCGTCCTCGATGCCTCTCTCACCGGCTCCAGGGTAAAGATCAACACTGCCACCCCTACTACATCATTGGGGCCCCAGGGCAGCACGCTCCCTGCTGAAGCCACCACCGCTACCAACGACGCAGACAGCCCGCCAAAGACTGCCGCGGTGACACCGTGACCACCCGGGAACAGAGCGGCGTTATAGCCTGGTTCGCCCGGAATCCGGTTGCGGCCAACCTGCTCATGCTGGTCATAATGTCAGTCGGACTGGGTAGCGCATTCAGCATACAAAGGGCACTTTTCCCCGCATTCGACTTTGAGGCCATATTCATCACCGTCCCCTATCCCGGTGCGGCGCCAGAGGAAGTTGAACTGGGCGTCGTGATGAAAATCGAGGAGGCGATCAACGACCTTGATGGCATCAAGCGCGTAGAGTCCGATGCCATGGAGTCTCTGGCGCGATTGATGATCGAGCCCCAGGATGGCGTTTCCATCACCAAGCTTCTCAACGACGTACAAAACCGCATTGATGGTATCAACTCCTTCCCTGAGGAGGCAGAAGAGCCGCTCATCACGCAACCCGAAATCCTGTTTGCAGCGTTGACGCTGCAAATATCCGGCGCGCTGGACGAACGCAGCATGAAGGCCCTGGCCGATGAAATGCGCCGCGAGTTAGTTACCCTTCCAGATGTTTCCTCCGCAGAGGTCGTGGGCGCCAGAGAATATGAGATAGCGATAGAGATCTCCGAACAAACCCTGAAGGAGTACCACCTGACACTGGCCGATGTCGCACATACCATCTCGGCATCCTCCCTGGACCTGCCTTCCGGGTCCGTGCAAACACGCAATGGCGACATCATGCTACGCACTGTAGGACAAGCCTACGTGCAGCGGGATTTCGAGGAACTGGTATTAAAAACATGGCCCGATGGCACCCGCCTGCTGCTGGGCGACATCGCTACCGTTGAAGACGGGTTTGAGGATACCAGCGGTTTCGCCATCTTTAACGGTCAGTATTCCCTGGGCATCAACGTGTTCGCCATGGGCAAGCAGGACATCATACGCACCGCCGATGCGGCAAAGGCCTACGTCGAAGAGAAGCGCGCTGCGTTGCCAGACGGCGTCAAACTGGATATCTGGTCGGACTCTACCTACTACCTGAAAGGCCGCCTGAGCATGATGGTGAAGAACCTGGCGATTGGTGCCTTACTGGTCTTCATCACTCTGGCGCTATTTCTTGAGATCAAACTCGCCTTCTGGGTAATGCTCGGCATTCCAGTGTGCTTTCTGGGAGCCATGGCCGCCCTCAACACGCCCTACGTGGATGCCAGCCTGAATATGATCAGCCTCTTTGGCTTCATTCTGGTGCTGGGTATCGTGGTTGACGATGCCATTATTATGGGTGAAAGCGCCTACAGTGAGACCGAGGAGCATGGCCACAGCGTGGACAATGTTATCAGTGGCGTTTACAGGGTGGCCACACCGGCGACCTTCGGCGTGCTCACTACTATCGTTGCCTTCGTGCCAACGTTATTTGTGCAGGGCGTTTTTGCGCCCATGCCTGAGGCCTTTGGCTGGGTGGTGATGTTGTGCCTGGTATTTTCACTGGTAGAGTCCAAATGGATTCTTCCGGCGCACCTCGCCCACAGCAAACCCACCCGAAACCCCCTGTTACTGTCCGTGGACCACATTCAGGAGGGTGTGAACAGTCGGCTGCGCAGTCTCGTTTATGGCCCCTATCGCAGGCTGGTAAGCCGCTGCGTGGCTAACCGCTATATCACCCTGGCTGTGTTCCTGTCGCTGCTGATCATGGCTGTTGGTCTTATCGCCGGAGGGATAGTGCGTACCGTGCTCTCGCCACATACGCCGGGCGAGTTTTTCCAGGTGGAACTGCGTATGTCGGAAGGCAGCCCGGAAGAGGCAACCATCAATGCAGTGACCCACATTATTGATGCGCTGGACAAGGTAGACCGCGCCTACAAACGGCGCAACAATACTGAAAACGGCCTGGTGGACTACGTATCGGCCTACGGCTACGACCGGATTAATGGCCGCATCGACGTGGAACTGACCAAGCAGGATACCCGCAGCCTGTCCAATGAACAGGTTCTGAAGCGTTGGCGTAAGGCAGTGGGCCGCATTCATGGCGCGGAAGTACTGGGCTTTGAATCGGCTGACGGGCCTAATTTCGGACCCAATATCGCCTTTGACCTGAAGCACGCCAATTTCGACACACTGCGCAAGGCCTCGGAAGAACTGGAAGAGAAACTGCGTCACTACGATGGCCTCAGCGACATCCGTAACGGTGCCAGCGACACGCGCGAAGAATTCCATCTGGAGTTACTGCCTGAGGGCGAAGCACTGGGTATTTCCCGTTATGACCTGGGCACCCAGGTACGCCATGCGTTCTACGGTGCTGAAGCCCAGCGCATTCAGCGCGGCGTTGACGAAGTAAAAGTGATGGTGCGTTATCCCAGGACGGACAGGGAGAACGTTTCAACGCTGAACAATATGTATATCCGCACGCCCAGCGGTGATGCTGTTCCCTTTGAAACCGTTGCCAGGCTGGAAGCCCGGCAGGGACTGCTGAAATCCACACGCATTGATTTTCAACGTGCCGCAGAAGTCACTGCCGAGGCAGACATCGCCGTTGTCGAACCAGCAAAAGTCATGAAAGACGTTGAAGAACGGATACTGCCGGATTTGATGCAGAAGTATCCCGGACTGAGCTGGGACGAATCCGGGTTGGCAGACGAAGAGCGGAAAATGGCATTCAGCATGTTGATCGGCTTTGCACTCGCGCTGTTTGGCATCTATGCACTGCTCGCCGTGCCTACAGGTTCCTACCTGCAACCATTGATCATCATGGGCGTCATCCCCTTCGGCATTATCGGTGCCATTCTGGCGCACTGGGCTTTGGGTCACGACATGAGCATGATGTCGGTGATGGGCATCGTTGCCTTGTCGGGCGTTGTGGTCAATGACAGCCTTATCCTGGTGGACTACGTCAACAAATCTGTTGCCGCGGGCGAGGCGAAACACAAGGCCATTATTGACGCTGGCTGCAGGCGCTTCCGCGCCATCATGCTGACCTCGCTCACCACCTTCCTGGGCCTGGCACCGATGCTGCTGGAAGGCAGTGCGCAGGCCCAGTTCATGGTGCCCATGGCAATTTCCCTTGCCTTCGGTATCGTCTTCGCCACCGTCATCACGCTGCTGTTGGTGCCCAGCCTTTATATGATACTGGACGACATAGGCCGACTGAGGGGCGTGACCTCCGGGCAAGGCGACGCCGCCCCCGTCCACACTACCGTGGAGGCGCGCTAGCGCAACTTCTCAAGCCGGGGCTTGTTGTCAATGCGCAAAGTCACAGGCCAGACAACGAGCATAAATGTGGCGGGGATCCTGCAACCCATCGATGAGCGCGCTGGCTGCGATCAACGGCTGGTACATTGCCATCAGGCCGGCCACGCTTGTTCCAGGCTGCAGCCCCAGGCCGCCAAAGCGTTCGGTCAGCTGCTGCAGGAACAGGGCGCTGGGCGATAGTGGTTCCTGTATGTAATCAACTTTGTAATCACTGACATCTGCTCTGGACGCCGCTGCCCCGATGGCGTCCTGCAGCGTCCCAAGTTGATCTACCAGGCCCAGAGACAAGGCATCAGCGGCACTCCAGACTCTCCCCTGCGCGGCGGCCGAAACCTCTTCCAGAGACATGCCCCTGCCGTCGGCCACTACTTCCAGAAAACGTCGGTAAGCGTGCGTCACGCCCGCGTCCAGCGCCTTCTTCAGGTCCGGATTCAGGCCGCGGTCCAGCCTCATCGAACCGGCAAGACTGGTGGTCCCCACGCCATCCGTATGCACGCCGCCACGTTGCAGCAGGTTTTCCAGTGTAGGAAAGGCAGCAAACACGCCGATACTGCCGGTTAGGGTAGTAGGTGTTGCCCAGATCTCGTCTGCAGCGGCGGCAATATAGTAACCACCCGAGGCTGCG
>JAUIIQ010000319.1 GCA_030431585.1 Gammaproteobacteria bacterium | reverse complement strand
CCATGGAGATGGTCACCCATGGGCGGCACGACCCCTGTGTCGGCATTCGCGCCACGCCTATTGCCGAGGCCATGCTCGCCATCGTATTGCTGGACCACCTGCTGAGACACCGCGGGCAGAACGCGGATGTGCGCAGTGAGACACCGGTGATACCAGCGGCCAGACCGGACCAGGCTGACGATTAAGTTGAACCGGGCCGCGCGTAAATACTACCGAACGATACTGCTTGGCATCGCCGCGATGGCGGCGTTGCTGTGGGCAGCTGTCGACCAGTTCGGTATATCCTGGGACGAGATGCTGAGTCTGTTTCTGGTGACTATCACGGTGGTTTTACTGGTGATCGTGGCGGCCGCCGTGGCGGTAGGCATGTGGGTGGGTTTACGCCGGCTCTTTCGCAGTAAGGACTGACACGTCCTTTATTCACACGGTGATGTGCCGGGGCTGACCGCAGGTATTATTCGAGATCAATCTCCAGCGTCATGTGATTGGCGATCTCATCCAGTGAGGCGTGCAGGTTGTCGATGTCGGTGTCGGTGGGCACCTGCGCTTCGATGCGGGCGTGGAACAGCATCTCGCCGCTCATGGCCGCACTGTCGACGTGGCTGTCCATCTCCACCACGTTGATGTTGTGGCCGGCCAGCGCCCGGGATATTTCCTTGACGATGCCCAGCCTGTCCGGGCCAAGCACGGTGAGGACGATGGTCTTGCCCTCAGCGGCGCTTGTCACGGCGCCAGCAGCCGGTGTAACGCGCACACTGAGGCCGCTGCTGGCCAGCCCCTTGAGTTCAGCCTCAAGGCCGTCAGCACTGTCTGCCGGCAGGGAGACCAGTATCAGTCCGGTGAACTTGCCGCCCAGTTGCGAAAGCCTGCTTTCCAGCCAGTTACCCTGGCTGTTTTCAATGGTGCTGGACAACTGCTCAACGAGACCGGGACGGTCGTCGCCGATAAAGGTGATGATATAGGAAGCGTCCAAGGGTAAGTCTCCACATTCGACTGTGCAGGCCGTATATTAGCCCGCATCTGGCTTGTGCAGAAGGAGCAAATTGCATTGTCTTCATATATACGGGTTCCCGCTGAACGTCTGGCACCTGAGGTGTTGCAGGAGCTGCTGGAAGAGTATGCCAGCAGAGATGGCACGGACTATGGTCCTGTGGAGTTGACCCTGGCCGAAAAGACCGGCAACCTTCGTCGCCAATTACAGGATGCTGATCTTTGCATTCTGTTTCATCTGGAAACACAGGAGTGGGACCTGGTCAGTAAGGAGCAGGCGCAGTCCCTCCTTGAGGAATAGCGGGAAACGATGACAGTTGAAGCCGATCACGTGCTGGACGCAACCGGCCTTTTTTGCCCGGAGCCAGTGATGCTGCTGCACAATATCGTACGGGATATATCGGTAGGCGAGGTGGTGCAGGTATTGGCTACCGACCCCTCCACGCAGCGTGATATTCCGCGTTTTTGCGGTTTTCTGGGACACGAGCTGCTGCTGCAGGACGAGAGCGAAGGCCGCTATCGCTACTGGATATGTAAGCGGGGAGGGCAGTAGTGGGCACCCCCGCCACCCAGCTGGTGCTCGATAGCCGGCGCCTGGAAGCAGTGTTCGCGCGTTGTTTTAGCCGCTCCGAGAATACCGTGCTGGCAGGCGGAGCAGCCGAGCCGGTTTACCAACCTGCGGAGGATGCGCGGAGTCCGCACCGTTTATTCTATCGAGAGGATTTTTTCTCATCGGCGCTGCATGAAGTTGCGCACTGGTGTATTGCCGGTAAAGAGCGCCGAGCGCTGCCGGACTTTGGCTACTGGTATGCGCCGCAGGGGCGCAGTGAAGCTGAGCAGCGCGCGTTCGAGGCAGTGGAAGTGAAGCCGCAGGCACTGGAATGGTTTTTCTCTATTGCCTGTGGGTGTCGCTTTCGGGTGAGCG
>JAUIIQ010000126.1 GCA_030431585.1 Gammaproteobacteria bacterium | reverse complement strand
GGAAGCGTGTTGCAATGATCTGGTAGTAGTCCACTGCCACCCCTGGGTTCAGTTGGTAAACGCGCTGCGAATCCAGCGCGGCGTTTGTCCGGACGTGGATTGTCGCGGCTGGAAGGCGATCACGTCAAATCGGCAGGGAAGTTGCGCCAGCTGCGGATGTTGCTGCAGGAACCATTGCGCTGCAAGAATCAGGCGCCGCCGCTTGCGTCGGTCTACCGATGCGGCGGCGGAGGCAAAGCGTGGACTGCCGCGCGCGCGTACTTCTATGAACACAAGGTGGCTGCTATCCCTGGCAATCAGGTCCAGTTCTCCCGCCCGACAGCTGTAGTTACGCCCGATTATGGTCAGGCCCTGCGCCTGCAGCCAGCGCGCGGCCGCGTTCTCGTAGTTGTCGCCCAGCGATTTCATCAACGTTCTCCCGATAGAAACCCGGGGAGAGTGTAGCTACAGAGGCTTCAGTTCGTCGCCATCAAAAACCGCCGCCGGCAGCTCGCGCTCAATCTGCAGGTTCGGGTTCATGGTCATCAGACCGGTATTGCCGCTGATCAGAGCATCGGGCCCGGCCTGCAGCTGGCGCAGGCGAGACTGCAACTTATAGGCGTCGGTGCCCAGCGCGTTAAGTCGCGTGAAACGCTGACCGTTGCTGCGGAGCAAGGCCTGCTGCAACTGCGGGTCAGAACCCAGCAGCCAGGGCAGCTCCAGGATACGGGTACCGTCCAGGTCCCGGTCGCGCGTGTCTGCGCCCCCTCCGTGTACATTGGATGTCGCGTAGACAGGCAGGTTGCCGGCGTAGTGGAACGCAAGCAGGGGCTTGATCGCCCTGGCTTCCTCCGGAGTGCGACTGAGCATGAACACGGCATCGATGTCCTGGCGCCGGCGGGGTGTGAACTCCACCGTGGTGGCCAGCATGTCCCGCAACCTGCGCTGTCGCTGCTCGCTGGCTGTTATGCCCAGGCCGCTTTTCATTGCCGCCGAATACTCTGTCTTGTCTCGGTAGCTGACGCTCGGTAACAGCGTACCGCCCAGCGCTTGCCATCGCGCATTAAGGGCCTCTTCGATCTTGTCACCCCAGACGCCGGCGGGGCGCAGCACCAGCGCGCGCCTGGCGCCCTGGCCGAAGGCGACGCCAGCCAGCTGGCGTGCCTCGTCTTCGGGGGCCAGGGATAACTGCACCAGTGCGCTCTCGGCGGGTGTGGCGGCCTGCTCAATCCGGTTGAGGGCAACCACGGGAACGGGGCGTGCAGCCTGTGCTGCGAGCTCGGCCACGGCGTGCTTGCTTAACGGGCCCACGACTAACTGGGCTCCCTGGAAAATAGCCTGGCGATACGCCTCTGCAGCGCTGTCATAGCGAGCAGAGTCGATGACAATAATCTGCCCGGGAGCTTCGCCTTCGGTGCGGGCGTGGAAATAACTTGCGAGGTAGCCATCGCGCACTGCCTTCCCAGCCGGTGCCAGGCGCCCGCTCAGTGGCAGCAGAAGTGCCACTGTCTCCGGCGCGGCGGTGGGTTCAAGCAGGTATTCCAGTCCGCCTGGCAAGGGAGCTGCCGCGGCATGCTCCGGGTAATTGGCCTGCCAGTTGAGCAGCTCCACGCCCAATGCCAGTGTGCTGCCGTTGTCGATGACGGCCAGCTCCAGCCAGCCACGCCAGTCCGCATCCGTGGCCTGCTCGCGCGCCCGCTGCAGCTCAGGGAGAGCGCTGCGCTCCAGTGCATGCCAGATCGAGCGCTTCAAGGCAGCCTGGTCGCTTTTGGGCGCAACGCTCAATGCGCGAACCCCCAGTCTGGCACTTTCCAGGTGTCTGCCCTGGAGGCTGAGCATGTGGCGCTCGAAATTCTTCAAGCGGTAAGCGATAGCCGGGTGCATGGTGCTGTAGTCCAGCTGTTCCAGGCGACTGAAAGCGGCGTCCAGCTGGCCTCGGCGATAGTCAACGCGTGCCAGCATGTACTGCAGATAATCGGCGTCATCGCGTTCCAGTTCGATCTCTTGCAGGGCCGCCAGCGCCGCTGTGGCGCTCATCCAGTCACTACGAACAAGGGCGGCATCGGCGCTGGCGAAGGCGGGCGCATATGCCGAGATTGGCAGCTCAAGTTGCGCGGCGCGATCATCCGCCTCGCTGGTGGTGTCTGTAATGGGCCCGGAAGTGGGCGGCTCAATGGTGGGGGTGCCACCGCAGGCGTAGAGAAGGCTCAGCATGAGCAATGCAGCCAGTCTGCTGGAAGTCCGAAAATGGGATTGTGTTGTTGTCATGCTATCCTGCGTTGCTGATTCACAGTGGGTCCACGCTCGTTGCGAGGTGGATAGTATAAGGGGAAATCGTGGAGACTGGGCTCTATATTGTAGCCACGCCTATAGGCAATCTGGGCGACATGACGGCGCGGGCAGTGGAAGTGCTGCAGCAGGTTGACCTGATCGCTGCCGAGGACACACGGCACAGCCAGCGTCTGCTGCAACACTTTTCCATCGACTCGCGATTGATTGCCTATCATGATCACAGTGATGCGCGAGCACAGGACAGGATCTCCCGGGTGTTGGCCGGAGGTGGTAGCGTGGCGCTGATTTCAGATGCCGGTACACCGTTGATATCTGATCCCGGCTACAGGCTGGTACGCGAGATGCAGTCGCTGGGCTATCCCGTTCACCCGATTCCCGGCCCCTGTGCCGCCATCGCCGCGCTCAGCGTTTCTGGTCTTCCCACGGACAGGTTCCGGTTTGAGGGTTTTTTGCCCTCACGCCCGGGTACCCGGCGCAACCGGTTGGCTCAGCTCGCCGCAGAAAACGCCACGCTGGTTTTTTACGAAGCTCCGCATCGTGTGCTCGACACGCTGGCGGCGATGACGGAGACGCTGGGTGAGCAGCGTGAGGCTGTACTGGCGCGGGAGATAACCAAGACTTTCGAAACGGTGAAGCGCGATACATTAAGCGGACTGCATCGTTTTGTAGAAGCCGACGTCAATCAGCAAAAGGGTGAGATCGTACTGATCGTTTCCGGGCGACCGGCTGTTGCGGCGGAGCTGGATGAGGCCACGGCCAGCCTGTTGCGCCGCCTGGCGCAGGAACTGCCGGCCAAACGGGCTGCGGCGCTGGTGGCGGAGCACACCGGGCTGCGTAAAAAATCCCTGTATGAGTACCTGCTGACGGTGAAAGGTGATTGAGTGAGACCTTCGGCACTGGTAGTCTTGCCGGCGAGTCGGTCAGGCGATCGCTCTTTGCTGCCCCAGGGTAGCGGAGGGAGGAAAGTCCGGGCTCCACAGGGCAGGGTGCCAGGTAACGCCTGGGGGGCGAGAGCCTACGGAAAGTGCAGCAGAAAGGAAACCGCCCAAAAAGGGGGTCAGACCCCTTTTGAGAACCATTAAACCGGGGTCTGTCCCCGGTTTTGGTTGGGTAAGGGTGAAAAGGTGCGGTAAGAGCGCACCGCGCGGCTGGTAACAGGCGCGGCGATGGTAAACCCCACCCGGAGCAAGACCAAATAGGAACCCGTCAGCCGTGGCCCGCGGTGGGTTCGGGTAGGTCGCTTCAGGCAGCTGGCGACAGCTGTCGCAGATGAATGGTCGTCCACGACAGAACCCGGCTTATCGACCGACTCGCTGAACCAAACCCTCCAGCCCCCCCGGGCTGGAGGGTTTTTTTATGTACAGGATGTACGGTACGCCCCCGGGAGGCATGGAGAGCCTGCCCCGCTGCGCAGATTGGCCAATTTTCCGGAGACTGTTTCGCATCCCCCTGTCAACCACCCGGTCTTATGCTTTTTTAGCCTAACCACGGCCTTCCGAAATAAAAAATTAGCCTGTAACTTAAAGTAAAACCTTAGCAGTCGGTTTTAGAGGGCTGTTTTCGTACGCCTTTTGCCTTTATTTTGCCTCCATTTTTCCGCTAAAAACAGCCGTAAAGGCCTGAATTTACAGCGTTTTTCCTGAACTTCGCCGGTTGACGCGCCTCCCGGCCAGGCCTATAGTGGCGAGAAGTGGAAATAAGTGGGTAATTCTGTCTTTTTGTGGGTTTTGAAGACAGTTGAGCGGGGAAATCTGGCGTGTTTCGTGGTGTGCAGCATATCAATATGGATGCGAAGGGGCGTCTGGCTATGCCAGCGCGCCAGCGCGAGCCATTGCTGTCGCAGTGTGAAGGAAAAATAGTTGTCACCATCGATACCCAGGCCAAGTGCCTTGTAGTGTACCCCCTCCCGGAGTGGGAGCGCATCGAAAAAGAAATAGAAGGGCTGCCTGCACTCAACAAGGCAGCGAAACGCTTCCAGCGACTTGTCCTCGGTTATGCCACAGACATAGAACTGGACAGCAGCGGACGCATGTTGTTGCCGCAATCACAGCGTGAGTACGCCGAACTCGAAAAGAAGCTGGTTCTGGTGGGGCAGGGCAACAAGCTGGAAATCTGGTCTGAAGTTCTCTGGCAGGCCGAGCAGGAGCAGGCGCTCGCCGACTCCGGCTCCGGTGAAGACGTGCCCGTCGAACTCCTCTCTCTCCGACTCTAGGTGGCAGCCATGCACCAGACAGTATTACTACGAGAGGCAGTCGACGCTCTGGTAACGTCGCCCAGTGGGGTCTATGTAGACGGCACCTTTGGCCGCGGCGGCCACAGTGAGCGGGTGCTGGCGTCGCTGGATGCCGAGGGTCGCTTGCTGGGGGTAGACAAGGACCCTGTAGCCTGTGTTGCAGCGGCAGAGCTGGCTGCGCAGGATGCCCGGTTCTCGTTCTACCAGGGCTCGTTCGCTGAACTCCCGGCACGCCTGCAGAGCCTGGGAATCAGGGCGGTAGACGGTATTTTGTTGGACCTGGGTGTTTCCAGTCCCCAACTGGACGAGGCAGACCGGGGATTCAGCTTTCTTCATGATGGTCCGCTGGATATGCGTATGGATACCACCAGCGGAGAAACGGCTGCCCAGTGGTTGAGTTATGCCGAGGTTGGCGATATAGCCCTGGTGTTGCGCGAATATGGTGAAGAACGCTTCGCCAGGCGCATCGCTGCCGCTATCGTCGCCGCTCGTGATGAAGCGCCCCTGGAGACCACTGGCCGTCTGGCGAAGGTGGTGAGCGAGGCCAATCCGCGTTGGGAGCGGCACAAGCATCCTGCCACGCGCGCTTTTCAGGCTATTCGAATCAAAGTGAATCGTGAACTGGATGACCTTCATGATCTGCTGCATGCCTCGGTGGATCTGCTCAAGGTAGGCGGACGACTGGTCGTTATCAGCTTCCACTCTCTCGAAGACAGGATGGTCAAGCGCTACATGCGTGACATGGCCCGCGGCGAGCAATTACCGCCGGGGGTACCGGTGACAGATGCCGCGCTCAATCGCCGGGTCAAATTGGTGGGCAAGCCCGTGAAGGCATCGGCTGAGGAGCTTGGCCAGAACGTACGCGCCCGCAGCGCGGTGATGCGCGTGGCGGAGAAAATCGCATGAGTCGCTCCAGGGCAGGTGCTGTTGCAGGCAAGACGATGGTTACCGCCACGGTAGCACCTGCCGGTGATGCTCGCGCACTGCTGTGGATGAACCTGGCGGCTGTTGCCCTTGTGCTGTTATCTGCTTTTGCCGTGATCTACTCAACACACGCCTGCCGCCAGCTCTACGCGCAATTGCAAGTGCTGGAGTCCAGCCAGTGGGGTTTGCAGGAAGATTATGGGCGTTTGCTGTTGGAAGAAAGTGCCTGGGCTTCTCACCACCGGGTGGAGAAAGTTGCGCGCGCGGAGCTGCAGATGATCGAGCCCGACCTTGCTCGCTATAAAGTGGTGGTTCCGTGAAGCCTGCGACTGCCAGGCAGCCGAAGAAGACGCAGGTGCTGTGGCGTCTTTATCTGGTCGCGGCGCTGCTGCTGTCTATGTTGGCCTTGTTGGTCGGGCGGGTATTGTCACTGCAGATTCTGGAAACAGACAGAGGCTACAGCTTTCTTCAGGACCAGGGCGATGCGCGGTCACTTCGCGGAGCGGAAATTCCGGCTTATCGTGGCGTCATTACCGATCGTCGCGGTGAGCCGCTGGCAGTCAGTACGCCGGTGGTCTCCCTGTGGGCTGATCCACGTGTATTGTCAGGCTCCGAACGGCTGCCCGAACTGGCAGAAGCGTTGGGTATGAAGCTGTCCCTGTTGCAGCAGCGATTGCAGCGCTACGAGGGCAAGCGCTTTATGTACCTGCAGCGTCACCGTGTGCCGCACGAGGCCAGGGAGATACTGGCAAAACGTATTCCGGGCGTATTTGGTGAGCGCGAGTACCGTCGTTTCTATCCCGCAGGTGAAGTCGCCGCACATTTAGTGGGTTTTACCAATGTAGATGATGAGGGAATTGATGGTATAGAGCTCGCCTATGACGACTGGCTCAAGGGCGTACCCGGCAAGAAGCAATACATAAAGAACCTGAAAGGAAAAGTGGTGCGTGATATCGGTGTGGTGCAGGCACCGCGCCCAGGTAAAGACCTGCGTCTGAGCATTGATCTGCGTTTGCAGACATTGCAGCACCGGGAGCTGACCAAAGCGGTGATGGCCTCCGGCGCAGTGTCGGGCAGTGTCGTTACCCTCGATGCAGCGACCGGCGAAGTGCTCGCCATGGTCAATTATCCCGTCTACAACCCGAACAGCCGCCAGGGCATGAAGGCGGCGAACATGCGCAACCGGGCGGTCACCGACACGTACGAGCCGGGCTCCACCATGAAGAGTCTCACCCTGGTTGCCGCGCTTGAAAGCGGCCGCTACAGCACGGATACCCTGATCGATACCGCGCCCGGCTGGATACGCGTTGGCCCCAAGACGTATCCGGACCCGCGGAACTATGGCGAGATTACGCTTTCCCGGGTAATCGAAAAGTCGAGTCAGGTGGGGGTTACCAAGCTGGCCGTGGACCTGGGGCATGAGCCTATCTGGGAGGTGTTCCGGCGTTTCGGTATTGGTGAGCCGATCAACGCGGGTTTCCCGGGGGAAAGCAGTGGTCTATTACCCAATCGTTCACGTTGGTACTCCACCGAGCGGATAGCGCTCGCTTTTGGTTATGGCATTACCACTACGCCACTGCAGTTGGCTCGGGCCTATAGCGTTTTCGGCAACGGCGGCGTGCAGCGACCGGTATCGCTGTTGGCGCTGGAAGGTGATCTGCCCGAGGGGCGCCAGGTGATTGCGCCGGACATTGCCCGGCAGGTGCTGGAAGTACTGCATGAGGTAACCGGCGAACACGGTACAGCCGGCAAGGCCCGGGTAGAGGGTTTTCGGGTGGGCGGCAAGACCGGCACCGTGCACAAGGTGGGTGCGCAGGGCTATCTGGAAGATTCTTATGTGGCCCTCTTTGCCGGCGTGGCACCGGTCGATAAGCCGCGCGTGGTGACGGTGGTGGTGATCAATGAGCCTAAAGGCGAGGCCTACGGCGGAGGCGCTGCCGCAGCGCCGGTGTTTTCCGCAGTCACCGAGGGTGCCCTGCGTCTGCTGGGTGTCACGCCTACTGAGTTTCCGCCTGTGGCGATTGCCAGCGCAGGCGCGCCGGGGGGTGCGGCATGATGGCATCCGTTGCCCTGGGTGAGGTGTTGGCTATGCCGCAATGTGCAGCGGCAGATATCCCGGTGAAGGGTGTTGAGCTTGACAGTCGCAAGGTTTCAGCCGGTGATCTGTTCCTGGCCATACCGGGCGAGGCTCACGACGGGCGTCAGTTCATCGAACAGGCGGTTGCCAACGGTGCCGTTGCGGTGGCCGCCGAGCCACCGGCCGCTGGCTTTGTCGATGCGCTGCCTGTTCCACTGGTGGAGGTGCCGGAGCTGCAACAGGAGGCGGGTTACATTGCTGCGCGCTTTCATCGTAACCCCAGTGCGGCGATGCACATGGTGGGTGTCACCGGCACGAACGGCAAGACCACCACCAGCAGTCTGGTAGCGCAGTTGCTGCGCCTTCGCGGCCGCTCCTGTGGCGTTGTCGGTACCTTGGGCGCGGCCCTGGATGAGGCTGTTGCCCAGGGTGGCAACACCACTCCAGACGCTGTCTCACTGCAGCAGCAGCTGGCTGCCTGGCGCGATCAGGGCGTGTTTGCCGTGAGTATGGAAGTGTCTTCCCACGCGCTGGTGCAGGGACGTGTCAACGGGGTGGAATTCGAGACGGCAGTGTTTACCAATCTCTCTCATGATCACCTGGATTATCACGGCAGCATGGAGGCCTACGGGCGCGCCAAGCTCGGTCTGTTTTCCCGCGAGGGGCTGAAGCATGCGCTGGTTAATCTGGACGACGACTTTGCCGATAACGTGCGGGCCGTGGTGGAGCGCGATGTGCAAGTGCTGGGTTACTCACTGAGCAATCCAGCTGCGGATGTTTATGTAGAGAACACCGAGTTCAACGCCCAGGGCGTGCGCGGCGTTTTGCGTACCCCATGGGGAAGTGGTCCGTTCAACAGCCCGCTGCCCGGTGATTTCAACCTCGCGAATCTGGCGGCGGCGGTTGCGGCAGCGGTCCTTGCTGGCGAGTCATTGGATGCCGTACTGCAGGCGGTGCCGGCTCTTCGTTCGGTGCCCGGGCGCATGCAGGTGCTGCCCAATGAACTGGGGCTGCAGGTGATTATCGACTACGCACATACGCCGGACGCACTGGAACAGGTGCTGTCATCGCTCAAGCCTCATGTGCAGGGTGATCTCGTCGTGGTGTTTGGCTGTGGCGGTGACCGGGACCGCAACAAGCGACAGGTGATGGGCCGCATTGCCTGTAGCCTGGCTGACCGCGTGGTGGTGACCAGCGACAATCCACGTGGAGAGGATCCGGCAGCGATACTGGCTGATGTGGCGAGCGGTTGTGATGGGTCATACCAGCTTGAAGTAGACCGGGCGCAAGCGATTGTTGCTGCTATCGCTTCGGCGCAGGCGGGTGACTGCGTGGTCATCGCCGGTAAGGGCCATGAGGACTACCAGATCATTGACGGCGAGTATTTGCACTTCAGTGATGAAGAGCACGCCGCCGCAGCCCTGGCAGGGAGGGCGGGGCGATGATGCGCGCCATGACACTGTCTGAATTGCAGGAGCCACTGGAAGCGAAACTGTTGGGTGCCGACGTCAGCTTCAGCGCCGTGTTTACCGACAGCCGTGCGCCACTGGATCGCGCCCTGTTTGTAGCGCTGGTGGGCGAGCATTTCGATGGCAACGAGTACGTGGCCGAGGTCGCGGACAGAGGCGCGGCAGCTGCACTGGTGAGTCGTCCCACGGGCACAGCCCTGGCGCAACTTTGTGTGCGGGACACGTCCGTCGCACTGGGCAGGCTGGGTGCGTTCAATCGCAGTTTGTACCAGGGACCGCTGGTCGCTATCACCGGCAGCTGCGGTAAAACCACGGCCAAGAACCTGATCCACTCTGTGCTGGCGCAACGTGGTAACACGCTCGCCACCGAGGGCAACTTCAATAATGAGATAGGCGTACCGCTTACCCTGCTGCGACTGCGCCCGGACACGGAATTCGCAGTCATTGAGATGGGCGCTGGAAAACCGGGTGACATCGCCCAGCTGTGTGCGCTGGCCAGGCCCAATGTATCCGTGCTGCTTAACGTTATGCCTGCGCACCTGGAAGGGATGGGCAGCCTGCAGGGCATAGCACAAACCAAGGGTGAGATTTTTGATGGCCTGGCAGCGGGAGACGTGGCTGTGCTCAACGCTGACGAACCCTGGGCAGCAGAGTGGCGTTCACGGGCCGGCGCTGCGCAGATCATTGACTTCTCCCTGCACGGGGGCGCTGCCATCAGTGCCGTGAGCATAGAGCCAATGGGAGTTTCCGGCACGCGTTTGCAGGCGGGTACGCCCGCAGGCCCGATAGACCTGACCTTGCGTTTGCCCGGTGCCCACAATGTTGCCAACGCGCTGGCGGCGATAGCGGTTGGTCTCGCCTGTGGCCTGGGTTTGCCTGAAATCAAGGCCGGTCTGGAAGCCGTCGTGCCGGTAGCGGGACGCCTCTCTGCTTCTCGCGCGGCCAACGGTGCACTGTTGATTGACGATTGCTACAACGCCAACCCCGGTTCGACCCGTGCCGCGATCGACACGCTGGTTACCAGCTCGGGCCGGCGTACGCTGATCATGGGGACCATGCTGGAGTTGGGCTCGCAGAGCGAGGCCATGCATCGCGAGCTGGGAGTGTATGCCCGCGAAGCTGGCCTCGACGGGTTCTGGGGTGTGGGTGAGGAGTTGCGAGACGCAGTGGCGGCCTTCGGCAAGCATGGACGCTGGTTTGCAGATTGCGATGCCCTGGCGGCAGCGGCGGAGGACGCCTTTGGCAGCGGCGACACCCTGCTTGTCAAGGGCTCAAGGGGTGCACACATGGAGCGTGTC
>JAUIIQ010000125.1 GCA_030431585.1 Gammaproteobacteria bacterium | reverse complement strand
GGTTGAAGGTCACCTCCGGGTCGGCCCCGAAATAGTGCATCAACGCCTGCCATTCCGGCCCATGGGGGCGCACTGCGCCAGCGCCGTAGACCTCATGCACAATATAGTGCGCTACCTCGTGGGGCACTGTACCTTCCAGGTTAATCTGCCAATACTTGGCGAATATCCATGGGTTATAGCGTATTTCCCGCTGGCGGTGGAGGGCTCGAAACATACCCGCCGTGGTGCCACTCAGGTCAAACAATACGGGAATACGTTGAAAACCACGTTCAAGCGCCTCTTCAGCGACGCAGATGAAATGCTCGGTGCGAGCCAGCACCTCTTTGCGCTGCTCCATGTCGATGGGTTCTATCACTGCGGGATACCGCAAAAATCGGGATTCACCCCATCTTACCAGAGCAATCCCTGACGGACTGTCAGATTTGGTCTATTTTTTTGTTGCACTGCGTCATTGGCAGCAGGTACCACAGGCCACAGACTCAGGCTCCGTTTTCCCGCAGCAACATGCGTCATCAGCGCCACGAATGCAGGAATGACGCAACACACACCACAGGACCACCATGACCGAACACGATCTGGACACCATGAAGCTGGGTGAGTACCTGGCAGCAAACATTCCGGACTTTACCGGGCCGCTGACTGCCGAGAAATTTGCCGGCGGGCAATCCAACCCCACCTTCAAGCTCAGTGCCGGTGGCACCGATTACGTGCTGCGCCGCAAGCCACCGGGTGAACTGCTCAAGTCTGCCCACGCAGTGGACCGCGAGTTCCGCGTCATCTCGGCACTGCGCGACACCGACGTGCCGGTACCGAAAACCTACGTGCTGTGTGAAGACGAGTCGGTGATTGGCTCGATGTTCTACGTAATGGAATACCTGGAAGGCCGCATTCTCTGGGATCCTTCCTTGCCTGACGCCCGTGATAATGCGGAACGCGCCGCCATTTTCGATAGCATGAACGCCACGATGGCGGCGCTGCACAATGTGGACGTGGACGCGGTGGGCCTGAGTGATTATGGCCGCCCCGGCAACTATTTTGAGCGCCAGCTCAGCCGCTGGACCAAGCAGTACCGCGCCTCGGAGACCCGAAGTATTCCCGCCATGGAGCGGCTGATGGACTATCTGCCTGCGAATATGCCCGAAGATGATGGTCGCGTCAGCCTGGTTCACGGTGACTATCGGCTGGACAATTTGATGTTCCACCCGACCGAGCCACGGGCTATAGCCCTGCTCGACTGGGAGCTTTCCACCCTGGGCAACCCTCTCGCGGACCTCGCCAACCAGTGCATGGCCTGGATGCTGCCCAGTGACGGCGGCATCGCCGGCATGGCGGGAGTGGACCGGGCATCGCTGGGCATTCCCACTGATGAGGAATACGTTGCCCGCTACTGCGAGCGCACTGGCCGCGACGGCATAGACAACTGGAACTTTTACATCGTGTTTTCCATGTTCCGGCTGGCGGCTATTTTGCAGGGTGTGCTCAAGCGCGCAGAACAGGGCAACGCCTCCAGCCCCGAAGCAAGGGCCCGCGGCGCACTGGTAGAACCGCTGGCCAACCTGGCCAACTCACTGATTGACTAGAACCAACCAACCGGAGAAATAACATGTCTGATGAACAACCCGTACTGGTAGACGTCGCCGATGGCGTGATGACTATTACCCTGAACCGCCCGAAAGCGAAAAACGCCGTCAACAGGGCCATGGCCGAGGGCGTAGCCGCGGCGATGGACGAACTTGACGGCAATGACGCGATCCGCGTTGGCATCATCACTGGCGCGGGCGGCACGTTCTGTGCGGGCATGGACCTGAAAGCCTTCGTTACCGGTGAACTGCCGATGCTGGAAGGCCGCGGCTTTGCGGGCTTCGTTGAGTCGCCGCCACAGAAACCACTGATCGCCGCCGTTGAAGGCTTCGCCCTTGCGGGTGGCCTGGAAGTGATGATCAGCTGCGATCTGGTGGTCGCCGCGGACAACGCAAAATTCGGTATTCCGGAAGTAAAACGAGGGCTGGCCGCAGCTGCCGGTGGCCTTATCCGCCTGCCCAGGCAGGTTCCGCCACGCGTGGCCATGGAACTGGCGCTGACAGGTGATTTCATGGACGCCGAACGCGCGATCGGCATGGGCCTGATCAACCGATCGGTACCCGCCGGTACCGCTCTCGAGGGGGCCCAGGCGCTGGCAGCCACAATCGTGGCTAATGGCCCGCTGGCCGTGAAGCTCAGCAAACAGGTGATCAGCGAATCAGGTGACTGGAGCGCCCAGGAGATGTGGCAGAAACAGCAGGAAATTGTGATGCCTATCTTTACCAGCGAAGACGCAATAGAAGGCGCCACTGCGTTCGCCGAAAAACGCGCCCCCAACTGGAAAGGAAAATAGGAAAACGATGATGAACGAAGCATGGATTATTGACGCCTGCAGGACACCCCGTGGTATCGGCAAAAAGGGTAAGGGAGCACTGGCTGAACAACACCCGCAACACCTGGGCGCAGTGGTACTCAAGGCGCTGGCGCAGCGCAACGACCTGAACACAGCGGACGTTGGTGACGTTATTTTCGGGACCAGTTCCCAGCGCGGGCGACAGTCCGGCGACCTGGCGCGTATGGCCGCTCTGGAAGCTGGCTACGACATCACCTCCTCGGGCATGACGCTGGACCGCTTCTGCGGTTCAGGTATCACTTCCGTGCAACTGGCGGCGATGAATATTCTCTCCGGAACGGAGGATGTAGCCATTGGCGGCGGCGCGGAAATGATGTCCACCTATAACGAGGAAGGTGCCACACCCTCCATGTTCCTGGACAACGACAACCTCGCCCTGCGCGCACTGCACCCGCAACCCCACCAGGGCGTATGTGCCGATGCGATAGCGACCATGGAAGGTATCAGTCGCGAAGACCTGGACCGTCAGGCCTTCGAAACCCAGCAAAAGGCAGCGCGCGCGATTGCAGAGGGCCGTTTCGACAAGAGCCTGGTGCCGGTCTTTGACGTGGAAGGTAACCTGGTGCTGGACAAGGAAGAGTTTCCCCGCCCGCAAACTACCCTGGAAGGGCTGGCAGAACTGCAACCTGCCTTCGCTGCAGTCGCCGATTACCCGCTGGACGAGACTGGCACCACCTACCGCCAGTTGGTGCTGCAAAAGTATTCAGGTCTGGACATCACCCATGTACACCACGCCGGTAACTCTTCTGGTGTAGTGGATGGCGCCGGCGCACTGTTGCTGTCGTCTCCGGATTACGCCAAAGGCCAGGGATGGACGCCCCGCGCCCGCGTGGTGGCCATGGTCAACCAGGGCGACTGCCCGACACTGATGCTGAATGCCCCGGTTCCGGCGGCAAAGAAAGCGCTGGCAAAAGCCGGGCTGAGTGTTAACGATATCGACGTTTGGGAAATCAATGAGGCCTTTGCAGTGGTCTCAGAGAAGTTCATGCGCGACCTGGGGATGGACCGTGACAAGGTGAACATCAACGGTGGCGCGATGGCGCTGGGGCACCCCATAGGAGCCACAGGATCGCTACTTATCAATACCGCGCTGGATGAACTGGAACGACAGGATAAGCAATTCGCCCTTGTCACCATGTGTGCTGCTGGCGGCATGGCCCCGGCGATCATTATCGAAAGAGTCTGACCGGAATGGCCACTCCCCCCCTGGAGCACAGGATGAGCCTGGGCGATGTGGAACTGGCCTGCATCGAGTGGCCTGGCGACGGTGACCCGATATTGATGCTGCACGCCTCGGGCTTTCACAGCCGCTGCTGGAACCAGGTCGTCAAGCACCTGCCAGGGCGGCATGTGTACGCGGTTGACCTGCCTTTCCACGGCAAGAGCGACAGCCCGGGCGAGGTCAACTGGAACGCAATTGCGCACTATATTGCGGCACTGGTGGAGCGCCTGGGGCTGCAGCGCATTATTGGCGTAGGACACTCCATAGGTGGCTACATGATAGCCAGGGCCGCTGCGGCGCACCCGGAACGTTTTCGGCACTTGCTGTTGATCGACCCGGTGATTGTGGCACCCGAGGATTACGATGTCGCCCGCGCGAATGCGGCCGGGATAAACGTAGCTGACCATCCCGTCGCGCGACGCAAGAACCGCTGGCGGGATGCCGACGAAATGTTTGCGCGCTTTCACGACAGGCCACCCTTCAATACCTGGGAGCCGGAGGTGCTGCGCGACTATTGCGACTACGCACTCAAGCCTGCCAATGAAGAAGGCTACAGACAGCTGGCCTGCGACCCGATCAATGAGGCTTCCGTTTACATTAGCCAGGCCATGAGTGATGCGGTGCACGAGGATATTCCGCGTATCGTCACGCCAACCACTTTGTTGCGCGCAAAGTACACCGGCCTGTCGATAAATGACCTGAGTTCTTCACCCACATGGCCGGGTCTGGCGCAGGCTATTCCCGACTGCAGGGAACACTACTATCCCGAGCTGAATCACTTTATTCCCATGCAGGACCCTGCGCTGGTGGCGAGGCATATTCGCGAGACACTGGGCTAGCGGACATATTTATTCAGGTTCATCGCACATTAGCTGGGAATGAGGCGTTCAAACAATGAGGCATTCAAACTAAGCGGACGCCACAAATGGGGTAAGCCTTCCGCGGTTGAAAACAAACGTCCACGCCCTCGGAAGGCTTACCCCATTTGTGGTGACCGCTGTGATCGTGGTATACCCCCGAAAGGGAGTCAAAGCGGGTTCGACCGCTCGGGGGTATACCACGATTGCAGTGGCCGCTCAGCTGGAAAGAGTATCCCCACAGTGCGCCCTATGCCAACCGGCTCAATTGCGCCATCATGTCATCGAAGTCCCAGTGCGCAGACATGGCTGTCAGCAGGCCCTCTTCATTGACCGTGTACACAGCCAGCATATCGCACTCTGTGAACTTGCCATCGCCCATATCATTGCGCGCGACCTGGTGCACGCAGCAGGTGTGTTCCCCGCTTAGCCAGCGTTTGTGTGGAGTGATCTCAAGCGTCGCCGGGCCTATTACCGTGTCCCAGAATGCCTCTATGGCCGCCTTGCCACGATGGCCCTTGCCACTGGGGTCCATAGGCGACACGCCCACCGGGTCACACACCACTGCATCATCCGCATACAGCGCCAGCCAGGCCTCCTTGTCGCCTGCCATGGCGTACTCTATTGACTTCTTGTTGGCCGCGACGGCCAGGTGTTGCGCCTCTTCCATCCTGTAACTCCTTGCAGTTTCGGGCAGACAATAGCAATAGCCTGCAGTCTTCAGGTGCGGGCCGGCTATTCTGCCAGTGAGGGAAAGTCGATATACCCTTTGTCGCCGCCATCACCATAATAGTCGATTGGGTCTGCGGGGGCGTTCAGCCTGGCGCCGGCAAGCAGCCTCTGCGCCAGGTCCGGATTGGAGATGTAATCCCGGCCAAAGCCGACTGCAGTAGCGTAACCACTGGCAATTGCAGCGTTGGCGCTGGCGCCGCTGTAGCAACCGTTGGCAATATAATTACCGCTGAAGGCCTCCCGTATCCGCCGGACGCCGGCTTCATTGTCGTCAGCATTGTCATCGCCACTAACGGCAATGGATGCATCATTGCGCTCCAGCACATCCAGAAATGCGATCGGTCTTTGGTTCAGCTCCGAAACCAGGTGCGAGAACAGTGTCACCGGGTCGCTGTCACTGCAATCCCAGGTCACCAGCATCGGGGAAATCCGGATACCGGTTCGACCCGCACCAATTGCGGCAGACACCGCATCGACTATTTCCAGGGTCAGACGACAACGATTCTCCACAGAACCACCATAGTCATCCGTTCGCTGGTTGGTACCATCGCGCATAAACTGGTCCAGCAGGTAGCCGCTTCCCGCGTGAATCTCGACCGCGTCGAAACCTGCAAGCATTGCATTTTGTGCAGCCTGCACAAATTGCTCCACCACGCCGGGTATCTCATCAACAGCAAGTGCTCGTGGTGGCGTTGTGGGCTCAAAGCCGTTTTCGGTAAACGTCAGCACGTTCCCCGCGACGGCAGAGGCTGACACCGGCTCAACATTGTCCGGTTGCTGGCTGGCGTGTGAGACTCTGCCAGTGTGCCAGAGCTGCACGGCAATCTTGCCGCCACCTTCATGCACGGCGTCTGTCACCCGGCGCCACCCGGTAATCTGCTGCCGATTGTAGATCCCCGGCGTGGCAACAGACCCGTTCCCCTGGGCAGACACCGTGGTCGCCTCCGTGATAATCAAACCTGCACCGGCGCGCTGGGCGTAGTAGGTCACAGTGGAAGTATTGGGGATACGGTTTGGCACCCGCGCTCGGGTCATGGGTGCCATCACCACCCGGTTGCCGAGGGCGACCTCACCCAGCTGCAACGGTGAAAAAAGGTGTTCCATGCCTGGTGCTTGACTCATCCGGGGGTCCGCCAGCTTGCCGCGATTATTGTGTTTTATGCCTGGTATTGTTAAACGAATTCCGCTGGTATACCAGCCTGACCACTTCGGGACTGCCTGAGGTATACATAGGTTTACCAATGGCCGGGGCGGCGACGAGTTCAGGGATAGAGCACCACCTCCCGGTAACGCGGCAATGTGCGCAGGCGTAAATCCGGGTTCCGGGATAGCTTGTCATTGATAAAGGCCTGCGTCAGGCCGGCATCCCCACCCATAAACGACATGACTCTGGCAGACCCCAGAAACGGCCCCTCTATAGGGCCCGTCAGGCTGTCCATATGCACGGGAATGATGCGCGCAGCGCCACTGGCGACCACCGTCTCGCGCCAGTAATCCTCGCGGTAACGCTCGCTCTGGGAGCCCAATCCTCCCAGGCCCAGAAAGATGGTGTCCGCCTGATACCCCTCCAGAGCACCAGCAACAAACCCCGCGCTGCCCACTACAACAAACGTTCCGGCAGGGTGGGTAACATGCAGCACATAGGCTTTGCCCACGCGGTAGTCGAAGGCCGATACTGGTGGCAGCAACGGCTGGGTAATATCCGGGTTCCCCAGCGCCCGCTCGCGCAACCCGGGGTCCGGAAACTCGAAGTGGCGTGACTCGATCGGGGTAATACGAAAATCACCCAGGACAACAGGCTCCCTGTCTTCAAACAGCCTGATCTGCGCTTCGGGCAAACCCCAGCCCCGCCCGATGTTGGCGGTAGCCGCAGACCCTATTAGCAGAGCACCGGTTCTGGCCGCCACCTCCGGCGCGTCCATGGCGTGGTCGTAGTGAGAATGCATGGGAATCACTGCAGCCAAAGCATCAACTTCATTTGCCGCAAGCCCAAAGGTAATGGCATCCATCTCCGGCGCTATTTTGCCAAACGCCAGCTGCAATGGCCCCGGGCGACTGAACCAGCCGTCAATCATCCAGTCTGTCTCGCCATCGCTGATTAGCAGTGTCGTGGTTCCGGTGAAGCGCACGCTTAGCCGAGGTTCAGCGCTACCCACTTCGGGCAACTGCTGCCATGCGGCATCCACAGGCAGGGGCGAATAGCTGTTGAGCGCCCACCATAGCAACACAAAAACCATTACCAGCAGCACCGATAGCACAAGCGCCATTCGTTTTATCCATATCATTCCGTTTCCCTCTTCCCGGAGTGGCCGCCCGGCACAGCCGGCAGTATCACCGTGACTCCCCGGTCAGCGCGATGACCTTTTCACGCAGCCAACGGTTGGCCTGGTCACCATCGGCGCTCTTATGCCAGAGCAGGTGCCACTCCAACTCTGGCACGGTAAACGGCAGTTGCAATACTTTCAGCCCCGGTTTGTGCACCCAGTGACTGGGCACTGTCAGGGCAAGATCGGTACGCCGCACTATTTCAGAGACGACGAGGTAATGCTGCAAACGCACCTGTATGTTGCGCTGGTGCCCCATCTTGTTCAATTCCACATCGACGAGACCCATGCCCCGACGTCTGCTGGAGACATGGATGTGCCCCAACTGCAGGTACTGTTGCAGGCTCAGTTTCCGTTTGCCCTTGAGCAGAGGATGATCTTCACGCACTACGCAGACATAGCGCTCACTAAACAGCGGCTGGTGACAAATGTCTGCGTTGGCTGCTGCGGGAATATCAATAGCGAGCTCCAGTTGCCCCGATGACAAGGCAGTGGCAAGGTCACGCCGACGGGTATAGTAACTCTCCAGGCGCATGCCGGGCGCTTCCTCACTTAGCAAATCCATAAGACTGGGGAGCAATGCCGATTCCGCCATGTCATTCATGCTCACCCGAAAAACGCGATCACTGGTAGATGCACTGAAGTGATCCCCTTCCTGCACCGAGGCGTCAAGCAACTGCAGGGCTTGTCGCACCTGGCCAACAATATTATTGGCTACAGGTGTGGGCGCCATGCCCCCGGGTGTGCGCACGAAGAGCTGGTCATTAAACGTTTTGCGCAAACGCGACAGCGCGTTACTGACCGTGGGCTGGGTCAGGCAAAGCACGTCTGCGGCACGGGTAAGGTTGCGTTCACTGTAGATAACGTCGAACACGACAAAGAGGTTCAGGTCCACTTTATTAAAGCGCATGGGAAAGCCGCCTCGATTATTGATAAGGTCAATACCTTACCACCTTGGCAATTAATATCGAGAATACTCACGACAGCCAAGCCAGGGCTCCCTGTCACTGCCAAACCGTCACGTCCGCATGAGCAGTTACTTTTCCCCAAGAAAGCCGTAAGCTGTCTGGAATAAAGCGGAAACTCAGGGCACCTCTGATCAATTCGGTAATACCTCAGGCTTTGCCAAGAAGCGCCAGAGGCTCCGCTGAGGCATTACCGAATTGACCAGAGATGCCCTAGCAATGATCAGGCGTGATGTATATTTCGAAGCAGGACAACAATAAGGACGAGGCGACATGTTTGATGAACTGAAGGCCACTGGCGAACAGCTGATGGCAGACGGGCAGATGTTTGCAACCAGCGAAGCTGAGATTCGCGGGCAGAGGCTGAAAACCTGGCAGCATGCGCCCTCCAGCCTGCGCCAGCTTTGGTCTGGTACCAGCGGCTTTGCCGACAGGGACTACCTGGTATATGGCGAGGAGCGTTGGACCTATGGCCGCGCCCACGACGAAGTGAACCGCCTTGCCAACTGGTTAAGCCAGAACGGCGTGCGGCAGCATGACAGGGTGGCTATCGCCATGCGCAATTACCCTGAGTGGATGCTGGCTTATTGGGCCATCACCTCAATGGGGGCCGTGGTGGTGGGAGTGAATGCCTGGTGGGTGCCGGGGGAGCTGGCCTACGCCGTGGAAGACGCTGCGCCCAAAGTCGTTATCTGTGATGAGGAACGCTTGCAACGCCTGGAAAAAATTCACCCTGACTTCCCCGATACCCGCGCCGTTGCTGTGCGCTGCAATGGCGAGATTCCCGAATGGGCCACGCCCTGGGCAACCATGCTGCAAACGCCAGCGCTGATGCCAGACGTCGACATTGACCCCGATGACGATGCCTGTGTGTTTTACACGTCGGGTACGACCGGGCGGCCCAAAGGGGCGCAATTGACCCATATTGGCTGCACCAATAACGTGATGAGCATGCTCTTTGTCAACGTTTCGCAAACACAACTGATGGCAAAACTGGACAGCAGCAAGACCACGGAGCCCGCGGACAACCAGGCACTGCAACCGGCTCAGCTGATCGCCACTCCCCTGTTTCACGTAACAGCCAACAACTGCGCAGCCCAGCCGGTGACGCTCGCTGGAGGCAAGCTTGTTTTCATGTACAAGTGGGATGCCCTGGAAGCACTGCGCATCATCGAGAAGGAAAAAATTCTCACCATTTCCAGTGTCCCTGCCATGGCACGGGAGCTGATATTGCACCCATCATTCGGCGACTACGATACGTCCAGCGTGGTTGGCTTTGGCGGCGGAGGTGCTGCCGTGCAACCCGATCTGGTGGGCAAGATACAGGAGATGGGCCGGGCCGCCGCCCAGGGCTACGGCATGACCGAAACAAGCGGGATTATCGCCGCATCAATGGGCTGTTTCCTTACCGAGAAACCCACCAGTTGCGGCCCTCCCCTGCCCATCTACGAGACCCGCGTGATCGATGCCCAGGGACAGGCGCTGGCTGCCGGAGAGATAGGCGAAGTCTGTGTGCGCGGCGTACAGGTGATCAAAGGCTACCTGAACCGATCCGATGCCACCGCCGAAACCATCGTTGATGGCTGGCTGCACACAGGCGACATTGGCTACCTTGACGAGGATAATTTTCTACACCTGGTAGACAGGGCCAAGGATATGGTCCTGCGCGGCGGTGAAAACATCTTCTGCAGCGAGGTTGAAAACGTGTTGTTTCAACATGATGCGGTGTTGGAAGCTGC
>JAUIIQ010000124.1 GCA_030431585.1 Gammaproteobacteria bacterium | reverse complement strand
GACTACTACCGCGAGGCCGAGCGGCTGCAGCAAGTCAAGCCAGAGAGCTTCCGGATATTCGATATCGCGGACCTGAGTCATGAGACAGGTCAGCAAAAGATTCTTGAGTTTATTGGTCTGGATCCGGCGGACATGGTGTGTCCAGGCCAGGTGCATTTACATAAATCGAGCTAGTTTGCTCCTACAATCCGGGGAGCACGGAATGAGCTTGGAGGGAAAGTTGAATGGAATCGTTGGAACTGACAAGAAGAACTGTTCGTTCGTGTTTACAGTTGGGCGACGAGGTTAATAGCTTCGATCGTGACACGCAGTTATTGGGTGGGTTGCCTGAGTTCAATTCGCTCACAATCACGGCCATCATTGCATCGTTGGAAGACGAACTTGACTGCGAGATCGATGATGCAGAAATCACCGCTGAGATATTCGAAACAATGGGGTCTCTCGCTGATTTTGTCGGTGAGAAAATGAACCAGTTATGAGTGGCCGTTCGCACACGCTTTCGGCAGCCTTTCTGGGCAGTGAGGGCCAGAATTTTTTGACGGTCAAGTTTCAGCCCACTGCAGCACCGAGGGGACACATTGTTTATCTGCCTCCTTTTGGCGAGGAGATGAATCGGTGCCGGGCGCTGGCCGCCGAGCAAGCCCGGCGGTTCGCTGACGCCGGTTACATTTGTACGATGGTCGATTTTTTCGGTACCGGTGATAGCGAGGGAGAACTGCACGAGGCCAGCTTTTCCGTCTGGCAGGACAATATTCGACTGGCGATAGAAAGTGGCCCGGAAAGTCCGGGGCTGCCGCTTACCCTTTGGGGTATGAGACTGGGAGGCTTACATGCGCTGTTGTTCGCCGGCCGGAGTGCGCTGCCTGTGCAGAATCTCATTCTTTGGCAGCCGGTAACATCGGGTAAACGCTACGTGACGCAATTGTTACGACAACGTGTGGCCTCGCTGGTCGGTAAAGATCTGCCCGCAGAGACGACACAGGAAATTCGTCAGCGGCTGGAAGAAGGGGAAAATGTAGAGGTATCGGGATACCTGCTGGGGGGCGAACTTGTCCGCGATATGGAATCGGCGGATCCCTTCAGTGCCGGGAAATTATGTCGTGAGCGTATTTTTTGGCTCGAGAATACGCCGGAACCGGGGCAAGAAATGAGCACCGCTGCCGCCAAAGTGGTGCAAAAACTTGAACAGCAGGGCAATACGGTGGATGTGCACCTGTTTAACGACCCGCCGCTTTGGCAATTGCATAAACGTGACGAGGCACCCGGTCTACTGGCGATCACTGAGGGCTTGTTATCATGAGCGGGACGCAGCCAGGGCAAGAAATTCCGCTGGTTTTCGAGTGCCGGGGCGAGAACCTGCTGGGTATTATTCATCAACCGTCGAGTCCCGCTCGCTACGGCATTATTACGGTGGTTGCCGGTGGTCCGCAGTATCGTGCGGGTATGGGTCGGGGCCTGGTAAGTATGGGCCGTGCTCTGAGTGCCAGGGGAATCGCGGTAATGCGCTTTGACCATCGTGGCCTGGGTGACAGTTCAGGCGATTTTCTCGGGTTTGAACATCTCGATAATGATTTGCAGGCTGCCGTTGCGGCATTTCGCGCCCATGTCCCCGAGGTAGAGAAGATCGTTCTGTGGGGTGGTTGTGATGCCGCCTCGGGGATCATGATGCATGCCTGCAAAGTCCCCGATGTAGTCAGTATTATTATGGGAAATCCGTTTGTCAGCACCAGTGAAACCCAGGCAGCGGTGGCGCGGCAGCACTATCTCAAGCGGCTCGGCGAATGGTCATTCTGGCGAAAGCTGCTGCGTTTCGAATATAACCTGTTTGATTATGTTGGCGCCGCAGTCTCGCGGGTACGAGCAAAGTTGAGCAAGCGAACCGGCAAATCAGGGAGCAAGCCCGAAAACAAGGCCGCAGCCATTGCTCGATCCGCCGGCGCGGCAGAGCGTGACACCTCCTTTATCGACAAAATGCTCGCTGGCCTGCAAAGCTTTGATGGTCCAGCCTTGTTCGTGATGAGCGGCCAGAGCCTTGTCAGCAAGGAGTTTGATGAGCTTTTGGCGAGATCCAGCGCGTGGCGTGCTGCATATGGCCGCCCCGGAAATCAGCGGGTTGACCTTCCGAATGCCGATCAGGCGTTCTCCAGTCAGGATGCAAAAGCACGGGTAAATGAAGCAGTCACAGGCTGGCTGCAGCGTTTGGATCAGTCTGGTTGACCGCGCAGCGTCAGTCGCTCACCTGTTACCCGCGATCAGTGTCCTGGCTTTGCGCTTGATGGTGTGGGCGGCTAGCTTCGCCCGGCCTTTGAGTGTTGCGGGATTGTACGCCGCCAGACCGCGTCTCTCACGCTGGGCGCTCATCCAGTCCTTTTTATATGAGTCGTCGCCGGTTAAATAGTCCACGCACTTCACCTTGTCGTGTTCGATCACATGTGCCATCAGGTGATCAGACAGCACGGTGCCGGGAGACAGTGTTCGGTAGTCCTGGTGATACGCCAGCTTGAAGATTGCGGCGGTACCGTTAGCTACCAGCCACAGTTGTGCGGCAACGGGTTTTCCGTCATAGCGGGCGATACCCAGCCGGAGCCAGCCCCTGCTGGCCGCGGTTTCGAGCAAGCCCGGAATAAAATGGGGATAAGGTTCTGGTTGTTTCCAGCTACTGGCGTAAACTGACTCAAACGCCTTGCGTGCCGCCATCAGTGAATCAACACCGGTGACAACTTCAATGTCGCCCCTGTCATCAGCATAAAATTTACGCTGTTTGCGGCGTATCGTGTTGCGCAGGCGAGAGGGGCGCGTCTGCAGATAGGATGGGTAATCCTCACTGGTGACCGGGTGAAACCAGTTGGTAAAACAATGCCAGGAATGAACTCCCTTCCACCCCGACTGCGCCAGCGCAAGCTGACAATCAGTGTACAGTTTGCTGTCCGGGTCCATTGGCGACAGGGTTAGTGATACCAAATTCTGTGAACGAGCGAGATAGGTAAAGAGCTCGGTAAGCAGCCCTGCTGGATCAGTGGTGTTACAGGCGGGGCTGTAGATCGAGGAGTAATAGGTCGTAAGGGCATGGGCCTCACGCCGCTTCTCATCGATCCTCATGGGAAGCGCAACAAACTCCCCGGGTGGCTTTTGAGCAATAAAAATATAGGCTGCTTCACCCTCCGGCAGTGCCGTGTTGGCCAGATTGCGCAGCCAGGCCAGCCCCGCTTCATGCTGGCTTTGTTCAGCAGCTTCGAAGGCCGAAGTGATAAAAGGGGGAAGCGAATCTTGCAGGAGGCTAAGGCGCTGGATACTCACTGTATCGGTGGTGGCTGTCAATATGACGCGCTCGGGAAATAGGAATTTGACTTAACTATCGTTTAATTCACCGGCATGCGCAAGATATCGGGCGGCTTTGCCAAGCATGTCACAGTTGTATCTTGAGAATAGGCAGAGGTGTGGTTAGCATGAGCGTAGTATTCAACTCTTTCTAACGGTCCGATATGGATAAGCAGGCTGTTCCGCAAACAATGAATGATCAGGGGAAACTCCTGGTGGAGGTGTGTGGCCTCCTGACCTCGACAATGGGGCTGCCCGCAGGTGCGCTCGAAGCCAGCCCGGATACGCCACTGCTGGGAGCTCTTCCTGAGTTGGACTCGGTCTCGGTCATGTCCTTTCTGATCAATCTCGAAGAGCAATATGGCATCGTCATAGCCGACGATGAGGTGGATGCAGGTGTATTCCAAACTCTCGGCAGCGTGACTGAATTCGTCTCGGCGCGGCTGCCCTGAATTATGTCCCTGTCCGGGTACTCGCTGTCCACGGATTTCCTCAACTGTAGCGGGCGCCGGTTGTTTGCCGTCAATTTTGTGCCACAAGCGGTTGCGCCCCGGGCCTCCATACTTTTTCTCCAGCCCTTTGCTGAAGAGATGCATAAATCCAGACGAACCGTGGCTCAGCAGGCCCGGGCATTCGCCGAGGCGGGTTATACCGTGATGCTGCTGGATCTTAGCGGCTGCGGCGACAGTAGCGGCGATATCGCTGACGCGAGCTGGGCCGATTGGTTGCAGGACGCTGCCCAAGCGGTGTCTGTGCTGCGACAACGGCATCAGGCACCTGTGGTTTTATGGGGCCTGCGTCTGGGAGCGTTACTGGCCTGTGACCTTTCGCGACAAACGGACTCCTCTGTCTACGACCGCTTGTTGCTGTGGCAGCCCGCTTTGAATGGTGAACAGCATATTGATCAGTTCCTTCGCGTAGAGTTGGCAGGGCAGATGCTCAAAGGTGAATCGGGCTTTGATCGCGCTGCGCTTTGGGCTGATTTGCGAAGCGGGCGGTCGCTGCACGTTGCCGGTTACGAGTTGACGCCGGGGCTGGCCCTGGATATCGCTGGCGTAAGGCTGGGAGATCTGACACCGGGATGTGCAGTGCACTGGCTCGATATAGGAGGGACGGGTGCGCAGGAGCCTCCTCTGCCCTCGAGGACAGTGACTGAACGCTGGCGTACGCAATCTGTGCCGGTGCAGTGGCGTAGCGTGGAGGGGGAGGCTTTCTGGCGCAATACCGATGCCCCTGACAGTCCTGCTTTGTTATCAGCATCTGTTGAAGAGTGTTCGGATTTATGAGCACTTATTCTGAACAGGGTGCCGTTTTCGACTGCAATGGCAACCGACTTGTGGGTATTGCCGCTGTGCCGGAAGCCCAATCTGAAGTGGGCGTTCTGATTCTGGTTGGGGGGCCGCAGTATCGAGTGGGTAGTCATCGCCAGTTCACCTTGCTGGCGCGGCAACTGGCCGAGGCGGGCATTCCCTCGTTTCGTTTCGACTACGGCGGAATGGGTGACAGCGAGGGCGAAAGACAGGCTTTCCATGAAGTGCGTGACGACGTGACGGCGGCGCTGGACTGCTTCCAATCACTGGCGCCAGGCGTTACTCGAGTCGTGCTCTGGGGCTTGTGCGATGCGGCCACAGCGTCGCTGATGTTTGCCTGGCGGGAGCCGCGTGTCTCGGCCATGATACTGCTGAACCCCTGGGTGCACATGGGGGAGTACTCTCCCGAGGTGAAACTGTCGCATTATTACGCTCCCTTGTTGCGCGGCCCTGATACCTGGAGGCGCTTCTTCACGGGGAAAATCAACGTAGTTCCCGCATTAAAGGAGTTTGTCGGCGATTCCGCCCTGATTCTGCGCAAGTGGCTCGGACGCTCGTTTGGCGTGCCGCAGAAACATGGTTTCGAGGAAGCGATGCTTGAGGGGCTGCAACGGTTCAAGGGAAATGCGCTGGTGATTGTCGGTGGACAGGACCTCACCGGGCGTGAATTTCTCGGGCTGGCAACAAACGATAAAGAGTGGAAGCGGGCGATGGCATCTGCCAGCGTTACTGTTCACGAAGTACCTCAGGCCGATCATACGTTTTCGAAAGGTCCCTGGCGGGACGAGGTAACTCGCCTGACGCTGGACTGGGTGCTGCGCGAGCGCGCCGGTTCCTAGGTCACAGTCTGGGCTGTGCTATCCCGTCTGCCTTCCAACCACAAGTCAAATACCGTCAGTATCCAGATAAACTCACCGTAGTAGGCCGCATGCTCTTCTCGGTGGAGTTTCAGCAGACGATCGAGAAAATCATCCCTGAAATAGCCGCGTTTGCGTAAGCGCAGCAGGCTCTCGTTGGCCATTTCGTTCAGGGGTTTGTAGCTTTGCATCCAGTGGCCAAAGGGCAGCCCGAAGCCCTGCTTCTTCTTGTTGATGGTTTCTTCCGGCAGCCACCCGGTAAGGGCTGACTTGTAGAAATGACGCAGATCACCGCGGCGTAATTTCCAGTCGTCCGGAATTTCGCAGGAGAAGGCGACCAGGTCCTCATCGAGCATGGGGTAGCGCACGTCAACCCCCGCCACAGCGCACATGCGGCTGACCTTGCGCAGGTCGTTGTCGGCCAGCGTGTACTGCCAGTCGAGGTAGAGCATTCGGTCAAGTTCTGACGCAGCAGCCACCGCGTGGAATGTCTCGCGCTGCAATTCCAGAGGTTCCTGAGTGTTCACGTTATCCAGAAATTCGCGTGAAAATATTTCCGCTGGTCCCAGGCGATTCAGGTAATTGTAGGTTTGCAAGCGGTCAGGTAACGGTACCTCCGCCTGTTGGATATAACTGCGCGCCTTGGCGATGAGCTTTAAGGATTCGGGAAGCTTTGAAATAGCGGGCTTCAGCAAGCCCTCTCTCAGGATACGTGGCACTCTCTCATAGTGACCAAACACCTGTTGCTTGGCATAGCGCTCGTTACCGGCAAATATTTCGTCTCCGCCGTCCCCGGCCAACAGGCAGTCTATACCGTCCTCCTTTGCGCGCTTGCCCACGAAATAGGCTGGCAGTGCGGATGAGTTTCCAAATGGCTCGTCGTAACTGGTGGCGATCAGTGGCAGCGCGTCCAGCACATCTTTTGGCGTGACGTAGTATTCCTCTAAAGGAACGCCAAAGTGGCGGGCTGTGTTGCGCGCAAATTCCATTTCATCATAGCCTTCCTGGTCGAACCCAATCGCGTAGGCGGGATGATCACTGCCGCTGACCTCTGCCAGCATGCCAGTGACGGTTGAGCTGTCCAGCCCACCACTGAGAAAGGTTCCCACGTTGTCGCTCGAACTGATGCAATCTTTGACGGCAGATCGCAGTCTCTCCTTGAGCTGAAGTTTTGCGCTGGCAGAATCTTTCTGGCGCCTTATGGTGAAAGGAGGGGTCCAGTACCTGAACACGTTCTCTTTACCTGCAACAATTTCAACACAGTGAGCAGGCGGCAGCTTTTTGATCCCCGAAAATGCGGTTGCAGGTGCCGGGACCATGTGAAAGTAAAAGTAATCGTAGATGCCCTGTGTGGACAGCAGGTGCTCGGCACTGCACTGGGCCAGCACTGCGGTGGCGGTTGAGCCGAAGCACAGCAGGCGGCTGTCTGTGTTGTAGTAGAGGGTATGCAGACCCATCCGATCAATGCCAGCCAGAAAGGTGTCTTTCTCGGTGTCGACGATGGCAAAGGAGTATGCACCGCGCAGGTGCTCCAACAAGGCTCTGCCATACTGGCCCCAGGCCAGCGCAAGTGCCGCCGCGTCACCCCCCCTGACCGCTTCCTCCGCCAGTTCGGGAGTCTGCCATTCCGGGGAGCCGGCAATGCTTACCATGCCCTGTTCGCCCAGTGAAAAAACACTATTGGTGGAGGCCATGGCGGCGTTTTTATCGGCAAGCCGCGCCCCGTCGGCGTCGGTTAGAATGCCGTAGTCGCGAAATGCTATTGCGGAAAACCCGTCTACTTGCGCCGATGCTGGCGTCAAACAGCCGAACAGCCCCGCTCTGTTACAGGATGGACGTGATTCAACCATTTATAGTCGCCCCTGCATCGGCTGTACGTTATCAGTTGGTAGAAAGGCTGTTGATAGCCGCCTTCGCAGAGCGCAGATAACGATTCTTGTAGTACCGGTACGTGCCAAAGAAGTGCACCAGAGATGCCTGCTCCACTTCTATTTTTGGCGTTTGATTTACGTAGGCCGGATATTCAAGAAAGCGTAATTCCTGCGCATTACCGATGACGTAGTTAGTTGTCGTTTGCTCGGAGCCCCACTGTCGCCACTGAGGTCCCACTTCTTTTTCTATATGGCGGCTGAAATTCTCTATGCGTTCCTTGGAAATACAGCCCTTGGGGAAGCCCACAAACGCAGCAGAACCGCGAACGTAGAAATCTGTGTCTGCCATCGGAAGCCTGGCGAAAGCCCTTTCCGCATTTAACTGCAGTGAGTTTGGGTTGTTCCAGCCCTGAGCATCCAGCCAGTTGCCCATGTCCTTGAGCGCAATTCTCCCCGGATGCTGTCGGTTCACAAGGATAAACGCGCTTTGCTCCTCAATCGCTTGTAGCGCTTCGGGCAAGGGTTTCTGCGCCACGATATCTGAATCCACCTGAAGGATATAGTGGTCCTGGCAGAGCTCCGCAATGAGCAGCAGGCGGGACCAGCAGATGTAGGACGGGCAGTCCCCGGTTGGAACATCGTCCAGCGCGTAATAAGTGGGGTTGACCAGGTGATGGTTGAGAATGCTTCGGTCCTGCTCGGTTAACGAGCCATCGTCCAGGATAACCACGTCACCTGCGCCAATTTGCTGGTAGACCGATTTAATGGCAATCAGGTAGCGGTTAAGGTCTCGATGGCAGACCAGGCTGACGAAACGGATATCTCCGGGCTTTTTATCGATAGGCGCGGTGGCGCGAATAGAGTTGGTTGATACGTCGAACCATTTTCGTTGCAGGTTTGTTTTAATGTTGGTCAGCACAGACACATTGCAGCCTCAGATGTAGGTTTACGTTCAGGACGATCACGCGCTAACTCGCCTTCGAGGAGGCGTAATGCTCGAGGTACCAGCTGACAAACTGTTCGATACCATGCTCAATGGGCGTACTCGGCCGATAACCAACCTGCTCGATCAGGTCGTCAATATTGGCATAGGTGGCCGCTACATCCCCGGCCTGGATAGGCAGCATCTTTTTGGTTGCCGTTTTGCCCAGCGCTTTTTCAATAGCCGCGATGAAGTCGAGCAAACGCACCGGATTGTTGTTACCAATGTTGTACAGGCGATAGGGTGCCGGGCTGGTGCCCGGGTCGGGGTTCTGGCCTTGCCAGTCATTGTTCGCCGTGGCTGGTTTGTCCAGTACCCTCACTATACCTTCGACGATATCATCGATATAGGTAAAGTCTCGCAGCATCTCCCCGTTATTGAAGACCTTCACCGGCTCGCCCTTGAGGATCGCCTCGGTAAACAGGAACAATGCCATGTCGGGCCTGCCCCAGGGGCCATAGACGGTGAAGAAGCGCAAGCCAGTGGTAGGCAAGCCAAAGAGGTGTGAGTAGGTGTGGGCCATCAATTCGTTGGCTTTCTTGCTGGCGGCGTACAGTGATATGGGGTGGTCCACGTTGTCGTGAATGGAAAACGGCATACTGCTGTTCAGGCCGTACACCGAGCTGCTGGACGCATATACGAGGTGGCCGATTTCGTGATGACGGCAACATTCCAGGATGTTGGTAAAGCCAACTATGTTGCTGTCGACGTAGGCGTAAGGATTTTCCAGTGAGTAGCGTACACCCGCCTGGGCCGCCAGGTTTATCACTCCGTCGAACCGGTGCTCCCGGAAACAGGACTCCACCGCGTCCCTGTCGGCCAGATCCGCACGTATAAAGGTAAAAGCGCTATGCTCTTCGAGTCTGCGCAGGCGTGCTTCTTTCAGGTTGACGTCGTAGTAATCGTTTACGTTGTCGAACCCTACGACCTGGTCGCCGCGTTCCAGCAGCTTCAGACTGGTGTGCATGCCGATAAAACCGGCTGCGCCGGTTACGAGTACCTTCATTGCGAGAGTGTCTCCGTGCATTGATTGCAGGCGGGCTGCCTCGAAAGGCGCCGTAGGCACCCCTGTCATTGTGAATGATACTTGCTCCCGACCTGCCTGAGAAATAGAAAGCCAATTTTTGTGAAGTGGTTCTCGGGGTGTCGTGCATTCGTTGCCGCTGAGAAGGGTTGTGCCGGCTGTTCGCCAGTCTGCGGCGTGTCAGGGCGCTCCCGTCAGTGGCATCAGTGCGATGCGTGCACGCGCCACGGTTCGGTCATCGCCGGCCAGCACGTAGCACTCATAGGTATGGCGTTGCCGGTCGTCTGCGCTCTGGCGGCTGAGGAGGTGCAGCGTGTCGTTGCTGCAAAGGCGTGCTGTCTCTTTCCGGTCTATGCACAGTTGATGAGACTTGTATACCAGCGGCTCCGCTTCAAAATCATGATCCTGCTGCCAGGCGCGTTCCAACAGTGCGTTGGAGAGCAGGGCACACGGAAACATTTCCGGGAAGTTCACCTTGCCATCGATCTCGTCGATGTAGTCAGTTTGCTCCACCAGAGACCCGGAAAGGAAATTCTTGGCGTTACTGGTCATCAGGTGCTTACGTTTGAGGAAGAACTCCCGGCCGGTCAAAAAACTTCTGTCCGGGGCCTGAGACAATGGTTGCGACGCAGACAAGTCGATGTCGGCGAGGTACAGGGGGGCGCTGGTCTCCCGTTTGTAGCCTGTTACCGCGAGTTTGCCGTCCGCATACAGGCTCACTCGGTTAGACAGTGCTGGATCATCACCAGCCGTAAAACGCGATTCCCTTATCTGTATCTTTACCGCCTGACCAGGCCTCACTGCACCTGCGAACTTGAATTCATAGTTTGAATAGCGAAGTTGGCTTGTGCCTATTAACTCGTCTTCCCCGTGCCTGTTACGGTAAAGCTTCATCTGGTGGGCGATCAACGACTCCAGTTGAAACCCCAGCACGATAGGGCCATCGAATGGGTTCCCG
>JAUIIQ010000123.1 GCA_030431585.1 Gammaproteobacteria bacterium | reverse complement strand
CGACGCCGCAGCAATCCAAAGAACGTTCGAACTTCCTCCTCACGCGGACTGGCGCCGCGGGTGAAAAGCAGAGCCTCTTCGAACTCCTGTAAATCGACATGCAGCTTCAGCTCAAACAGGGACGCACTGGCGAACGCTCGTTGCAGCTGGTCTGTCGACACCTTTTCATAATTCGCCCGATTGAGCACAACCTCCAGAGTTGTACCGAGAGAGTCTGTCGCGGCCTCATCCCGGTATGCTTGCACCAGTCGCGTATCGGCGTCAGGGTCCAGCGGCGCATACGCATGTTTCAGCGTCTGCTTCAGCGCATGAAACTCACCCTGGAAGGTCTTGTCGATAATATCTGCTGCGCGCAGGTAAGCTTCACGCTGTGCTGCATTCTCTTGCATCTCCTCCAGGCACATTTGCATTACGTCTGCGCGGCGGAATGGAATGAAGCGTAGTCTGGGTATGTCTTTCATAGCTTGGGCAGGTGGTTACACGGCGAGATAGCCTGCCGCTAAAGATAGAGGCCATGAGCAGCTTTTGCACCTGTTTTGCTTGCGATCAGCCGCGAAATAAAGTGCTGCTTTAATTTATTTTGGCTATACTCAGTTCCGCTGATAACAGCTGAACAAGCAGTAACCCCGAGGTTTTTATCCAATGCTGTTTACCGATCAACACAACGAAATCCGCCGCACAGTGCAGCAGTTTGTAGAAAAGGAAGTGAACCCATTCGTTGATGAATGGGAGAACGAGGGCATTTTCCCGGCACATGAGGTGTTCAAGAAGGCCGGCGAACTGGGCTTGCTGGGGATTAACAAGCCGGTTGAGTATGGCGGTCTGGGTCTGGACTACGGCTATGCCATGGTTGCAATGGAAGAGTGGGGGCTAACCGCCTGTGGTTCCATTCCCATGGCCGTGGGTGTGCAAACCGACATGGCAACACCGGCGCTCGCTCGCTTCGGCTCGGATGAATTGCGCCGACAGTTTCTTGCCCCGGCAATCTCCGGAGACATGGTTTGCAGCATAGGAGTAAGCGAGCCTCATGCAGGCTCCGACGTGGCCGCAATAAAAACCACGGCGCGCAAGCGTGGCGACGACTATGTCATCAATGGCACCAAAATGTGGATTACCAACTCAACCCAGGCTGACTATATCGTCGTATTGGCCAATACCTCCGATGACCAGAAGCACCAGAACAAATCCCTGCTGGTGGTGCCCACTGACACACCCGGGTTTTCCCACTCCGAGCGACTGAACAAACTCGGCATGCGCTGTTCAGACACCGCACAGTTATTTTTTGACGATGTGGTCATACCTCAATCCTATCGCATCGGTGAGGAAGGCAAGGGCTTCCAGATGCAGATGATGCAGTTCCAGGAGGAACGCCTTGCCGGGGCGGCTATGACCATCAAAGGCCTGGAGCAGTGCATCAACCAGACCATTGAGTACACCAGTCAACGCGAGGTTTTCGGTAAGCCCCTGATTGACATGCAGTACATCAACATGCGACTCGCAGAAATGCAGATGGAAGTAGAAGCGCTGCGCGCCATGTGCTACCAGGCTTGTGAAGTTCTGGTCGATGGTGGTGACCCGACCTTACTGGCATCTTACGCCAAACTGAAGGCCGGGCAACTTACGCGTACACTGCCATCAGATTGCCTGCAATTCTGGGGCGGCATGGGCTTCATGTGGGACAACCCCGTCGGCAGGGCAATGCGCGATATGCGCATTACTTCCATAGGCGGTGGCGCAGATGAAGTAATGCTCAGCATCATCGGCAAGCGCATGGGCCTGATGGCAAAGTAGTTACTGGCGGGCGGTACGTCTACAGACCCAGTTAACGGGGTTCTGCGTGACAGGTCTCTTCATCACTCACGCTGCGCGCCCGATAAACGAGGCGCCCGGCAGCGGGCGCTAGGTTGGGATATCGTCATCCGGAACGATTTCCAATACAGTCGCAGCGGATGCAATCTGTTCGCCCTCTGTGGCATGCACCGCAATCACTTTTCCCGAAACGGGTGAATTCAGGCGATGCTCCATCTTCATTGCTTCTATGATTGCCACATCCTGCCCGGCCTGGACCCGGTCACCCACATTGACCAGTACAGCCATCACGTTGCCGTGCATAGGTGCGATGATAGTACCGCTGCCTCCAGTTGCCTCATCGCCAAGGGTGAAGGCAAGGAGGTTAGTCAAGGCCATTGCCGCGCCCCTGATTTGCAGCAACACCTCGCCCCGGGCCGGTAGCGTGTATTGTGCACTGAATTGAACACCATCAAGTTCAACACGCAGATCGAATTCATCCACTGAAACGCAGGCCAACCGCAACTGTTGCTCGTCAACGGTAATCCGGTAGAGATGTGGCTCTATCTCATCGAGAAAGACATCGGTAGCCCCCTGAGTGCCACCAAAGCGGTAGTGCTGGCGCAATTCACGGCTACCACTGAAGCCCTGCGCCGCATTGAGCGCAGAGACGGCAAGTTGTTGTGACTCCGCCTGCGTCGATCGATACAGGAGAACAGCCGCTACGGCAAGGTGCGCGACGCTTGAGTGATCACTGGATGCAGGCGGCTCTGCATAATGCTCGTCTATAAAGGCCGTGGTTGCCAGACCTTCGGCAAATTCCTCGTGACTGATAACATCGACCAGAAACTCCCGGTTATTGGGCACACCCAGCAGGGTCGTGTTTTGCAGTGCGCGCAAGAGTCGGCGCCTGGCCGTGTCCCGATCCTCCCCCCAGGCGATAATCTTCGCCACCATGGGATCATAAAACGGCGATATTTCCTGCCCCTGCTGCAGCCCGTGATCGATCCGCACGCCTTCGCCTTCAGCCGGTATCCACACTCTTGCTGTGCCCGTCGCCGGCAGGAATTCATTGCCGGGATCTTCGGCATAAAGGCGCGTTTCGATGGCGTGACCAGTGAAGCTAACGTCTTCTTGAGTCAGGGGCAGCGGGTAGCCCTGGGCTATGCTGAACTGCAATGCGACCAGATCATGTCCGGTGATCATCTCGGTAACCGGGTGTTCCACCTGCAGCCTGGTGTTCATCTCAAGAAAATAGAACCGGCCATCCTCGTCCAACAGGAACTCAACCGTACCGGCACCGACGTAATCGATACTCCTGGCAGCATTGACGGCAGCCGCACCCATGGCCTCTCGCAAGGGCGGCGTCATCACCGGACAGGGGGCTTCTTCGACTACCTTCTGATGACGTCGCTGCACAGAACAATCTCGCTCACCGAAGTGAATAACGTTACCCTGCTGGTCACCAAAAACCTGTATTTCTACATGACGCGCCCGGGCAACCGCTTTTTCCAGAATGAGCTCGCCGCTACCGAACGCACTCTCGGCTTCGGACCGCGCCGACGAGAGCGCGACAGGCAGTTCGTCTAGGGATTGCACCAGCCGCATCCCGCGGCCGCCACCCCCTGCGGCCGCCTTGACCATCAGGGGAGTCCCTATGTCGCTGGCAGCCGCTATAAGCTTGTCTTCTGCCTGGTCACTATCCTGATATCCCGGGATGCAGGGGACCCCCGCATCCAGCATACGGCGCTTTGATGCCGCCTTATTGCCCATGATGTCCATTGCCTCGGGCGACGGACCTATAAAGACAATACCTGCATCAGCACACGCGCGTGAAAAGGCGGCATTTTCCGAGAGGAAACCGTACCCCGGATGTATGGCCTGAGCATCAGTACGCCTGGCGGCATCCAGAATAGCGGCTATATCCAGATAGGATTCCTGCACCGGAGCCGGTCCTATCATTACCGCCTCATCAGCAAGCTGTACATGCAGCGCATGGGCATCCGCTGCAGAGTAGACAGCAATGGTGCGGTAACCCTGCTGCCGGGCGCTGCGTATCACTCGCGCTGCGATCTCACCGCGGTTGGCAACCAGAATACTGTCAAATTGCTTCATTCGCTGTTCCTCATTGCTCGGACTGCCCACTCCAATTTGGCTTGCGCTTCTCGGCAAACGCGGCCAGTCCCTCTCTGGCCTCATCGCCCAGCATGCAGTCGGCAAACTGCTCTGCAGCAAATTGCACCAGAGCGTCCGCATCCAGCTTTTCGCCGGCATTAATTATCCGTTTGGTAGCTGCTATCGCACCGGGGGCTCCGCGGCGAGCCTGCGACAATAACGCCCGGGCTTGTGTTTCCAGCGCCGCCGCGTCGTCAACCACGTAGTGAGCAAACCCGAGTCGACCCGCCTCATCACCATCGAAAGTCGCAGCCGTCAACAACAGGCGACGGGCTTCGGATACACCAATGCGGTCGATCACCACGGGTGTGATCTGTGCCGGTGGCAGGCCCAGGGTCACCTCTGACAGCGCGTACCTGGCATCACGCGTGGTGACAACAACGTCTGCGAGACAGGAAAGACCAAGACCTCCGGCCAGGGCAGCACCTTCTATCAAAACGATGAAAAGTTGCGGCAAAGCCTTGATCGCTTTCATCAAACGTCCAAATTCCGCATTCGCACGAACCACGTCATCGCGACTACTCTCCCCCTGAAATACGGTCTTGAATAGCTTCAGGTCGCCACCGGCACAGAACACGCCGCCTTTGCCACGCAATAGCACGAAGCGGATGTCCTGTTCCTCACCCAGTGCTTCAAGCACCAGAGCCAGATCATCAGCGACTTGTGCAGACAGGGCGTTACGCACTTCAGGGCGGTTGAACCAGATAGTGAGAGTGTCGCTATCCAGCTCCAGAAGAATGTTTTCAACCTTGGGGAGCATGATGGAATCCTGTTGTTATTGACATCACTCAGTTGCAAGCAGCGAGCATTTTTTGGGGCTTTATACCGGCTTCTCTACATGCGCCCCACACCAAAAGTATTCGGATAAGTTTTGCGGCTACGCGCTTCCCAACATGTCTGCAACACAAAGCCCAGCACTTTGCGCGTATCCCGTGGGTCGATAATCCCATCGTCCAACATACGACCCGAGGTATAGAAAGCGTCGGATTGCCTATCGAAATGGGCCACTATTCTGGCCTCCTGTTCTGCGATTACCTCGGGGGGAATTTCAATGCCTTTGCGCCGGGCACCGGCCAACATCACTTCAGACATGGTCTTCGCTGCAGACTCTCCACCCATCACCCCGATGGTGGTATTAGGCCAGCTGAAGAGGAAATCAGGATCGTAACCCTGACCGCACATCCCGTAATTGCCAGCACCGAAACTGGCGCCGATCATGAACGTGATTCTGGGCACTCTTGCATTGGTCACGGCCTGAATCATCTTGGATCCGTGCTTGATCATTCCACCCTGTTCCATCTCTGTGCCGACCATGTAACCGGTAATGTTCTGCAGGAATACCAGTGGGATATCTGACTGGTCACAGAGTTGAATAAACTGGGCAGCTTTGGTTGCGCCGGCGTTATCAATCGGCCCGTTATTGCCAATAATACCCACTGGCATACCGTACACTTTCGCCTGAACGCACACCGTTGCTGAGCCATAGGCCGGCTTGAAATCGAGGATGTCTGATGCGTCGACTATTCGAGCTACCACCTCACGCACATCGTAGGGTTGGCGATAGTCAGCGGGTACAACACCAGCCAGCTCGTCAATACAGTAAACAGGATCTGCATACGTCCGTGGTGGCATAGAGGGGCACAGCCGGTTCCAGTCCAGACGATCCACTAACTCTCGACAGATGGAGATACCATGTGCGTCGTCCTCTGCCAGGTATTCCACCAGACCGGAAATGCTGGCATGCATGCGCGCGCCGCCAAGTTCTTCGTCATCCGCTTCCTCTCCAGTAGCCGCCTTGAGCAAAGCGGGACCAGCGAGGTAGGCCTTGCCATTACCCTTGACTGCAATCACATAGTCACTCATACCGGGCATATAGGCACCGCCCGCCGCCGACGCGCCATGAAGCACAACCAGGGTAGGTATTCCTGCCGCACTCAAACGTGCCAGTCGCGCAAATACACCACCACCGTCCATCCACATTTCCACCTGATAATCGAGCAAGTTGGCTCCCGCGCTCTCCACCAGATGGATAAAGGGCAGCTTTTTTACACGTGCTATATCCATGGCCCGGCTAGCCTTTTTGGTAGACAAGGCTGTCATCGCGCCAGCGTTGATACCTGAGTCATCCACCATCACCATGCAGCGCGCACCCGCTACATAGCCGATACCGACAATAGTGCTGCAACCAGCTACAGAGGTGTCACGGTTGTCATCGTCCACCAGAAAACCGGCCACATTCATCAATTCCAGAAACGGCATACCCGGATCCAGAAGTCGTAACAATCGCTCCCTGGGTAACAGCTGCCCACGCTTTTCAAATCGCGGAAGGCTCTTGTCTGACAAAACGGCAGCGCGTTTAACGATATCCTCCAGAGAGCCGATGGCCGACAACATATCCTCACGATTCTCTCGGAACGTCTCGGAGTTGGGATTTATGCTGGAATGAAATTGCGTCATGAGTAGTCCTTGCGATTACGCGGGCAGCAACCTGAACCGCTCGGCCACGGTCCTCGGTAACAGCAGTTCTTCAGTCAGTAGCAATTGGGCATAGCCCTTACCCTGGGCATCAGCTCGTAAACTCGCAACCCCACCTCCGCCAAGGACATCGTGCAACAGGAAATTAAAGGCGTGGCAGCCGGGTAAGAAAAACCGTTCTACAGGTGTCGCCTGGCCCGGTTCGAGAAAATGTGCAAAATAGTGAGCCACCCTGTCTACCGTAAGCTGGGCGGCGATATAGGGTACGAATTCAGGTTCACGAGCAATAATGCCGATATTGGCTTTACTACCCTTGTCACCACTGCGACCGAATGCCAGTGACTCCAGGCTAACACTAACAGGATCTGGACCTACATCTTGCTCAGGTGCTATATGACTATGGTATTCGGGTATGTGAGTGCTCACATATTCATCCTGGAAGGCAACTTCATGGTCGCCGACAAGCACTTTTACAGTGACCTCATCTCTGGGTATCAGGGTCGAGAACAACCTGATGACCGGGGAAGGTTTTGGTCGTGAACCGGCAAACGCCGTGAGTCCGGGTGGTGCCGTAAGCGCCATTCCCACCATTTCCTTCAACAACACCGCGACACCTTTGGGGCTGGGGTGCTTTACCGCAATTTTTACGTCTACTTCGCGCACGGGTCCCACCCGGCGCGCCGCTCCAAAATGGGTCTCCGCACCAATAACCTCCACCGAGGTTTCAGTAAAATCAGGCAACGCCTGCTGCTGCAGGACCGCGCGACTGCGCTGCAACACCGAATTGGCAAAACATTGCGCCTTGGTGTCGGCGTCGCGGCCGTATAACGTCCAGATATTGCCACCACGGAAACCGTCGGCATAGGTTGCACTCACTTTGAAGGTAGAAGGCGCTCCCATGCCACCAGCCCCAGTCACCCGCACCCGGTCATCGTCTAATTGCTGCAGCTTCACCTGGCTGAAATCACAGATAACATCTGGTAGCAGGTAAGCCTGCGGGTTTCCGATCTCGTAGAGCATCTGCTCCGCCACCGTACCCACACTCACAGTGCCTCCCGAGCCCTCGGGTTTAGTGAGAATCACCTCCCCGGATCGCCCTATCTCAGCCATTGGATAACCTGCTTCAGGCAGCGTGTCGATAACGCTTTCCCAATCGGTAAAATTACCGCCAGTCGCCTGAGTGCCACATTCCAGTAAATGACCTGCAAGGCTGCCCTGGGCAAGCAGCGGGTAATCATCCTGTTTCCAACCGAAGGCGTGCACGCAAGCAGCGAGGGTAACGGCGCTGTCTACACAGCGGCCCGTGATAACGATGTCAGCCCCAGAGGACAGCGCTGCGGCAATCGGGAAGGCACCCAGGTAAGCGTTCATGCTGGCTACCTTTTCTACCTCAGGAAAGGGCTCTCCAGAGAACATTTCAACCGCGCCGCGAGCGGCGAACTGTGCGGCCCTGGCGATAAGATCATCACCGGTGACGACAGCTACGGTCAGCTCCAATCCGCGGGCATCAATGAGATCCCGTGCCGCGTCAGCACAGGCCTGTGGATTCACCCCACCCGCGTTGGTGATCACCTTCACGCCCTGAGAGGCAATCTGTTCGAGATTGGGGCTCAGCACAGCGCCTATGAAATCAGTGGCGTAGCCCAGCGCCGGATCCGACGCGCGCGCCCGGGCCATGATCGACATAGTAATTTCAGCCAGGTAGTCATAGACGATATAGTCCAGTTTTCCCGTAGCCAGGAGTTGGGGAGTCGCCAGTGCGGCATCCCCCCAGAACCCGGAGGCACCGCCGATACAAATACTGTCTTTCATAATGTTACCCGGCATAGGGAAGGGGATGGTTAGAGATCATTGTGATACTATATTAATATTAAGTGTCACTCAAAGAGTTTACCACCCCAGCAACGAATGGTGGATCACCAGGTATGACTAAAGTAGACAAGAATAACTCGCGCACGCGGCTTGAACAGCGCGAAGCCGACATCATAGATGCCGCTACCCGCTTGTTTGCGGATGCCGGTTTCCACGGAGCCTCAACACGCAGAATTGCAGCGGAGGCAGGCGTTTCGGAAGGCACGTTGTTTCATTACTTTGGGACCAAGCATGCACTGTTACAGGCGATTCTTGATGACTTTTATGCGCAGTTGATTGAGTCTGCGCGAGAAGGAATAGAGTCTGTAATGGGCACCAGGGAGCGTTTGTTACTGCTGGCCAAAAACCATTTGCGCGCCCTCATGGAAAACCAGGCCTTGATGATGCGGCTGATTCAGGTGTATCTCTCCGTCGACATAAACTACTACAAAGACTACAAGAACTCGCCTATTCATCAGCTGAACTATCGTTACACCCGCATCTTCGACAACGTGATGAAAGAAGGCATGGAACGCGGCTATATTCGTGAGGATCTGCAGCTGTCTGCAGTGCGGGACCTTTTTTTTGGGGGCCTTGAGTATGGTATGCGCACATTGATGGGGCGCAAGTACAACAAAGAACGGATTGCCGCCTATGTAGAGGCAATTGTTGAACCGCTGTGGCAGAGCATGCAGTCACATGCCGTAACGCCACATGCCGGTCCCGATGAACGCCTTGACGAGGTTTGCAGTCGCCTTGAGCGCATAGCGGTGCGACTGGAGAAAACCAGCTGAAGTAATAACATCCTCAGTGCAATTCAGTTGAGCTTAGCAAGTTGTTCAGCGCGTGGACGTGCGGGTCTTTATCCCCCAATTCTTCCAGTGCCTCCGCCAATTGCTCGAGATAGTCCCGATTACTGCCGCTGGGTCCGCTGGCAGCTGCAATATGCCTGGCAAGTGCCTCCAGTGGAGCGTGCCCAAGAAAGGCCGGATTGTCTGGATCAGCCACATACACAACAGCAGCTACAGTAGACTTGTCACGGTCGAGAGTGATTTCCACTGGCATGCGTCGGTAGCCATTTTTCTCCCGGTGATCAAGGTGCCTGAACACCGACGGTTCAACGAGATAAGCAGCGCCCCTGCAGCTCATTCCATGCTCAGGTATCAAGGTTACAACCCGTCCGGGTGCAGCGGGCGTACCGCGGTGATCATGAGAACCTTGCCAAAAACGGCGTTTCCAGCCAGTAAGCGTCCCGACTTGTCGTTCCAGGTAGGGAAAATCGATTTTGTAAATCAGGGACCCGTAACCAAAAACCCAGGTGGGCGACGTGTAATCAGGCAGAGCTGTGATTGGAATGCACCCGGATGAGTAAACTCTGGAAGGGGAAAGAGCCGGTTTGGTTTGTTACTGAAACCTGTTGATCTATGGCTGTCATATGCTGATGTCTACCGGATGGGTTGGCCTGAAGCGAGGAGAGATTAAAGCGATTACGCGCGCCATGCAAATGAAATTACCTGCCCGGTGTTGTCATAGTAGACGTCCTGGTTGTTTTAGTTCTGGTGCTCTTATTTTGTTATTAAGTAATGATTAAATATTTATAGTGTATGTATAGAAGGATTATTGTTGTTGTAATTATTAGGGCACCATTTTCCTGTGTAAAACCCTGTTTTTTCCTCTCAATTCAGTGACCTGCAAGAAGCATAGCTAAGGTATAAGCCCTTTGCCTGGCTGTGATAAGCACTGTATCGGCTGGGCATGGCATGCTAACAACTTTTCACTCTATGAATACTCTTTCTGGTACAGATGTATTGTGCAGCGCCTTGTCCCGGCGTTACTCACGCCTTATACAAGTCCTTCGGGAATCGCGTGATGTTTTTGGGGAGGTGCTTGCACACCTGTGAATCTGGTGTTGATAAGACGTGAGAACGCTGGAACAACGTGGACAAGAAGTGGATAAGTGATGTGCAAGTTGTGGTTGAAAACGTGACTACTTACCAATACAGAAATTCGAAAATATTTCTCCCAGAAGTTCGTCTGA
>JAUIIQ010000122.1 GCA_030431585.1 Gammaproteobacteria bacterium | reverse complement strand
GTAGTAGTAGCTGTAGGCCGGCTGGTAGAGCCAGTACCAGCCACCATTTACAGAGGCCAGTTCTTCAGCGTTCAAAGCGCGATCGTTGTTCAGGTCAGTGATGTTGATAGTAGTCATAGCGTAATCCTCAATGTGTTTGGTTTGATGGGAGCCATTCATTTTTGCTCCTTGCCAAAGACATTGCAGCAACGATGCCAACTTTAAAAAAAGACCGTATTTATTTTTTAACTCATTGTTTTTATTGATATAAAAATATCATCCCCGTTTGCCAGGAAGCCTGAAACAGAACTGAGCGACTTAAAAACACAAATCAATAACCCAACTAACTAACACTTTAGTTGGGTTATTAGTAACGTTATCAAGAACCAGCTGCTGCCCCTTGCTGGCAGCGGCTGAGTACGGGACATCACAGGACACTGGTCGGTGACCCGGGGCGCAGGCACGACTATCACCCGCGTTTTGAGAGGCAGGCTGTCCTGCTGGAAAAGACCGTCAATCGCGCAAGCAGTCTGCTGCAGGCGTGTACTCCAGCCCCAGGTTTTCTGCAACCGCGCTGCAGGTGACATTTCCGTGGTGAACGCTGAGCCCATTGCACAGATGCGGGTCCGCCAGCAGAGCGGCTTTATAGCCTTTGTCTGCAAGATTGAGAGTGAACGGCAACGTGGCATTGTTCAGCGCGAAGGTTGAGGTGCGCGCTACCGCGCCCGGCATGTTCGCTACGCAGTAATGCACCACCCCCTCTTCCACAAAAGTTGGATTCATATGGGTTGTGGGCCGACTCGTTTCAAAGCAGCCACCCTGGTCTATCGCCACGTCTACCAGGACTGACCCGGGCTTCATGGTGCGCAGCATCTCGCGGTTCACCAGTTTCGGCGCAGCGGCACCCGGCACCAGTACTGCGCCTACCAGCAGGTCGGCACTGGCGACATATCGCGCCAGGGCTTCGCGCGTCGAATAGACCGTATTCAACATACAACCAAACTGGAAATCCAGCTCCTTGAGACGTTGCAGCGAGCGGTCCAGTACCGTGACATGTGCTTCCATGCCCATGGCCATGCGGATGGCGTTGGTGCCCACTACGCCACCGCCTATCACCACCACGCGCGCGGCCTCAACACCGGGTACACCGCCCAGTAAAATACCTGACCCGCCCTGCTCTTTCTCCAGGCAATGCGCGCCAGCCTGAATCGACATGCGCCCGGCCACTTCACTCATGGGTGACAGCAGCGGCAGACTGTTATTCGGCCCGGTAACCGTTTCATAGGCTATCGCGACGCAGCCTGATTCCCGCAGCATACGGGTTTGCTCCGGATCCGGCGCCAGGTGAAGGTAGGTAAACAGTACCTGGCCTTCCCTGAGCATCCTGCACTCCGAGGCCTGCGGCTCTTTCACCTTTACCACCATATCTGCTCGCGCAAACACTTCCTCTGCTGTGTCGACAATCTCAGCGCCCGCGTCCCGGTACATGTCATCACTGAGGCCGATACCCTCACCCGCAGTGCTTTGCACCAGCACCTGGTGACCATGATGCACGAGCTCGTTCACACTCCCGGTGGTAAGCCCCACACGCCACTCCTGGATTTTTATCTCTTTGGGTACGCCTATCAACATGATGATTCCCTCGATTAAAGGCTGGATTGCCATTGCTCCACAGGCAGAAGTGTAGCCAGTTTCCGCTAGTAGTTTCTTTGTATTTTTTGCCCCTAACAAAAATTTAAACTGTATATTTGCATTTTTTTATTAGATTCAACTGCCAATAAGAGATGAAGCAGAGTGAAAGAACTCAACAAGATTGATCGCAACATACTCCGGACCCTGCAAGCGGACGGCCGAGTCAGCTATGCCGAACTGGCACGCAAGGTCGGCCTGACCACCACCCCGTGCATCGAGCGGGTTCGACGCCTTGAGAGAGAGGGCATTATCACCGGCTTCACGGCACTGCTTAACCCGGCAGCGCTGCAGGCCGCGCTGGTGGTGTTTGTACAGGTTCGCCTGGCGCGCACGTCACAGGACAGCTTTGAGCAATTCAAGTCAGCGGCAGTCGAATTACCTGAAGTGCAGGAATGCTATCTGGTATCCGGAAATTTCGATTACCTGATCAAGGCCAGGGTGGCGGACATGACCGCCTATCGCACCTTTCTGGGAGAGACCCTACTGGGTATTGCCGGGATTCAGGAAGCCACCAGCTACGTGGTGATGGAAACCGTCAAGGAAACACTGAACCTGAGCATTCTCGAGCCGCAGTAGAGAAGCGGCGCAGTCTGGCGACTCGTGTACAGTTTCGGCGAAGCGCGCCCGCCTATGCTTCGCCCGCCAGACGTCGCGTATGGCGATACACCGTATAGCCATACGCATGCGCCATGTCCGCCGGGTGCACCGCAACTTGCTGTGAGTGCCAGTTGCTGAAATCAAAAGGTTCTACAAACGTGTCTCCGCGCAGTTGCGCATGCACCACTGTCTCGAACACCGTTGTTGCCAGTGGCAAGGCTTCTGCCAGCAGTGAACTACCGCCGATAACAAACGCACTGTCGCTGTCACGCTCTGCGAGCCTGAGCGCCTCGTTGAGGCCGCTGGCACGCAGAACATGTGTGGCCAGTGTCATCAGCGGATTGCGTGTAACCACTATATTGACCCGGCCGGAAAGATAGGAGTTATGATCCTCGTAGGTCTTTCGCCCCATGATCACGGCTGCACCTGCCGTGGTTCGCAGAAAATGCGCGTACTCGTCGGGAAGCGACCATGGCAGTTCGCCCCGGTCACCTATGCAGTAGTTTTCCGAACGGGCGTATATAAGTGAAACACGCATTACGTCTGGTCCAGGTGATAGCAGAAAACAGCGTAGATTATCATTGATGCCTGGCCAATGCTGGAGTGCCGGCAAAGCGGCCCCGCCCGCATTGCTCCCGGCTTTACCGAACACGCGAATTCATGGCAGTTTTAGGCTAGGCTAATCATCAACCGGGGGCGCCAGCATGAAATATACCGAAATAGAGTACCGCAGCGAGGGGCGTATCGCCACCATCACACTGAACCGCTCCGACAGGCTCAACGCAATATCCATGGAAATGCCGGGAGAGATTGCCCACGCGGTAGAGCGCGCCAATCGCGATGACTCAGTGCATGTGATCGTGGTTACCGGGGCGGGACGGGCATTCTGTAGCGGATACGACCTGGTGGATTTTGCCCAGGAGGAAGGCGAGCAACCGGGTTCGCAGCTGGGCCGGGGGGACGGCGGCCCCTGGGACCCCATGCTGGACTTCTATGGCATGTATCAGAACACCCAGGACTTCATGTCCTTATGGAAGAGTTACAAGCCAACCATAGCGCGAGTGCACGGCCCTGCCGTGGCGGGAGGTAGTGATATCGCGCTGGCCTGTGACATCGTCATTATGGCCGATGAGGCTGTTATCGGCTATCCGCCGGCACGGGTATGGGGTTGCCCGACAACCGCGATGTGGGTATATCGCCTGGGCGCGGAGAAAGCCAAGCGCATGCTGTTTACCGGTGACCTGATCAACGGCCAGGAAGCCCGGGAGTTGGGTCTGGTACTTGAATCGGTACCACTGGAGGATCTCGACGAGAGAGTTCAGCGCCTGGCCGAACGCATGGCGGGTGTACCCAAAAATCAGTTGATGATGCAGAAACTCCTGATCAATCAGGCCTACGAAAACATGGGGCTCAGTAATACCCAGATGTTCGCCACTCTCTTTGATGGCATCACCCGGCACAGCCCGGAAGGCGTCTGGTTCAAGCAGCGCGCAGAACAGGTCGGATTCAAACAGGCCGTAAGCGAACGCGATAGCGGTGAACCGATAGCTGCCGATGCGAGCCGCCCGCTGTCGCCGTATCCGGGTAGCAAGTAAAAAAGTCCATTACCGGTTACAGCGTTAACTCTCGTTATACACTCAGCTCCGGCAAGATACAGCCCACAGGCGCCCGACCACCAATCTTTAATCCAGACTATATGCTACAGCGTTATCGGCCACAGCCCGCATCCGCATCACTCATTAGCCACGACAGGGCATTCGTCAATAAACGCAGGTGATCGCTGACGGCAAAGGCCTCCGCGCGATGCCCCATGGCCGAGTAGACTGCCCGCCCCTCGCCCACGCAGTTGGACCAGACCACCGGGTGATCGCCCATGCGGAGATCCCTTTCCTTGTTGAGCAACTTCGCGACAGGGGTGTAGCTGTCCTCATCTACGGTGGCAAGGATGTTGAAGCCTCGTTCACGCGGGCTGCTTTCCCACGAATACCACTCTTCCTCGTGCTGCCATTGCACCGGCATTGCCTGGTTGACCGGGTGGGCGGCATCCTCGGTGAGTACGCTGGCGGTCTGGAACTGAGGGCCCATAATATGCGCGATAAACTTCGCGCCAATAAGGTTATCCATATACCAGCCCCACTGGGCGTGGGAGCCATCACCCGCGGCGTGAATGCCCAACCAGCCACCGCCCTGCTCCAGCCAGCGCTGGAATGCAGCCTCCTGGGTCTCGTTGAAAACGTCCCCCGTGGTATTCAGAAAAACGACGGCGTCAAACCGTGCCAGGTCTGCAGGGTTGAATACCGCTCCATTTTCTGTCGCAAACATTCCCCACCCCTGCGCCCGGGCTATGTCCGCCAGCGCCTGTTGTCCCCCGGCAATCCCCTCTTTGTGACGGAAGCGATTGGTTTTACTGAACACCAGAATAGAGGGGGACGGCAGGTCCGCACTGATTTGGGGGGGCGTCGTATCATGCTGGGACGAGGGAAACAGAATATGCCAGGCGCCGATGTAATAAATACCTGCCAGAGCCAGCGCCACCAGCAGCACAATAACTGCAACCACCAGTTTTAGGATTCCCTTGATAGAGACTGACATAGCTACCTCTCTCGTTTTTCGTAACAAACCAAAGTGCAATGTTTATCCATGAACACGACACAGCCGACGCCGGTTCACCCGGCACTGTACCAGACAGGCGATGACCAGGCGCGTTCCTGAACGGTGCGCGGTACGCTGTCGTCACAGCAAGCCTGCAGGCCCTCTGGCAGTGAATCCGGTGCCTCACAGCTGACCTGGTTGGCAACACATATACGTTGCTGCCAGCGGCAGGAAGGGTTTTCGAGTACGCGACTGTAATAGACCGCATCGCGACTGCCGTTGAAGTCCGGGTCCTGCCAGACAGTACAGAGCCGTTGATACCCTTCCCCCTGGGGTTTGCAGGTCGCGAGGTCTACACTGGCGTCATTGCCGTCACTGCCCGCGACGTCATACACCTTTTCGCGGCCGTTGCCCTGCGCATCCACCCAGACCTTGATCACCTGAATGCGCTGTAGCAAACCACCGGGAGCCGCAGCTGTACCCGGATCAGCCTGTGTCGAAAGCAGAAACACGGGCACCCTGCCCTTGCTGTCCGCACTGTGCAATTCGCCACCCATAGGCACACCGCCCGCGTAAGCCTGCCCCAGCTGGTCAGGCTGCTGACACAGGTCCGCCGGGTATCCCCAACTGCCAAAAAAGCGCAGTTGTATGCGAGTACCGCTGGTCGCGTAGGCCTCTCTGCGCTGCAGCGCCTGAAAAAGCGAATCACGGGTGTTCTCTTCCGCGTACAGCACTGCCAGTCCGCCCGGGTTCTGCTCTACCCGGTCAGGGAGTTGTGCCGCTCCGCGATCGACGCTGACATGCTGCGCGCCATGGTTGCCGGTGTAGCCGCTCTCATCTACAGCACCGCCACTGCCGGTATGGCTGTCCGTTCCGCCTATAAAGCCGGTCATGAAGGGGTTGATATCCAGTCGCGCTTGCTGGCGCAGACCTTCCCGCAGGGCTTCGCGCAGGTAACGACTATCGTCTGCCGGGGGCTCGCCCAGCAAAGGCAGGTACTTTTGCAAAAAGTTGCTGTAGGGCAATTGCTCGAAGGCGCAGAGCTCGTCTTCCGAGCCCAGACCGCCGAAACACTCGGACGCGCCCTTGTGCTGCACAATTTCCACCAGGCGTTCATAGCGTTGGCGCTGCTGGGCTACCCGGGCTGTCATCGCCTCACCTGAGCTCAGGATTGGCGCGAACATCAGCCCCTCACTGAGATTCGGGTTGTGGGGGATGGTTACCGCTTCACAGTTCGCCACAGCGTCGCGGCAACTGTCGTCCAGTGCGTCCCACAAAGCCTCCGGGGTACGCGCTTCACGAGCACTGATGGGGCGGGACACAACCTGGTTGGACCGGAAAATAACGTTGCGATGGAGGTTCGCCATGCCGGCCATTCCGCTCCACTCGTAACCCACAAAGGTGCTGAACTCGCAGGGTGTATTATGCGTTTGCGCAGCGGCACGTGTATCGCGCCATACGGCCCCGGCCGCCGCATCGCAGGCCGCGTCACCGGGAGGACAGAGTGTGGAGATGGGAAGCGCCCTGGCAGCAAACCCGGTTAGCAGGCGCGTCCATACACCGGCACCGCACAACCATGCACCGGGGCCATCGTAGGCCGGATCCGCGCACAATCGCACTTCGCCCAGCGCCTCTGCATGGTCGGTTACCGCCATAAAATCCAGCGGACGCGCCAGTTGCACACGCCGCTCACTCTTGCCCTGTGCATCATAGGGTGGCAGCAACAGTGGTGCGCCGCGGGCAAACTGATAGGACTCTTGCGGCCCAACCTGTGTATTACCCATGCGCCAGTTGGCATCCTGGGAAAAGCGCGTGTGCACGTGTAGATCACCGAAGTAGGCGCGGCGCCCAGGTTCGTGATCTTCACATTGGGCTGAACTGTAGGGGGCTGTCAGCGCCGTTGCCACCAACATTCCCAGCGCTGCACATCGCATGCCCGACACAAGCTTGCCTAGAACTGGAACTTCACTCTGACACCCGCATAGCGCTGGCTATCCCGGGCCAGAATCTGGCCTATGGCCTGCCTGCCACCGTACAGTTGCCCCAGGTTAGCCTTGGAGACAAGGTAGTTCTCATCGAGGACGTTATTGACGAACAGGGTGACGCGGTAGGCAGCTCGCTCGCGCTCGACGATGCCGACACTCAGGTCCAATACGTCAAAGGAGTCGTATTGCATCTCGGGATCCTGGTTGAGGTTGAACACCACATCATCCTGCCAGCGGTAAGAAAAATTGGCGAAGCCTTCAAAGGGCATGGACGTGAGAGGCAGCGTGTACTCTCCGGCAAGAGTGAGCTTGTAGTCCGGCGAATTACTCAGGTCTTCACCGGCCAGATCCTGTACCGTCGCACCCGGTGCAATTTCCACGCAACCCTGCGCCTCAGTCTGGTTGGGGAAACAGCGAGCGTTGGGGTAACTCTTGACCGTAGCATCAATCCACGCAAAACCTCCGCGTAGAATAAAGTTATCGCCCAGCAACGCGACCGCATCAATTTCTATCCCCTGGGTTTCCAACTGGCCCACATTGGAAATATCAAGCTGGACACTGCCGTCCTGACCAAGAATGGTATTCTGGGCCTGGAAGTTGTCGTACTCGGTATAGAAGCCAACGACGTTGAGTTGCAAGCGCTGGTCCAGCAACGTGGTCTTGATACCCACCTCGTAGGCGTCGGACTCCTCCGCTGCCACGGGGTTGTCGGCCTTGTCCTGGTTAAAGCCCGTGGAAATATCGTAAGCCTGGCCTTTGTAGCCTCGCGAATAACTGGCGAACAACATCGTGTCTTCATTGAGAAAATGCTGCACAGCGACCTTACCCAACCATATCCCGTCGGAGTCATCGCCGGTGTAACGGGAGTCGGTGGGGTTATCCACGAAATCTGCGGAAATTTCCTCGTAGTTATAACGCAGGCCAAGCGTGAGACTGGTTTTATCAGTGAAGCGCCAGTTGCCCTGGCCATAAGCCGCCAGGCTCTCGGTACTCGCCTCCGCCACCCAGTCCGCCACCAGGATGGTGCGTTCAAAACTACGATCGGTACTGGCATCGGCGTAGTAAAGCCCGAGCATGTAGTCGAAGCTATCGTAAACGGGTGAGTCCAGTCGGAACTCCTGCGCGACAAAAGTCGTCTCCACGTCCGACAGTGACGCGATACCGCCCTCCAAAAAGCCACCGCTCAACGCCCCCGCCACATCCACGTCGGAGAAGTCTACGTCTTCATTGTTCTGATACTGCCAGCGGTTCCAGGAAGAGATCGACGTGAGAGTAAATTCATTTATTTCGTAGCCGAGTTCCAGACTACCCGATACATCGCGACTCTTGCCCAGGGAGGCATCGTCCTGCCGTATCCTGCGGTTGTCCTTGCCAGGAATGATACCGGGGGCCACTTCTCCGGGCACGAAGCCCAGTACGCGCGCCTCCGGGTCCAGTGCGTGCCAGTTGATTCCGCAGCAGTTGAGCTTGTCTTCACTGTAGTTGACGATAAACGTTGAGGTCAGGTTCTCGGTCACCTCCCAGAGAAATTTACCGCGACCGCCCTTGGACAGCCCGCCGTTCAGGTCACCACCGGTGGTCAGGTTGGTCAGATACCCATCGCGGTCATCGTAATAACCCATGATGCGATAACCAAAGCCGTCGCTAACCGGACCGGATAGCGTGCCAACGGTGCGCAGTTGATCATCGTCCGTAGCCACCAGTTCAATACTACCCTCCAGCTCTTCTGACGGGTTCCGGGTGGTGACACTGACCAGGCCAGCGGAGGCATTCTTTCCGAACAAGGTGCTCTGGGGGCCGCGCAGTACTTCTATGCGCTCTATATCCACCAGATTGCTCAAGGCCTGACCCGGCTGAACCTGAGATACATTGTCGATAATCACGGCGACGCTGGGCTCAACCCCTATACTGAACACACTGGTGCCGATACCGCGTATGGATATCGACGTCTGTTGCTTGTTGTTACCGCTGCTCAACGTCAACGAGGGGGAAATCCGGGTAACATCGGAAAACTCCTGAATGCCCATTGCTTCAATGGTCTCGGCACTGACTGCCGTCAACGCCACGGGCACGTCCTGCGCACTCTGCGCGCGTTTCTGCGCGGTGACGATAACTTCTTCCAGCCCCTGCGCTGAGGCCAGAGGAGCCTGGTAGGCCAGTATTAATGCAGCGGCCAGAGCGGCCTTGCGATGAAGTTTCCCTTCCATAGTGAACACCTTGTAATCGTTATTAGACTAATTAATTTTGGTATTACCACCTTACCACAAGCCCAATATGCCCCGCTTCTGGCAAGAGGGCAAGTGCAAAATAACCGGATTGGTCTGCCGCTCAATAAACCCGTAACGCTGACAACTAGTTAAACAAGCGCGCGAGAAGCCGGACGCCTGGAGACTCCTCGCCAGCAAACGGCAATGTCGCCGAGGCGCAGACACGCCCAACCCAGCGCCGAGCCCAGCTTTAATCATCGCGTTCTGCGGGTATTTTCTGACCATCCCGGTGAATAATCAGCTTATTCACCACCCCGTCGGCGTCGCTGACGAATTCGAGCTGTGCGCTACCGTCATCAGAACTGATCTCGAACAGCTGGTCGTCCAGGCGCGTCAGCAGCCCCTCTCCGCCGACAGTCGCCTCCATATACAAGCCTTCGGGCTGTTCGCTGATGGTAATGGTGATGAAACTCACCGAATACTCGCCGACGAATTTGCCGTACCCACGATCCACGTACACCTGCCGAAGTTCCTGGGCTGTCCAGGGCTGCTCACGCTGAGCGCTGTCTCTGCGAATAGCCGTCGCCTTGTCCACCGCCACTGCCGGCGCCGCATTGCCCCAGGCGCGGCGCAGGTAAGTCATCAAACCGGCCAGCGTGGCATCGTCCAGTTGCGCCAGGTGGCCGTGGGGCGGCATAACAGCACTGTAGCCTGAGTCAGAACCACCTTTACCTTGCAGGATAATGCGGCCCAACCATTCCGGCGGACCGGTTACCCATTCCGAGCCCGCCAGTGCCGGCGCCAAACCGGGCGTGCCGGTGCCGTCCTGGTCATGGCAGGACGCGCACTGCCCGTAGAATTTCTCTCCCGCAGACATCAGCATTTTCTGCTCCCGTGTCAGCGGTTCGATACCCAGCGCCAGCGGGTCTCCGGGCCAGGTGAAGGCGCGTCGACCAGACAACCTGGCCGCTGCCAGGGCTTCGCTTTCATTGGCGTCGGCGGTGTCGAACAGATCCGGCATAGCGGCCAACTCCGCGGGCTCAAAGCCGGTACGCAGGGTCAGCGCCCTGAAGGCATTCATGATGGCTATTTGTTGTGAGGCATTTGCCTGGGAGACCAGCGCCAGTAGTTCGTTGAGCCCGTTGTTTGCCGGCTCCGTGGAAGTCATATCGCCACGCAGGTCACGGTAGGCGTTTGCCGCCAGCGCACCCATCACCTCGGCGGCTTCCGCCGCCGGGGCGAGACGACTGTCCGCGAGCATTTCCTGCATGGCCGTCATTTCCTTGCCGCGCAATGCGCGCACCACCGCCTGGCGCACCAGCGGACTGCCGAGATTGGCAT
>JAUIIQ010000121.1 GCA_030431585.1 Gammaproteobacteria bacterium | reverse complement strand
ATAGCCCAGTCTGTATCCCAGCTATCGGCCCGGTGCCCGCCGTCAGTCTGGATCACGGCGTACCCCAGCTTGAGGGATTCATTCATGCTGTTGGAATAGCCGGGTTTGTCTGGCTGGAGACTACCGCAGAATCCGCCGCAGCCGGTCACCACGAACTTGCCGTTCCAGTGATCTGCCGGCAGGCGCATGACAAACCCAAGCTTCTGCGCGATCTGCCCTTCAATCTGGCAGAAAGGCGCCAGCCCGTTGTGCTCACTTAACAGTGTTGCGCTGGCAATCTCTGTATCAGGTGCTGGTGCTGAGAGCAGGTTTCGGCAGCTCACAGTGGGGTCGGCCGTGTTGGAGGATTGCGCCATCTGGGATGCGCAAAGAAGCACAATAGAAAGAACTGGCAGCATTGTCTTTTTGTGCATGATGGAGTCCTTGCAGGGGTTGGGGGATACTATAGGTTTTATTATGCAAGCCTTCATTAGGTGACGCAATAAACCTGCGTACGCAATGGCGGTTGTGCCACCTGGCTAATCAGCGTTGTATTCACTGTGTTTGCCGGGTGCTGCAGCCAGGGCGGCGACAAAGTCTGTAAATTCCGCCGTTGCACTTTTTGGCGCCGGCCTGGTGAGCGGGGCAGCCAGCAGTTGCTTGATCACGGCAGCGGTATTGTCCTGTAGTGGCAGCGACAAGGTCTCCAGTGTTTGCAGGAGGCGCACCTGGCCACCACCAACAATAAAGGTCTTGCCGTTCACATTGCACGCCGGGCTTAGCAACCAGCCAAGGAGGCTGGCCGTGGCTGCGGGGTCGAAGGTTTCTTCATAGCCCGCTGGAAAAGCGGGGCGGGTCATCTGGGTCAGTGCATAGGGTGCCACACTGTTGACGCGAAGGTTGCGACTGCCCGCTTCAATAGACAGTGTTTTCATGAGCCCGTCCAGGGCACCTTTGGATGCCGCGTAGGCACTCTGGCCGTGATTGCCGTAAGCGCCTGCCGTCGAACTGACCAGGACCAGGCGGCCATAATTGCTCTCGCGTAATACCGGCCACGCCTTGTGCAGCAGCTTTGCGGTGGCCATAAAGTTAATGTGCAAGACCTCTTCAAAGTCATCGAGCGCAAGTTTGTGAAAGCTGCCGGCTCTGTCTATGCCGGCATTGGCAATCACGCCGTCAAGCCGGCCGAAGTGCTCAAGCGCGGAAGCCACCAGGCTGTCAGCGGCTTGCGCCGCTTCAACGCTGGCGTAGTTGGCTACCGCAGTACCGCCCGCAGCGGTTATTTCCGCCACCACGCGGTCGGCCGAGCTCCCTTCAGGATGTTGTGGGTTGCCACGGTTATTGACCACGATATGAGCTCCGCGCCCGGCCAGATGTAACGCCCAGGCTCTGCCCAGGCCTTTTCCGGCGCCAGTGATGATCACCGCGCGCCCTGCCAGGTCCTTAGTCTCTCCGGTCATATTCTGCCCCGCCGAATTGAATTAATTTGTTTCAGCATGGCTATTATGGTCTAATTATGCAATTAAATAAATCCAGTTCACTGCGCCTGACGCTGCTGTCAGGCAGGGCTCGCCTGATGACCCTCACCAGCATTGCAGAAACCTTTGCCACGACAGCCGGGCTTGCCCTGGCGATGGTCGTTTTCCTCTGGCTGCTCAGTATCTGGCTGCGCGATGTCAGCATTATCGATATGTTCTTCTCGGCGATGATTGCGGCGCTGCTGTTGTTCACCTACTGGCGTGCAGAAAGTGTCAGTCCTGTCGCTACGCTTATCGTGGTATTGGTTTTGCTCTGGGCCCTGCGCATGACGGTGTACCTGGTCTGGCGCAACTGGGGCCATGGCGAGGACCCGCGCTATACACGCTTGCGCAGCTGGGTAGCGCCCGGCTGGCCATTTCATTGGCTGAGTCTGCGTCAGGTTTTCCTGCTTCAGGGCGTGGTGCTGTGGGTGGTAACGGTCCCGCAGCAGATTGCTATCCGTAATAGTGACGCGGCAGAGATTGGCGCGTTGTCCATAGTGGGGCTTGCCCTGTGGTGTGTCGGGTTTTTCTTTGAAAGCGTCGGTGATTACCAGCTGGCGCGCTTCAAAGGCAATCCGGCCAACCGTGGCAAAGTGATGAACCGAGGGCTGTGGCGCTATACCCGCCACCCCAATTATTTTGGCGAGCTATGCCAATGGTGGGGGCTGTTTGTGATTGCGCTGGAAGTGCCCTGGGCCTGGTGTGGGGTCTTTGGCCCGCTTATCTACAGTTGGTTAGTAATAAATGTAACCGGTCAGGCGACGCTGGACAAAAAGATGGCGCGGGAAAAACCGGAGTATGCAAGCTACATGCGCTCGACCAGTGGACTTATTCCCTGGTTTGTAAAATCCGGGCCCAGGCATGATGAAAGCTGAGTACGATGCCATCGTGGTCGGTTCGGGAGTAGGGGGCTGTTGCGCCGCGGCTTTGCTGGCCCATCAGGGTAAGCGGGTGCTGTTGGCAGAAAAGCGAAGCTACCTGGGAGGTCGTTTCTCTACGGTCAATCGCGATGGCTATCTCTGTGCCACCGGAGGGCTTGCGGTGCCGGTGGGGAAAAACCTGGAAGAGGTGTGCCAACAGGTAGGTGTTCCCTCTGGTGTGAAGCCTTCTACCAAAGTTGCCACCTGGCTCGACGGTAAACTCTACGACCACAAGAGCGGGGTGACGCGGCGTATTATTCGTGAAGTTGCTGAATCACCCGACGAGGCGCAACGCGTGCTGGATGCGCTCAATTCTGCCATGCAGGGCTCGCCACCGGGAAACGATATCAGTTTTCGTGACTGGCTCAACCGGACCACGCGCAATCACCGGATTCATGGCATGTTCCAGTCCACCATTTCGTCGCTGTTGACGGTCAACAGCCATGAATTGCCCGCGGGTGAGTACTTCAAGGTCATCAAGGTTATATCGCCTCTGACCTTTGGCTTTATTGAAGGCGGCAGCCTCGCTCTGTGGGAGCGTATCGGCGAACTGGTAAAAAAAGCGGGCGGCGATGTGCTGGTGGGAGCCGCTACGCACGAGATATTGGTTGCTGGCAACAGGGCCACCGGCGTCAGAGTTCGTTACCAGCAGGCCAGCCATGAAGTACGGGCCCCCATTGTTATCAGTAACCTTGGACCGACAGCGACGGCGCAGATGCTCGGCTCGTTCATCCTCGATGACGACTACCGCGCCCAGTTGGCGAAGATCACGCCTACTGCCATTATGTGGTTGCACTTCGCCAGCGATGAATTGCTGATGGACTACTCGGCTATCGGCGTTGGCTGCAGCCGCAGGGTCAACATGATCGATGTGCCTTCCCTGGAAGCAGAGGGAGTAGCTCCTCCGGGCAAGCATCTCTATACCGTTGGTGCTGCCCCCGTCGACTCCATTCACCCGCAGGACATCAAAAGCGAATTTGATGCGGTGATGTCTGACTTGCGTGATATTTTTCCCGGCTTTGATGAGCGTTGCACGGTGCTAACGCGCACCTGCTACCGCGGCAAATGGCCGGGTTTTCGCACGGTTCCGGGTTCCCGTCCCAGTCACCTTACGCCGGTAGAGAACTTGTATAACGTGGGTGACGGTGTATGCCCGCCCGGCTATGAAGGCTCTATGGGCGCCGCAAAATCAGCCCAGCTGGTGCTTGACGAAATCCTGTCACGTGAATCATTGAGCGCAGTCTGAGCATCGCCGGCGGCCGTCTCAGGCGACCTGCGGGTCACCTATGTGAAAGCGAACCTCCTGGGCGCTCAGCACACCGTCACACTCGCTGCATTTCACCCGACCTTGCAGGGTATGCCCGCAGGTCTTGTGGATTAGCCGCATCGGCTTACCTGCCCCTGAGGGATCACACCATTTATCTCCCCACTGCAAAATACTGAGAAACCAGGGGTAAGTGGCTTCACCCTTCCCGGTGAGTTCATACTCGTAACGTGGAGGTCGCTGGTTGTAGAGAACCTGCTCAAAGATACCGTGCTCAACGAGAAACTTCAGCCGATCAGCCAGTATGTTGGTGGCTACAGGCAGTTCCTCATGGAATTGCTCAAAGCGCTTGAAGCCGTGAAACGACAGGGCGAGGACATTTGCTGTCCAGCGGTCGCCGACGATGTTGATCAGGTTGCGGTAAACGCTGCGCCGGCTGGGTACCGCCTGCACTGAAAGAGACGACCTTCGGCGTACTTTCTTGTCGCGCTCATCCTGTGTGGCGCCGGGGCCGGGCTGGTAGCTGACGTCATGCAGGTTGATGGCCTCGTTGCATGCACTGCAGCGCATCTGCGGGGTAAAGACGTGGCCGCATACGTGATGCGTCAATTCCACACTCTCCAGTTCCGGTGTGGGGAAAAAACGCCTCTCCCACTCCAGCGCCATCAATGCACTGTCGTAGAGATCTATCGACTTGGGTGTAAGTCGGTAGATCATGCGCTTGCCGCCTTCGCGCGCAGGTGCCCGGCTGAGGCAGTCTACTTTCTGCAACCACTGCAGGCGGTCCGAGAGTACGCCGCGCGATGCGCCGGTGGTCGCCAGCATTTCGCTGAACGTGTTAATGCCCCAAAAAATTTCCTGGATGATAAGCAGGCACCACTTGTCTCCTATCTGGTCCAGGGCCCGATTGATGGAGCTTGCTCTGGTTGTAAACGTATTCACCTGTTATCCCGTGTATTGCCGCTGCGCGATGCGGGCTATTTCTGCCCGGCCCGCGCAGTATACACCCGCAACCGGGCTTACTGTGTGATTTGCCTCCACCTGCGTACGAAGCCGCCCCGGCCTCCATATCTCAGTAGCATCTCGGGTGCCAGCGGATGTATCCCGATGCTGGCCAGAAGGCGCTCGAACAGAAAGCAGTATATCCTGCGTAGCCGCATGGGCCATGTTTTGCGTAACGCACTTTCCCTCGCCATCATGGATTTGGCAGCATCTACTGCAAACTGCGGTGAGGCACTGAGCTTGAAAATGTGCTGGTGTTCGCGGGCATCACTGTTCGCATAAGATCCGCGACGTGCTCCGCTATAGAGAACGACCAGCGAAGGCTGTTGCGTGCAGACAATTCGCATCCCGTGGCGCCACGCTCGAAACAACCACTCCTGGGACGGCGTCACCAGTAATGTGCTTTCCGCGCCCCACTCGCCAGCAGCCTGGGCGGTGCTGCGCAACATAAACCATGATGATGCCACGTACCAGCGGCCAGGGTGGTATTTGCTGTCCTTGAACAGGGGGCCACCTGCGTTGATGTTCAGCTCAGCCATACTCGCCTCAGCCGTGAAGGGCTCGACGACGGCATACTGCGCGCAGAGTATATCTGCACTGTCGCTATTGAGTTGCGCAAGCATGCGGGACAGGTGGTCTGGTAGAAACATGTCATCCTGGTTGAGAAAGCACAGGTAGGTACCCCGGGCCATGGACACACCCACATTGTTGGGTGTTGCCTGCTGCCCGCTGTTTGTTGCCAGGTTCAGAAAGCGAATGCGAGGGTCAGCGAAGCCAGCCACCACCTGTTCGGTGTCGTCAGTGCAGTGGTCACCAACTATGATCATCTCCCAATCCGTGACGTTGCTGCGCAGCACGCTTCTGATCGCGTATTGCAGCATATGACTGGCGTTGTAGGTGGCTGTCACAATGCTGATCAGAGGCGTTGTGTCTGCCTGCTCTGCCTGGATGCCTGCGTCCTGTTGTTTGATCAGGTGAGCCACTGTTCAGCCCTGAATGATTCTCTGGGTGAGTTCTTTCGCAAGCCAGGGCGCGATGGAGTACTTGCCGGTGTCGACTGAGAACCATTGTCCGCTCTGGTGAATGCCAACGTGATCGCGCCTGTGTACGCTTGCCCGCGGGTTGCTTAAAGAGCCTCGTCCATTGGCGAAAACCCAGCCACCGGCCAGCGTAATGCGTGCTGCGTTGTCACGTATCTCTTCCACCTTGGGCAGGTGCGCTATAAGATTGCTGAAGGTGTCTGCGATTATAGTCTGTTGCTGCGTCGTGCTCTGTGGAGGCAGAACCGGTACCGTCATATTATTGCTGGAGTAGACCAGTCCTGCCGGGTACCAGGACAGGTAGAAGCGTCGCCCATCATAGTTTTTCACGTCGCCGAACGGCCCCGTACAGATCACTGCACTGGGCGTGTTCAATGGCCGGGAGGTCTCGACAAAGAGTGACAGGCGATAGCGAATACTGGGGTTGTGCAAGGTATCGAGCTGCAGCGTACTGTCTACCGTCGGCCTGCCTGCCCATAGCGCATTTACGACGTGAGTGAAGGGGCCTGCCTCGCCGTTTTCGGTGACGATAAAAAGGGCTTCGCGCTCACTGCCGCGGGCATCACCTGCGCCAAGAACTTCAGTTTCAAAGCAGCATTCTATCAATGGCTCCGCACGCACAGCATCAACCAGTTGGTCGGCGATATGCTGGGTGCAGACTGATCTTTCCGGCGTTGCAAAACCTGCCTGAAAGCGTGAGGTATCCACCAGTGCATCCAACTCATGCCGGGGTAGCTCGGCAACTCCAGACGGTGCTTCACCTCCGGGGTAGAGAGACGCCATGGGATGCGCCGCAACCATCTCCTGCAGCGCGCTGAAATAGCGCCGGGTATCATCAACGGATGCCACAGACTTTCGGTGAACCAGGTACAGATCAGGCTCAAGCGTGACGTGCTGCAGTGCTGTGCCCAGAAGGTCCTCCATGATCGGCTTAAACTGCAGGCCACCCTGCAGAAGTTCTTTCGCAGTATGTAAAGCCGGGTCGGCGCAGTAGAGGAACCCCAAATGAATTTTCCCCTCGTTCCAGCGGCTGGCGCCACCGAGCAGTATCTTCTCCCGTTCAAACAACGTAACACTGACCCCTTCCCGGGCCAGCATGAGAGCGGTGCAGCAGCCCATTATCCCTCCGCCCAACACGGCCACGCGGGACTGCCGGCTGCGGCGAGTGGGGGAGATACTAGCTCCTTGCATCAAGATATTCCTGCGGATCGTACTCTCCACTGGCAAGCACCAGCAGGACGCTATCGGGTTCCACAAAGCGCTGCGCCGACCAGACACCGGACTCCATCAGCAGGGCCACCTTCGGGCTGCCCAGTTCAACGGTGGCGGTGCGCCCTTCAACCTGCATTGCTACCGAGACTGTTCCCTTCAGGCATATCAGGGCCTGCTGCTGATGTTTGTGTGCATGCTCCCCCCTCAGAGTGCCGGGGGGCACGGATTCGACGACGAATACCCTCGCGGGCTGAAACGGCAGTGCCTGAAAATCCAGCGGAAACAACCGCCCTCTGGGGTCTTCATGGCAAGCAAGCGCTATGAGCTCGGCATGTGGCCGCCCAGAGGAGTTATGGCCTAGTGGATAGTTCACGAGTTTGGCTGGTGACGGTGGCAAGCAGGTTGGGTAGTATGTCATCCAAGCCGCTAGCTGACCAGCGGGCCTGCTTTTCCTGGGCCTGGGTGCCCCGTTTATGCAGTTCCTGGAAGGCGCCTCTGCCCACTATTCTATAAACGCCACCGGAGCTTGACAGTGAAAGCCAGGGTCAAAGAACTCCTCAAGATGACGGTCAGGTTGCTGGACCCGCTGCTGGCTGTGATGCTCGCGCCGGCAGTGCTGGTGCTGAAGGCCGTGCGCACTGTGGGTCTGCACAAGACGCCCCTGGTCAGAAAGATGTTGCTGGCTATTGGCGTGCTCCCGGTGAGGGATCATTATTACGAGCCACAGATCAGGTATGACGCAGGCGAATTGAATTACGACCAGCCGCGTGACCTGCCGGGTATAGACTGGAATATGGCCGGGCAACTGGAAATGCTTGCCAGCCTGGACACCCGCGATGAGTTGAAACAGTTTGCCGAGCCGCCTGGCGAAGAGATGCGGTTCTACATCAAGAATGAACTGTTTGGCCCGGGTGATGCCGACTTCTGGTACCAGTTTGTGCGCTACACCAAGCCGAACAGGATTATAGAGGTCGGTAGCGGTAACTCTACCCTTGTTGCGGTGGCGGCAGCGGCTGCCAATGCCAGCGAAGATCCGGAGCGGGCTTGCAGCATAAGCTGTATCGAACCCTACGAGCAGCCGTGGCTGGAACAGCTGGATATTGAGGTTATCAGAACCCGGGTTGAAGAAATCGACCCTGACTATTTTTGCTCTCTGGCGGCGGGCGATGTCTTATTCATCGACTCATCGCATGTTATCAGGCCAGCTGGCGACGTACTCCATGAATACCTGCGTATTCTTCCCCGGCTGCAGAAAGGCGTATACGTTCACGTGCACGACATTTTTTCACCGCGCAACTATCCGCAGCAATGGATTGAGTCGGAATTGCGACTGTGGAATGAACAGTACCTGCTTGAGGCTTTTCTCAGTAACAATCCTGATTGGCAGGTCGTCGCGGCGCTGAATATGTTGAGCCGTGAACACTATGAAGCGTTTGCCCGGTCCAGTCTTTTTCTGCAACCTGGCTCAGAGCCGCGCTCCTTCTACATGCAGAAGGTCAACTGAGCTGGCCGGTGGGCGTTCACCGATGCGCCCCGGTCGGCAAGAAAGCATGTAAACGTTTAATACACTGATGGAAATGGGTATGCATATAAGAAAACGAATTCTTGTTACCGGTGGTGCCGGCTTCCTTGGCTCTCATCTGTGCCGCAAGCTGCTGGAGGAAGGGCACGATGTGCTGTGCCTGGATAACTATTTTACCGGTGCGCGCGATAACGTAATTGATCTGTTGGATAATCCGCATTTCGAGTTGATGCGCCACGACGTGACCTTCCCGCTGTATGTCGAAGTGGACGAAATCTATAACCTCGCTTGTCCGGCATCCCCGGTGCACTACCAGCACGACCCGGTGCAAACAACGAAAACCAGTGTGCACGGGGCCATCAACATGCTCGGGCTGGCAAAACGCACCGGTGCAAAGATTCTGCAAGCCTCAACCAGCGAGGTGTACGGAGACCCCAAAGTGCATCCGCAGACAGAGGGTTATTGGGGGCATGTAAACCCCATAGGTGAGCGCTCTTGCTACGATGAGGGGAAGCGCTGTGCCGAGACGCTGTTCTTCGATTACTATCGCCAGCATCGCTTGCGCATCAAGGTCGCCCGGATATTCAACACCTACGGGCCTAACATGCATCCCAATGACGGTCGCGTTGTATCGAACTTTATAATGCAGGCGCTCGCCAACAAGCCGATCACTCTTTACGGTGACGGTTCGCAAACCCGCTCTTTCTGTTACGTAAAAGATCTGGTCGATGGACTGGTGAAGCTGATGTGCACTGGTGATGATGTCACCGGACCCATTAATCTCGGGAATCCCGGTGAGTTTACCATCAGGCAGTTGGCCGAGCTGGTTGTTGAGATGACGGGGTCGTCTTCCAGCCTGGAGTTCAAGCCCTTACCAAACGATGATCCCATGCAGCGCAAGCCGGATATATCCCTGGCAAAAGATCAGCTTGGCTGGGAGCCTTCGGTGGCGTTGCAGGACGGGCTGACGATGACAATCGACTACTTTCGTGGTCTGACGACCGGCTGATACCACGCCACAAACCAGACTGTTACCCCTACGCTAAACTGGCGGTAGCGGCCGGGTTTTCATCAGGAGACACAGTCCCATGTCCGGCTATTTCAGCTCGCAACTGAACACAGATGAGACAGAGGCCGCCGCGAGGAGGCAATGCGCCCGACTTGGGGCTACCTACGGTCATTTGATCGCCGGGATTGGCGATGGGCCCGTGCTGGATATCGGGCCGGGTAGAGGTGAGTTACTGGAGGTGCTCGCGGGTTTACCGGGTAGCGCGAAGCGTCAGCTGTGGGCTATTGATACCGACCGCGAGGTCACTGTACATATTATGCAGCGCTATACCGGAGTGAAGGCCGTGCACGGTGACCCGGTGGATGTTTTGCAAGACAGCGATACCCGCTTTTCCGCCATATTCATGCTGCACGTGCTGGAGCACCTGGATGCCGATTACGCTGTGCGATTGCTCACTCTGCTCAGGCAAAGGCTGGCCTCCGACGGAGTTCTGGTGATAGAGGTGCCCAACAGTGCCTGCAGTTTCGTTGGCAATACGATTTATGGCAGTGATGTGACACACAAGGTGCCTTACACATCTATTAGCCTCAAGCAGGTCTGTCGCATGGCGGGTTTTGAGCAAATCGAGGTGGTGGGGATACGGCCAAAGGGAGGGGGCCTGTTAAAGCTACTGCAAAGGGCGCTTACTGCTCTGCTGATGGCTGTGGACGCGGCGGTTCACCGGATCCTTCTGCCCGCCTGGCGCTTTCTGCATGAGCCCACAATTTATGCCGTTTGCCGGGCAACGAAGGAGCCACATCCGGCGCCGGTGGACCGGGAGCAGGGTGGCGCCGGTTGACCGGGAGGCTCACCCGCTCTGTTGCGTTCGCCTTGCCAGCGCTGCCAGACCCAGGCACGCAAAAACCGTAAAGTAGAACTGGGTCGGGTATAGCAA
>JAUIIQ010000120.1 GCA_030431585.1 Gammaproteobacteria bacterium | reverse complement strand
TAACCGACCTTTGAGCGTAGCATCTGGGTGACAGCATCCGTGCCGGGGTCAAGTGCGCAGCCCGCCCATACCGCAAGTTTGGGTGTCGGGCGACCCGCTTTCCTGGCGGCGTCTTCAAGCTGCTGCCTGAGACGTGCTGTCGACTCGGTGGTTACCATATTCAGTAGCATACGGTCGCTGTGCCGCGCGGCGACTTTCACGGCTACCGGGCCAAAAGCGGCCACGGTCACATGGGCGCCGGGCGCCTCCGTGCGCAGGTGAAAACCGTTGCATTTGGCCAGTTCACCCTCGAACTTTACCTTTTCGCCATCAAGCAAACCTCTGAGCGCGATCGCGGTCTCTTCAAGGTGTTTCGCGGTGCGTACTCGCGGGCGGCCATGCCACTCCTCAACAACCACCTTGCTGGAAGCGCCAATCGCCACACGCGTGGTGCGTCCGGTTAGCGTGGCAACCGATGCTGTGCCCATGGCAATGGTCGCTGGCGTGCGCACAGGTACCGCCAAGGGACCGATGTTCAGCGCCATAGTGCCGGGTGCTGTGCCGATGGCGGTGGCAAAGGCGAAGGCATCGAAGGTGGCCATCTCGCCTATCCACAGATCAGAGAATCCGCAGCGCTCTGCATTGCGGGCAACCGTGACGTTGTCGATCGCAGGTTGGTCCTGCCACAGAGGGGTTACAACGCTGATGGTCATGACTTGCTCCTGTTGCAATGGTGAAGGGTGCCGCTTACGACGGCGGATCTGGGTTCTCCCGCCCACAATCACGGGCAGTATAGTTCTGTAAAGACTGCTAGTCTAATTATAAAAGTAATGATAATCTACTTACACAAGTAACCAGAGGAGGGCTTTTCCCATGAGTCAGGTCAGTTATGCGATCACCGAGGAAACTATCGGCCAGGTCACTCATTTCGACAATGCGCCGGAGTGGATTTACGAGATCGATAATCCCTATCTGCACGGCGCCTACGCCCCCACGGTTGACGAGATGGCTGTAGACCAGTTGGAGGTGATAGGTGAGTTGCCGGAAGGTCTTTCCGGTGCCTACTACCGCAATGGCCCGAATACGGTGCATAAGCCTGCCGGGCTGCATCACCCTTTTGATGGCGACGGCATGATTCACGCGGTGTACTTCCAGGATGGCAAAGCGGCCTACCGCAATAGCTATGTGCATACAGCTGGCTTTCTGCTTGAGCAGAAAGAAGGCAGGTCTATCTGGCCAGGGGTTATGGGCACCTTTGACTTTTCGCTACCCGAGTTCCCTATCAAGGATACCTGTAATACAGACGTGACCCTGTACGCCGGTAAGCTGATGCCGACCTGGTATCACGCCGGTCGAGCTCACAAGATGGATCCGCTCACCCTGGAAAACCTGGGTGAGTACACCTTGCCGGGACGTACCCGAAAGAACATGTCCGCGCACAATCACGTGGACTGGAACACAGGGGAAATGCTGTTCATGGATTACGGTGATGAGGCACCGTTCATGACGTACGGCGTGGCCAATGCAGACGGCACTTTGCGCAAGGAAGTCCCGATTGAGTTGCCTGGACCGCGCCGGCCCCATGACCTGGGTTTCACCACAAACTACACTATTCTGCATGATCTGCCGCTGTTTCATGACGCGAACCTGCTGCGCCGCCACGGCAAGATGGTACTGGATTTTCATCGCGATATTCCCGCCCGCTTCGGCATTATTCCGCGTTACGGTGACTCCGCCGATATCCGCTGGTTCGAGTGTGAGCCCTGCTTTGTATTGCATGTGTCAAACAGTTGGGAAGAGGGCGACTGGATAGTGATGGACGGCTGTCGTTCCGCAAATCCCTTGCGCCAGCCTGATGGCGGAGGCGAACTCGCACATATGCTGGTCTACATGCGGAACGAAACCAATAATTACCGCTGGCGCTTCAACCTCAAGACCGGTGAAGTGCGCGAAGGTGACATTGATGACCTGAATACCGAATTCAATAAATCGAACCAGCTGTTTCATGGCGTGAAAACCCGGTATGCCTACCACCAGCATATTCCCCTGTTGCATGAAAATGGCCACACCCTGCGCTTCAACGCGCTGGTGAAGTACAACAACGAGACCGGCCAGTACGATAAGTGGGATTACGGCGAAGGCGTGTTCGGCAGCGAAGCGGCTTTTGCACCGGTAAAAGGTGCCACGCGGGACAATGCCGAAGATGACGGTTATGTGATCACGCTGGTGACGGACAGTAATACCTGGACATCAGAAGCCCTGGTGTTCGACGCAACGGATATCGCCGCCGGGCCTGTTGCAAGAGTCAAGATGCCTCAGCGAGTGCCCGCAGGCTTTCACGCCGCCTGGGCGCGCGGAGAGGATATCTACGTTTAGGAAGGTGAAATTTGTCGCCAAATTGACACTTGTGTAACAGGACCTATTGGCATACGATGTCCCGGTTCGAATAAGAAAGCTATCTCGGCTAGCAGCGGCCGGTAGCAAGCCTTTCCGGATTTTCTGCAAGGCGTCAGCCTGGAGAAAAAGGCGCCTGCTTCGGGCCGCGGTATGCATATAAATAAAAAATAACTGTGTGGAGATTATCATGCGCAAGACAATCCATAAAAAATCAGTCGCTTATCTATCTGTTGTGGCAGCCAATGCGCTAATGCTCAGTGCACCGCAGCTGTTGCAGGCGCAGGCGCTTGAGGAAGTTATCGTGACGGCAGAGCGGCGGGTGGAGAGCCTGCAGGACGTGCCTATGTCGGTAACCGTTTTTAGCGGTGACCAGATCAGCGACGCGGGTATTTCGAGTCTCGCCGACATCTCACTGCAAACGCCCAACCTGAACCTCACCACGTTCAACATAGCCGAGCCGCAGATATTCCTGCGTGGCATCGGTACTACCAATGATTCGGCGGCATCCGATCCAGCCGTGGCGATTTTTGTCGACGAGGTGTATCTCGGCCGCCCCGGTGGTGCATCAACAGATCTTTACGACCTTGAGCGCATTGAAGTATTGCGTGGCCCGCAGGGTACTCTCTACGGCAAAAACGTGGCGGGTGGTGCAATCAATATCTTTTCCAAAAAGCCGCAACAGGAATTTGAGGCCAGGGCCGGGGTAACAGTAGGAAACGAGGGTCTGGTGAAGCTCAATGGGTATATCAATGGGCCACTTACTGACACGCTGGCAGGCAAACTTACGGTCAGTTCTCACGACCGCGACGGCTACGCAAAAAACGTAACCACCGGCCAGGACCTGGAAGACATGGACGCCATCAATCTGCGCAGCCAACTGTTGTTCACGCCCTCGGACCGCGTTGACATACTTCTGGGTGTGGATTACAACGATATCGATTCCAATGGCGAAAGTCGTTTCATAACCGACTACGACACGCCTGCCTTGAGTGGACTCGCATCGATACCCCCCTTTATTGCAATTGGCAAGGCATCCATTGCCGGCCTGGATGAGCGCGAATCGTCCCACGATGTAGAACAGTACTCCGAGAAAGAGATACTCGGTTTTCTCGGCCGCGTGGACGTGGACCTCGATTGGGGCGTGTTCACCTCTATAACCGCTTACCGTGAAAGCGATACCTCCTGGCTGCAGTCACTTACACCCGTTCAGGGTGAGCCACCCATAGTGGGTGACCGCGTAGCGGGGCTCTCGGAAGTGATAGATGGCGCGAACGAGGAGGCCGACCAGTTCTCACAGGAGTTCCGGCTTTCCGGGGAGAGCGACAGCCTGAAGTGGGTTGGTGGCCTCTACTACATCAAGGAAAACGTGGAGCGTGATGAGACCTTCATCACCTGGTGGGATGCGATCACGCCGCTGGCCGGTCTCAGCCCGGGCGACGTCACCTACTTCCAGGACGCCACGACAGAAAGCTACGCCGTGTTCGGCCAGGCAACCTGGAATGCCACGGATGCGCTGGCCTTTACCCTGGGAGCCCGTTACACAGAAGACGATAAAGAAGTTGAGGCCTCAGCCGTCAACAACCTCGATAGTCCCATCGGTGGTATCCCCCTGGTGGCCCCGGGCTATGTGAATGCTACGGGCCAGGAAACCTGGGATGACACCACGCTGCGGGGCTCGGTTGAGTGGACGGTAGCAGACGATCAACTGCTCTATGTAACCTACTCTGAAGGCTTCAAGAGCGGTATCTTCCCTTCCCAGGCTGCCAATGGGGATGCGGCCACTACCCCGATTGACCCCGAGCAGGCTACCAATATCGAGATAGGTGCCAAGACGCAGTGGTGGGATAACCGGCTGCGCTTCAACATAGCCTATTTCGACCTGGACTATGAGGATCTGCAGGTCTTTTTCCTCGCCAACAACGTGCTCAATACGGCCAATGCCAATGCCGAAGTCAGCGGCATTGAGCTGGACTTCGCAGCGGCGATCACCGAAAACTTCACGCTGACCGGCAGCTACGCCAACATGGATGGTGAGTACACTGAGTACGAGCTGGAAGACGATGATTTTTCCGGCAATGAACTCTCTCGCGCGCCTGAGGAGACCTGGACGCTGACCGGCACCTACTCAACCGCCTTCGAAAGTGGTGCGCTGCTGGACCTGGTGGCAACGGTCTCGCATACCGGCGATTACTTTATGGAAGCCAGTAATGACCAGCGTTCCATACAGGAGAGCTTTGAAGTATGGGATGCCTCTGTCAATTACACCTCTGCTGACGGCGACTGGACCTTGTCTTTCTGGGGCAAGAACCTGGATGATGAACTCTATGCCTCACACAAGATTCTGGGCACCTTTGGTGGGGTGACCAACCTGTGGGCGCCGCCGCGTACCTATGGTGCCAGTTTCAATTACTACTGGCGCTAGGCTGGAACCGGCTCGCCAGGTCCATATCCGGATGGCTTTATCTTGAGGAGCTCGTTGAGCTCCTTTTTTTATGCATTTTTGGCTCTTCGCACATTAGCGGGGTTGCTTGGTGAATAGACAGCTTTTCAGCTGAGCGGCCACTGCAATCGTGGTATACCCCCGAGCGGTCGAACCCCCTTTGACTCCCTTTCGGGGGTATACCACGATCACAGCGGCCGCTTAGTTTGAACGTCCCATTCCCCGCCAATGTGCGATGAACCTTTTTTTCCGCAAGGGCACTGCATAGCACAGTTCTCGATGCGCTATCGCGGTACCCTGATCCGGCTGACCTGCGCCATTAATCGCTTTGTCAGTGCTATAGTCTACTCATGCAAACGACACAGACCGCTGTCACCCCCCAGGCCCGTTACGCGCTGGCAGTATTGCTGCTGGCCTATATCCTGTCCTTCATAGATAGAAACGTAATGGCTGTCCTGATAGGGCCCATCCGTGAGCAATTCGACATCAGCGATTTTCAGTACAGCCTGCTGCACGGATTCGCTTTTTCCATGTTTTACATAGTGCTGGGCCTGCCGATTGCCAGGCTGGCAGATCATCACAACCGCAAATGGATTATCAGTGCCGGCGTGCTCTGCTGGAGTATCATGAGCTGCCTGTGCGGCATGGCCCGAGACCTTACCACTTTATTTCTGGCGCGCATCGGCGTGGGTGTTGGCGAGGCGGCCCTGTCCCCGGCAGCGTATTCGATACTCAGTGACCTGTACCCGCCGGAGAAACTGGCCAGGGCGATTTCCATTTACAGCCTGGGTATTACCCTGGGTGGGGGCCTTGCCTATATTCTGGGCAGCGCGATCTACGAATACTTCGCCCACCAGGGCGGAGTAAGCCTGCCGTGGCTGGGCAGCATGAACGCGTGGCAGATGACGTTTTTCACGGTGGGCGCTCCGGGCATTGTGGTGGTGCTGATGCTGATGCTGCTGAAAGAGCCGGCGCGCAAGGTGCACGCGTCCGGGGCGGAACCGGATACCAGCCTCAAGCATGTTGGATTGCACCTGCGCAAACACAGCCGTGCCTACCTGGCAATGATACTGGCCCCCTCGCTGATGGCTGTGCTGGGTTACGGCACCATGGCGTGGTTTGCCGAGCACCTGATTCGCAGTTACGGCATGTCCCGTGCGGAGGCCGGTGGGCAGTTCGGCGTCATTTTTATTGCGGCGGGAAGCCTGGGTGCATTGGTTGGAGGCTGGGCGGTGCAGCCGCTGGTAAAACGTGGCTACGCGGATGCACCGCTGCGCGTCATTCTCCTCGTGGCCTGTCTGTGGCCGATACCTGCTTGTCTGGGGCCGCTGGCCAACTCGCCCGAGATGGGCTTGCTGGCGGCGTGGCCGATAGTTTTTTTCCTCAACAGTTACTACGCGGCGCAGGTCTCGGGTATACAGCTGATCACCCCAAACCACATGCGTGCGCAGGTCTCGGCGCTGATGCTGTTTGTGACCAATTTCCTCGGGCTTGCCCTGGGGCCAAGTGCGGTGGCAATCCTGACAGATTTCCTGTTTGCCAGTGATCAGGATTTACGTTACTCACTGGCGCTGTTGCCGCTGCTGGTCTGTGTACCGGCGTTCTTTCTGGCATTGCAGGGTTTGAAGCCCTATCGACTTGCCCTGGCGGAGGCCGGGGGTGTCGCGAAGCGGTGATCTGCGGGTGCGGCAGTGTGCGATGTGGCCGTAGCGCGCCAGTTCAGCGTTCGCGCTGTATGAGCAAAGCGCTGCCTGCGCCGGCAGCGCCGCTGGCAGCAACAATGCCCCGTGCCAGGTCCCGTCTTTCCAGCTCATCCAGTAATACGCCGGCCATGATTGCGCCCGTGGCTCCCATGGGATGACCCAGGGCGATCACACCGCCGTTGACGTTAAGCTTTTCATTACTGATGCCCAGGTCGCGCTGGCATTTAACCACGGTCGCGGCGAACGCCTCGTGTAATTCAAACAGGTCTATGTCGTCCGCACTGAGGGCCTGCTGCGCCATCAGTTTGCCGGCTGAGGCAACGCAACCGGAGAGTACCTGCAGGGGGTCGTCGCTGGCGGTAGCCGCCGCGACGATGCGCGCGCGCGGCTCGATGCCCAGTTTACGGCCAAGCTCCTCGTCGCCCAGCAAGGTGACAGCTGCTGCATCCGCCATTGCCGGTGAGTTGCCCGCTGTGTGAATGTGGTGGATCGCTTCCAGCTGCGGATACGCCGCGAGCTGCGCCGCGTCAGGGCCCTTTGCGCCCAGAGCAGCGAAGGCCGGCTCCATCTGCGCCAGGGCCTCCACTGTCGTGTCAGCACGAATACACTCGTCCTCGCTTACCGTGATGTCCTTGACCGGGTTGTAGACCGGAACGATGGATTTGAAATAACCGTTTGTTCTCGCATGCGCAGCCCGTTGTTGGCTCTGCACCGCAATTTCGTCCGCCTGCTGGCGGCTGACGCCGTTGAGTGTGGCGATCAGGTCTGCGCCGTTACCCATCATCAACATATGGCACTGTGCAGCGTATTGGGGGTCGATAAATACCGCGGCCTTGTCGCCCAGCATGGGCACACGTGACATCATTTCAATACCGCCGGCAATCACCGCCTGTTCCTGACCGGCGGCGATTTTCAGTGCACCAACACTGATAGCGTCTACTCCGGACGAGCAGAAGCGGCTCACGGTGAGGCCGCCTATGCTGCTGGGCCAGCCCGCATACAGTGTCGAGGTCTTGGCGATATTGGCCGCTTGTTCGCCATACTGCGTTACACAGCCCAGCACCACCTCTCCCACCATCGCCGGGTCCAGTCCGGTGCGCTCCTGCAGCGTGTGGTAAAGCGTTGTCAGCAGGTCGTGGGGGCGCAGGTCATACAGCCCGCCGCTGTCTTTTGCGCGGGCTCTGGGCGTGCGGATGGCGTCATAGATATAAACGGGCTTCATTGGCCGACCCCTATTACCAGGCTAACGCAGGTGGTGGTGCTGCCACCCACGTTGAAGGTGATCATGTTTTCCGCCTTGGGTAGCTGATAGCCGCCCGCCCGGCCAGTGACTTGCCTGGCGCAATCGAGTGCCATACGCACACCGGTAGCACCTACCGGGTGCCCCAGGCCAATCAAGCCGCCGCTGGGGTTGATGGGGAAACTGCCGTCGCGCGTAATGCGCCCATCCTCAACTGCCTGCCAGCTCTTGCCGGGAGCCGTTAGCCCTGCATGGTCTATAGCCATGTACTCGGTCATGCTGAAACAATCGTGCGTCTCCAGTCCATCAAGGTCCGCCACCTGGGCAAAACCGGCGCGCTGTGCAGCTTCGGTGAGCGTAGCGCTGGCATGCGGAAACACCAGTGGCTGGTCTTTGCTCAGTGCCAGTTTAGTTGCCAGCAGAATAGGTGCGCTGCGATGCCCCCAGCCTTTGATACGGGGTATGTCCGCGAGTTTCAGGCCCTGCTTCGCCGCGTGTTCTTTCGCTGCCGACTCGCTGGCCAGAATGATGCAGGCGGCGCCATCGGTAATCTGCCCGCAATCCTGCTTGCGCACTCGTCCCTCTATCACCGGGTTGAGGTCATCGTCACAGCTGAATGCGCCTTCCGGAAACTGCCACTGTCGGGTTTGCGCGCGTGGATTCTCCCTGGCGTTGCCAAAGTTGATTTCGGCGATGCGGTTGAGGTGGTCTGCGTCGATACCGTAGCGACGGTCGTACTCCTGTGTCAGCAGGTCGAACATATGCGGCCAGGGAAAGTCACATTGCTCCGGTGTTGCCTCACGCCCTTTCCAGGCAGCGGCGCCCAGATACTCTGCGCCGGTTTTTCCGTCCACGTTGCGCATCAGTTCCAGCCCCAGTACGCAGGCCACATCATAATGCCCCGCCTCGATATCCCGCATGGCAGAGAGAATGGCAATGGAACCGGAGGCACAGGCGGCCTCGTGCCGTGAGGTGGGGAGAGCCGCCAGTTCAGGATAAACCTGGCCGAAAAAACCGCCGAGCAGACCTTGTCCCGTGAACAGTTCGCCGACGAAATTGCCGACATGGCCCACCTCTATCTGCGCCGGCTCTATATCGGCATTGTTTATCGCCTCGCGCAGTGACTCTTCGAACATAGCGTATATGTCCTTGCCCTCGCGCTGCCAGTTGCGGGCGAAGTCGGTCTGGCTGCCACCCAATATGTAGACGTCCTGCGTGTTTTTCATGCTGCTTATCTCTCTATTTGCTTACGCTGTCCTGCAGGACAAAGCGCTGTACCTTACCCACTGCATTGCGCGGCAATTGTTCGAGGATCTCAATGCGCTCAGGTAACTTGAACTTTGCCAGTCCCAGCTCGAGCAGGTATTCCTGCATTGCCTCCATGGACAGCGGTTCCATGCCGGGTTTCATCACCAGGCACGCGCATATTTTCTCGCCCAGCCGCTCGTCCGGGTAAGCGCATACGGCAGCCTCCTGCACACTGGGATGATCCTCGAGCGCAAGGTCTAGCTCAACCGGTGATATCTTCATGCCGCCGCGATTTATGATGTCTTTGCAGCGGCCAACAATGCGGTAGAAGTTGCCCTGGTCACCACAAATTTCCACCAGGTCACCGGTGCGAAAGTAGCCGTCGCTGTCAAAAACGTCCGCATTGTCGTGTTGGAAATAACCGTCGAATACGGTGGCTCCACTGACCAGTAGCTCACCGCGTTCGCCGATGGCGGTAAGCGGTGCGCCGGTTTCGGGATCGGCTACACGGGTCTTCAGGTATTCATCTTCTCCCGGGCGTGGAAACATGGTCGCCCTGACGTCCGGATCCCTGGCTTTTTCGGGTGCGCAGTACAGCGCGATGCCTTCGTTGGAACCGTAGATGTTGACCACGTCTACGCCAAAGTCTTTGTCAAAGGTCTCGATCATCCACGGCGACAAGGGGGCAGAGCCTGAACCGACCCGTCGCAAGGCACTGAAGTCATATTGGTTCCACATTTCGGGAGACTTGGCGAGCTGGTTGAGCAACGCCGGGGGCGCGATAGCAAAGGTGATGCGTTCATCCTGCATCTGTTGCAGGAACAAGACCGGGTCCAGCGGGTGGTGCAGTACGATCGCGCAGCCATGCAAGGCCGCTGGAAAGAGGAAGCCGCCCAGAGCTGACATGTTGACCATGGGGAATGGGCAAAGCAGAGTGTCGTCGGCGCAGTAGTTGCCGGCGTCGGCGGTACAGCGCCCTGATGCCAGCCACATATTGTGTGACCGCGGGACGCCCTTGGGCGTCCCCGTAGTCCCGGATGTCCAACAGATAGTGACCACGCGGTTGGCATCTGCAGCGGGCGTCTCATCCCAATCTTCACCTTCGCTGGTATCCAGCTGAAGTGTTTCGCCGAAAGCCAGAACCATAACGCCCGGCAGTGCCGAGCGCGCAGCAGCGCCCAGGTCGGTACCGCGGAAGTTGTTGATGGTAATGATCGCTGCCGCGTCCAGAGTCTGCGCCATGTGCTTCAGCTCATGGCTGCCGTATTGCACCGGGACTGGCGAGGCTATGGCATTCATTTTGCTGAGCGCGTAGTAAAGGACAGGCAGTTCCACGATATTGGGTAGTTGTATCATGACCCGGTCATTCTCTCGCACACCGGCCTGGTGCAGCTGCCTGGCCAGGTGGGTACTGGCCCTGTCCAATTGCTGCCAGCTCAGTGTGTGCGGC
>JAUIIQ010000119.1 GCA_030431585.1 Gammaproteobacteria bacterium | reverse complement strand
CTGTTGGGCGTGAGCAAGGAAGACCTGATGATCCCGGTAAAGGAAGGGGCAGATCAGGAAGAAATTATTCCCTGAACCACGGTGTATATATAGCCGGGATGACCGGACGTTAACCAGGGGTAGAGACCAGCCCGGAAGCCCGGGTTAGAGGTCAGCCCAGAAGCGGCTTGGTTACCTGCAATACCGCTTTAAAACACTTGGGGCTGCCACAAACAATGTTGCCGGATTCCAGGAAGTTGTCTGAGGCGTTGATATCCGCCACCAGGCCACCCGCCTCTTTAATCAGCAGGGCGCCTGCGGCGATATCCCATTTCGCCAGGCCAATTTCCCAGAATGCATCCAGGCGGCCGGCTGCAACATAGGCCAGGTCCAGCGACGCCGCGCCCGCGCGACGAATGCCGGCACATTGGCCTGCAAGCACCTCAACAGTCTTGGCATAGGCTTCCAGTTTGTCATCGCAGTGACCCTTGAACGGGATGCCAGTCCCCAGCAGCGCTCCATCCAGGCTGTTGCGCTTGCTGACCCGCAGGCGCCTGCCGTTGAGCTGCGCACCGCGGCCTCTGGAGGCGGTAAACTCCTCCCTGCGTACCGGGTCAACGATAACGGCGTGCTCCAGCTTGCCCTTGAACAGGCAGGCGATGGAAACGGCGTAATGGGGAATGCCGCGGGCGTAATTGGTAGTCCCATCCAGAGGGTCGATAATCCACTGGTAAGGCGCCTCTGCACTGCCGGTCAGGCCGGTTTCCTCGCCGAGAATGGCGTGGTCCGGGTAAGCTTTTTGCAGGTGGTAGATGATTTCGCGCTCCGCGTTAACGTCTACTTCGCTGACGAAGTCATTGACACCCTTGGCCACCACGTCGATACGATCGAGATCATCGGAAGCGCGCACAATGTTTTCACCGGCCTTGCGGGCGGCGCGCAGCGCTATGTTGATCATCGGTTCCATGGTGTCGTCCTCAGGGTCTGGCGGGCGCGCGATTATAGAGCAACCGCTGCAAAAAATCTGCTAAACTTCGCGCCCGAAATCAGCCCGGCTCCTCATGAATCTCGACAACATACGCATCGTTCTGGTCAACACCAGCCACCCCGGCAATATTGGGGGGGTGGCCCGTGCGATGAAAAACATGGGCCTGAGCCGCTTGTACCTGGTGGAGCCGCGGCAGTATCCCGATGAGCAGGCCACCTGGCGCGCCGCATCCGCGGCTGATGTGCTGGAGGGCGCGGTAGTAACCGCCACGCTGGATGAGGCCGTGGCAGACTGCCAGTTCGTGGTGGGTACCAGTGCTCGCGGCCGGCGTATCCCCTGGCCGTTGCAGGACCCTCGCCGCTGCGCGGAACGTATGGCAGAGGCTTCTGCCAATCAGCAGGTCGCGGTGTTGTTCGGCCGCGAGGACCGCGGCCTGACCAATGATGAACTCAAGATTTGTAACCTGCACCTGAATATCCCTACCTCAGCAGATTACAGCTCCCTCAACCTGGCCATGGCCGTGCAGGTGGTGTGTTATGAGTTGCGGATGTTGCTGGATGCCGATCGGCTGCCAGTGGCGGAGGATGATGAGTGGGATACTCCCTTCGCTACCCGCGAGAATATGGAGCGGTTCTACGAGCACCTGGAGGAAACGCTGATTGACGTTGAGTTTCTGGATCCGGCGGCGCCAAGGCAATTGATGTCGCGCCTGCGTCGGCTCTACAGCCGCGTGCGTCTTGACGAGATGGAGTTGAACATCCTGCGCGGCATTCTTACCGAAACCCAGAAATGGGTCAGGAAGGCCGGTCGCCCCGAGTAAAAACCAACTAAAATGGTCAAGTTTATAGTTGACCAAAATGGTTGGTTATTGCATACTTTGGCCATCGTAATAGCACAGGCATGTAACCATGCGACTGACAACCAAAGGACGCTACGCCGTTACCGCAATGCTGGATCTAGCGCTGCACGGTCACGATGGCCCGGTAAGCCTGGCGGATATCTCAGGGCGCCAGGATATCTCACTTTCCTACCTGGAGCAGTTGTTTGCCAAACTGCGGCGCAATGACCTGGTGACCAGTGTACGTGGCCCCGGCGGCGGTTATTGCCTGAGCCGCGATCTGGGCGAGATTTTTGTCGCGCAGATCGTCGATGCGGTGAATGAGGCGGTGGATGCGACCGGCTGCGGTGGCACCAGTGACTGTCAGCAGGGTGAAGTGTGTCTGACTCACCACCTCTGGTGCGACCTGAGCAAGCAGATCCACAATTTCCTCAGCCAGATCAGTCTCGCCACGCTTGTCGAGCGTCGCGAGGTACAACATATATCCGCACGGCAGGACGCGCGTGCGGTGCAGGACGACACGCTTGTTCTCAGCCAGGCCTGATTGCAGTAACGGAGTTAGCCAGTAATGCAAAAACCGATTTATTTTGATTACCTTGCCACCACCCCGGTAGACCCTCGGGTGGTAGAGGTCATGGTTCACTGCCTTTCCATGGAGGGTAATTTCGGTAATCCGGCGTCACGCTCCCATTTTTATGGTTGGAAAGCCGAGGAGGCGGTAGAGAACGCCCGTCGGCAGGTGGCGGACCTGCTGCACGCTGATCCGCGCGAAATAGTCTGGACCTCCGGGGCGACAGAGTCAGACAATCTGGCCATCAAGGGTGTCGCTCATTTCTATCAAAAGAAAGGCAAGCACATCGTTACCTCCAAGATCGAGCACAAGGCGGTGCTGGACACCTGCCGCCAGCTTGAGCGAGAAGGCTACGAGGTGACCTACCTCGATCCCAACGAACAAGGGCTGATTACACCCGAAGCGGTCGCCGCAGCGTTGCGAGACGACACGGTGCTGGTGAGCATCATGCATGCCAACAATGAAATCGGAACCGTGAATGACATTGCCGCCATCGGTGAAGTCACGCGCAACGCTGGCGTGCTGTTCCACGTGGATGCGGCCCAGAGTGCCGGCAAGATCGACATCAATATGGAAGAGATGAAGGTGGACCTGATGTCTCTGTCCGGACACAAGATGTATGGTCCCAAGGGAATCGGCGTGTTGTATGTTCGGCGTAAGCCGCGGGTGCGCCTGGAGGCGCAGATGCACGGCGGTGGCCACGAGCGCGGTATGCGTTCTGGCACGCTTGCGACCCACCAGATCGTCGGCATGGGCGAGGCCGCGCGCATTGCCATGGAAGAAATGGCAGACGAAGCGAAGCGGCTCAAGGCATTGCGCCAGCGTTTCTGGGACGGGATCAAGGATATCGAGGAGGTGCATGTCAACGGCGACATGGACCAGCGCCTGCCAGGTGCCATGAACGTCAGTATCGCGTTCGTTGAAGGCGAGTCATTGATTATGTCTTTGAAGGACCTGGCGATTTCCAGCGGTTCGGCCTGCACCTCGGCCAGCCTGGAGCCCTCTTACGTGTTACGCGCACTGGGTTTGAACGACGAACTGGCACACAGTTCGCTGCGGTTCAGCTTCGGTCGCTTCACTACGGAAGAAGATGTGGACACAGCAGTTGCGGATCTGCGCAACGCGGTGGGTAAGTTGAGGGAACTGTCACCCCTCTGGGATATGTATCAGGACGGTGTCGATCTGAACACTATAGAGTGGGCCGCCCACTAGGAGAGCAATTATGGCTTACAGCGAAAAAGTACTGGATCACTACGAAAACCCGAGAAACGTCGGCAAGATGGACGCCAATGACGACAGTGTGGGTACCGGCATGGTCGGCGCCCCGGCTTGTGGAGACGTCATGCGGTTACAGATCAAGGTCAATGCCGAAGGTGTTATTGAAGACGCCAAGTTCAAGACCTATGGCTGTGGCTCTGCGATTGCATCCAGCTCATTGCTGACGGAATGGGTGAAGGGTAAAAACCTTGACGAAGCCGAACAGATCAAGAACACCCAGATCGCTGAAGAGCTGGCCTTGCCACCGGTGAAAATTCACTGCAGCGTGCTGGCCGAAGACGCAATCAAGGCAGCTGTAAAAGACCTGCGTGAGAAACGGGGGGCCTGATGGGCGTTACCATCACCGAGGCTGCTGCCAGGCATGTGGCCTCACAATTGGAGAGTCGCGGCAAGGGGCTGGGCATACGCCTGGGCGTAACCACGTCAGGATGCTCCGGTATGGCTTACGTACTCGAGTTCGTTGATGAGCCGGCGCCGGAAGATATTGTGGTCGAAGACCACGGCGTGAAAGTGTTCGTGGACCCCAAGAGCCTGGTTTATCTGGAAGGGACGGAGCTTGACTTTGTTCGCGAAGGACTCAACCAGGGGCTTGCTTTTCGCAATCCGAACGTGGCAGCGGAGTGCGGTTGCGGCGAGAGTTTCACAGTATAATTCTCCTCCCCTGACGCCAGGCCCGCGCCATGCCTTCCCGTAATTTCTCCCAGAACTACTTCGAGTTGTTCGATCTGCCTGTCCAGTTCGCGGTCGATACCGCTGTTCTGGGCAGGCGTTATCGGCAATTGCAGCAGGAGCTGCATCCTGATCGTTATGCCGCTGCTGCCGCGCACGAACAGCGCATGGCAGTGCAGTACTCTGCTTTTGTGAATGAGGCTTATGCCACACTGCGGACACCGCTCAAGCGGGCGCTGTATCTGCTTGAGCTGAGCGGTATGACACAACAGGAGGTGTCCCGTCAGCAGCTGGACGGTGGTTTCCTGATTGAGCAGATGGAGTTGCGCGAGAAGCTGGAGACCCTGCACGACCTGGTCGACCCGGATACCGTTCTTGACCACCTTGTAACCGAAATATCCGGTGACATCGGCACTCATCAGGCAGAGTTTGCGGCCGCTTTCGAGCAGTCGGAATTGCAGGCAGCAGCCAGCGCATGTGTAAAAATGCAGTATCTCGAAAAGTTACTGCTCGAAGCCGAGCAGATTGAATCGGAATTAATGGAACGCTAAATGGCGCTGATGCAAATAGCCGAGCCCGGCCAGTCACCCGTACCTCACCAGGAAAAGCGTGCGGTGGGAATAGACCTGGGTACCACCAACTCGCTGGTTGCCACAGTACGCGGTGGCCGCGCTGATGTTCTGCCGGATGCCGATGGCAGTGTCATGCTGCCCTCCGTCGTCAACTATTCAGATACGTCAGGCGCGCTGGTAGGCGCCCGGGCGCTGGCCATGGCAAGCGAGCATCCCGAGGATACGCTGGTGTCGGTAAAGCGCTTTATGGGGCGGGGCAGAGCTGACGCCCAGCGCGATGCGCAGCGCTCCCACTACCGGCTGGGAGACAGCGAGTCCGGTATGGTCAGTTTTGTCACCAGCTCCGGTGATGTCAGCCCGGTGCAGGCGTCTGCCGAGATTCTGGCTGTCCTGAGGGAGCGAGCGCGGGAAACGCTGGGCGGTGATATCGACGGTGCCGTGATCACCGTGCCGGCCTATTTCGACGAGGCCCAGCGGCAGGCCACAAAAGACGCCGCAACGCTTGCCGGTTTGCGCGTACTCAGGTTGCTCAATGAGCCCACGGCAGCAGCTGTGGCCTATGGTCTCGATGCTGGTGAAGAAGGCGTGATAGCCGTTTACGACCTGGGCGGCGGGACCTTTGATATTTCCATACTGCGCTTGCACCGCGGTGTATTTGAAGTGCTGGCCACCGGCGGTGACACTGCACTGGGTGGCGATGATTTCGACGCAGCTATTGTTGCCTGGGTGGTGGATGAGCTCAACCTGGCGTCGCTGCGCCCCGGGCAGCACAGAGGCTTGCAGGCGGCGGCCCGACACGCCAAGGAGCGCCTGTCAGGCGCGGAAAGCGCTGTTTTGCCAGTTGATAAAATTGTCCCCGGCGCCGGTGACCTGACGCTGACCCGCGAGGGCTTCGAGGCACTGATTCAACCGCTGGTGAAGCGCACCCTGCGGGCCTGTCGTCGCTGCCTCCGGGACGCTCAGGTGGAGGAGGTGGACGACGTTGTCATGGTCGGTGGCTCCACGCGCGTGCCTCTGGTGAGAGAAGTTGTGGCTGATTTCTTCCAGCGCGAGCCGCTCACGGATATAGACCCGGATAAGGTGGTTGCCATTGGCGCAGCGATTCAGGCGGATATTCTGGCTGGCAATCGTCCGGAAGGGGATCTGCTGCTGCTGGATGTGATTCCGTTGTCCCTGGGCCTGGAAACTATGGGCGGCCTGGTAGAGAAGATCGTGCCGCGCAACACCACCATACCGGTTGCCAGGGCACAGGAGTTCACCACTTTCAAGGATGGCCAGACTGCGCTGGCGCTGCATATTGTGCAGGGTGAACGTGAGTTGGCGGCTGATTCCCGGTCGCTGGCGCGTTTTGAACTGCGGGGTATCCCGCCGATGGTGGCGGGAGCCGCACGCATCAAGGTGGTGTTTGAAGTGGACGCCGACGGCCTGTTGCACGTGTCCGCGCGCGAGGAAACTACCGGTGCGCAGAGCAGTGTCACGGTCAAGCCTTCGTTCGGCCTGAGTGACGAGCAAATCACGGACATGCTGCAGTCTTCATTCAGTCACGCCCAGGAAGACAAGCAGGCCAGGCAGTTGGCGGAACAGAGGCTCGATGCGCAACAGTTACTGGAGGGCCTGGATGCGGCCCTGGCAGACGATGCCGCCGAGCTGCTCAGCCAGGCGGAATGCGAAGCCTTGCACCAGAAAATGCGCGAATTGCGCGAAGCCGCCGCCGGAGACGATGTAGAGCAGATTCGCCGTCTTACTGAATCATTGGGTAGAGCCAGTGAGGCCTTCGCGGCCAGGCGTATGGACAAGAGTATCAAACAGGCTCTGGCCGGCGTCAGCCTGGAAGAGTTGGACAAGGAGATTAGCGAATGACCCGAATCGTGGTTCTGCCCAATGAAACGCTCTGCCCTGAGGGTGCCGTGATTGAGGCTGATCCCGGAGAGACTGTCTGCCGCGCCTTGCTGCGCAATGATATCGAGATCGAGCATGCCTGCGAGATGTCCTGCGCCTGCACCACGTGCCATGTGATCGTCCGCGAGGGCTATGACTCGTTGGAAGAGCCGGATGAGCTTGAGGACGACTACCTGGACAAGGCCTGGGGTCTTGAGCCGGAGTCACGGCTTTCCTGCCAGGCGGTGATAGCCGATCAGGATCTGGTGGTGGAAATACCGCGATACACCATCAATATGGTGTCTGAGCAGCATTGATGTGCCGCTGCCGGCCCCTGGCGTCAACAGTCAGGTGACAGGTCGCGAAAGAAGATCAGGAGGGTAACAACCATGCGCTGGACGGATATCAATGACATCGCAATCGAGCTCACGGAAGCCAGGCCGGACGTTGATCCGCTAAGCGTCAACTTTGTTGATTTGCGGGCCTGGGTCCTGGCCCTGCCTGGTTTTGACGACCACCCCGATCACTGTGGCGAGAAGATTCTGGAGGCCATCCAGGCCGCCTGGATCGAGGAATTGGAGTGATTTCTACGGTATTATTAGCAACGCTCGCAAGCTGCTGATAAAACGCCGGTTTATTCCAGCCCCCTGGCCCTGTTCGGGGTGAAACCCCTACCTAAAATCCGTATAATTGCGCGGTTTTATCCATACCTGCCTGCGCGGCGCCTCAAAGGCTGGTCGCGGGGCGGGCGTTTACCTTTGTACCATGATGAACGGAGATCCCCCCATGGCAGTAGAACGCACCTTGTCTATCATCAAACCCGATGCTGTGAGCAAGAATATCGTTGGCAAAATATACTCACGTTTTGAAGACAATGGCCTGCAGATTGTCGCGTCCAGGATGCTGCGTTTGTCCGACGTGGTTGCCGGTGGTTTTTATGCCGAGCACCGTGAGCGCCCCTTTTTCAAAGACCTGGTTGCCTTCATGACCTCAGGCCCGGTGGTGGTGCAGGTGCTGGAAGGAGAGGGCGCTATCGCCAAAAACCGTGAACTGATGGGAGCGACCAACCCGCAGGAAGCCGCCGCAGGCACCATTCGCGCCGATTTTGCCTCCAGTATCGATGCCAATGCGGTACACGGTTCAGACTCCCCCGAGTCTGCTGAGCGCGAGATCGCCTACTTCTTCGCTGCCAGCGAAATCTGCGAGCGCTAAACCGACGTGACGTCCGTTATTGCCTCTTCCGCCCAGGCCCTGCAGCCGGAACCCGCGAGGGTCAATCTGCTGGGGCTGCCTCTGGCGGCCATGGAACAGTATTTCCTCGATATAGGGGAGAAGAAGTTCCGTGCCCGCCAGGTGCTGAAGTGGATACACCATCATGGCGTCACGGACTTTGAACAGATGAGTAACCTGGGCAAGTCCCTGCGGGAGAAGCTCGCGATCGAAGCCGAGATTCGTCCTCCAGAGATCGTCAGTCAGCATGATTCCAGCGATGGCACCCGCAAGTGGGCTATTCGCGTGGAGGGAGGCGGCCTGGTGGAAACCGTGCTGATTCCCGATGGCAAACGTGCCACGCTTTGTGTCTCTTCGCAGGTAGGCTGCAGCCTTGATTGCAGTTTCTGTTCTACCGGGAAACAAGGTTTTCAGCGCGATTTAACCGCTGCGGAAATCATCGGTCAGGTATGGCTGGCGATCAAGTCCTACGACGCTTTCCAAACCGGCAAAGGCAGGGTGGTCACGAATGTAGTCATGATGGGCATGGGCGAGCCTCTGCTCAACTATGACAATGTAGTGGCGGCCATGGACCTGATGATGGAAGACAACGCCTACGGTATTTCCAAGCGCCGGGTGACCCTGAGTACATCAGGTGTGGTGCCCGCGCTGGACGAGCTGGCGAAAGTGAGCGAGGCTTCGCTGGCTATTTCCCTGCATGCACCGAATGATGCGCTGCGCAATGAGCTGGTGCCCATCAACCGCAAATACCCGATTGCCCGCCTGCTGCAGAGTGCGCGCAACTACATCGACGCCCAGGCAGATAAAAAGCGGGTAGTAACGATAGAATATACGCTTATCGCCGGCGTCAATGACCAGCGCGAGCACGCGCAGGAATTGGCGCAGCTTTTGCGCGATTTCCCCTGCAAGATAAACCTTATCCCGTTCAACACCTTCGCCCAGTCCGATTACCAGCGCCCCAGCGGCAATGCGGTCTCGCGATTCTGGCAAGTGCTGGTTGATGCGGGCTATATTGTGACCGTGCGCACTACTCGAGGTGATGACATCGATGCGGCCTGTGGCCAGTTGGTTGGTCAGGTAGTGGACCGCACCCGCCGCAGTGAACGCTATCGCGACGCAGCACAGCTTAACGGTAACAAAACGGGATGAGAGCGAGGCAGTGACAGCTATGGGCCAAAAAATGCGTTTTGCTGCGGTAGCGGGGCTGGTCCTGGTGCTCAGCGCATGTATCACGACCACGGACAGCGTATTTACCGAGAAAGCTGATCCAGAGGTAGCACTGGAGCGGCGCGTGGAACTTGCGCGCAAGTATATCGGCGAGGGGAACTGGGACAACGCCAAGCGCAACCTGAAACTGGCGTACGATATAGACCCTGATAATGCAGAGGTGCATGAGGCTTTTGCCCTGGTGTATCAGAGCACCGGCGAATTCGAGATGGCTGAGGACAGCTATCGCACAGCCATCAGACTGGACAGGAAGTTTTCCCGCGCGCGCAACAATTATGCAACCTTCCTGTACTCACAGCAGCGCTATGACGAAGCAGCCGAACAGCTGGAATTTGTAGTGCAGGATACGCTGTATAAGGCCCGCCCCCGTGCATTCGTCAATCTCGGGCTATGCCGTCTCCAGCTGTTCGATTCCATGGCGGCCGAGGAAGCTTTCCGTAGAGCACTTACTATGGACCGTACCAACAGTATTGCTCTGCTGGAACTGGCGCAATTACGTTTTGATGCGGGGGATTTTCGCACTGCAGAACAATATTACGGCACCTATCGCGCAATAGTGCGGCAGCAATCAGCTCGCGGGCTGTGGCTGGGCATTCGGTTGGCGCGGGAAGCCGGTGACAGGGACGCTGAAGGCAGTTACGCCCTGGCCCTGTCCAACCTGTATCCTGAATCCCCGGAATACGAGGCGTATCAGCGGAACCCCTGACGTGACCAGTGATACGACATCGCAGATTGACGAGTTTGTTACCCCGGGTACGCGGTTGCGCAACGCCCGTCTCAAGACCGAACTGTCTGAACGGGAAGTGGAAGACCTGCTTAACTTGATGCCCGGGTATGTGGGAATTCTGGAGCGCGATGATTACACAGCCTTGCGCAGCCCGGCATTCGCCCGTGGCTATGTGCGCGCGTATGGCCAGTTGATGAAACTGGACGAAGCCGAGCTGCTCGCAGCGTTCGATCAACAGCGCGAGCACTGGCAGGGCACGGGCGATGCGGTGTCCTCCACGGTTGGTTCCAGCGACAAACCCGTTCCCGCAAAGGCGGGCCGGCAGGTAAATTATGAAGACTGAATCTCCGATCAAGCGACGGCTTTCACGAAAAATATATGTCGGCGACGTGGCCGTTGGTGGCGACGCTCCCATCAGTGTGCAGAGCATGACCAACACGGAAACCTGCGATGTGGATGCCACAGTCGCGCAGGTGCAGGCTATTGCCGATGCCGGTGCAGACATTGTCCGTGTTTCTGTTCCCAGTATGGATGCCGCGGAAGCCTTCAAGCAGATTCGCGCTCGCGTCCAGGTGCCGCTGGTGGCCGACATTCACTTCGACCACAAAATTGCCCTGAAAGTCGC
>JAUIIQ010000118.1 GCA_030431585.1 Gammaproteobacteria bacterium | reverse complement strand
AGTCTGCGAAGCAGGCAGCCGGTCGCGGTCCTGCGCGCATTGCACCAGCATACGCACGATACGATCCGCCCAGTATTGTCCTATTGCCACCGGGTCTACCGGGTCCCGGCTCATGCGGCTGACATAGGTTTGCATGGTTACCATAGACGCGATAACGGAAACCGGGTCGCGGTGCGGCAGGACAAAGCTGGCATCCTCAAAAACGGTCTTCAGCGGCACAAGCTGCTCCATGTGCTGTGGCGATTTAAGAATCCAGCGTTGCGGCCCGCGCAGCCATTGCAGCGCTTTCAACGCCCTTTTCAGGAATCGGTAATGTGGGGTTTGATCGTGAGCAAGATAATAGTCTCGCCACGCTGGCACCAATGCATAGTTCTCGAACAGCATCATGGAAAAATCCATACCCATCAGCTCGATTTCTTCATGAATATGCTCGGGCGACATCTCATGCATGTTCTTGAACAAGGGGATTATCTGGTCCTGCAGCGCGAGAGCGTCTCGACAGCGCTGTACGCGCGGGTCCTCTTCTCCTTCACTGCCCTGCTCTTGTGCGGGGCCGGGCACGGGTTCAAGCGACTCCCAATAGGACAACGATCGCAGTCTTTCATCGACAGAGATCAGGTTGAGCAAGTGCGTGGTACCACTGCGCGGCAGGCCGGCAATAATGATGGGCGCAACAATCTCAACCTCATCAATTTCAGGGTGACGACGGTACAAATCCTCCAAGCGGCTACGCTGCACGAGATAGCGCACCAGGATTGTGCGATTGGTTATTCGCCCCAGAGAACTGAGTTCAGTATCTGCATTCATCGCCTCGCATATCACGCCCAGACGTTCCTCAACGCCGGCATCCTGATACGCCGGGATGTCACCCAACTGCTGTGCTGCCTCGGCATAGATGGCAGACACACTGATTTCGGTCTCGGTGCTGCCGACAGCCTCCAACACCTGCCGGGCAAAGTCCGAGTATTCGGGTGCGGCCAAATCGGTGATGCGGATAGAGGCGGGTTTGTTCATCGCTGCTCCCCCGGTCACGCCTGCGCCAGGTCAGCGAAGTTCACCACTTCTGCCTGCGGGGTCTCGATCTCGCCCTGCGGCAGCATGAAGCGCCAGAACACCAGCCCCAGCGGTGCACCTTCGGTATCAATCCAGTTACTCACCCCGGGGTCGCTGTGCGCGAGGACTATTCTGAAACTGCCGTCAGCTTCCAGAACTGTCTGTTTCCGGTTAAGCGATATCTGCCGGGTGGCAAAATCATAGGTCTGCTGAAAGCGGTTCCATAAACATACGTTGGCAAAGACGCAGTCCGGCCAGCGACCTGTCACTACCAGCGCCTGGTCCGGGCCGAGGAAATACGGCGCCATCGAATAGGCTGCGTCAAACGCCGAGAGAGCAAAGTCGCCCGGCGTCACCGGAGCCGGGAATTCGTTAGGCGTCAGGCCAACAAATGCGGGTAGATCCGGCGCATTTGCCATGGGTGGCATACCCAGGGTGCGTGAGCGAACAAACTCCGCCACCCGACGAATACCCCTGGCCACCGATGCATCCGTTGGCGCAGGGGTGGGGGCGCCCGGCGTTACTGGCTCTATACGCAATGAGGGAACACGGCTGGTATCGGCCGCCACCGACTCCTCTTCCTCGAAGTAGTAGCGCACGGTCACCCGCGAGGCTTCATCCAACCCCAGCCAATTCCGGGATGCCGGCTCGCCGCCCAGCTTCAACTCAAAGCGGCCATCGGCAGACACGTCAAACTCGGTATTGTTGAGCACGCCGGCTGTCCGCGTCCCCAGCCCGCCATCCTCAGTACCCACCTCCACCGTTACTGACACGTACACCGCGCCGGCCATCTCACCCTGCACACGGTATTCACCATCGGGAGAGACCGCCGCATCAAAGTAAATGGCATCGGCGTTGTCGCCGGTATACTTGCGGCTGGGGGTGACGATACGGCGGAAATCGGGGTGCCTGGGGTCGGCCTCGAAATGGCCCACCAGCGCGCCCTCGAGCAGGTGCATCAGGTTGCGGTGCGCGCCGACGATGTCCTGCGGCGATGTCAGGTTCCACTCCTCTGAGGCCCAGCGCTGGTCCACTTCCTCAAGCAGGTCGATCAGCTCCCGCAGCGCACTACGAGATTCCGTTTGAATGGTCATATCGCTTTATCCTTTTTCTGTAAACGCGGCAATTCCTGCGCGGCAAGGTGCGGCACACAGAGGGTTCGTAGCGGCCGAGTAGCCGCGATTTACCCTCATCGACACTTGCAAAGCCGGGGCGCAGGCACTGTAAAAACCGGGTTGAATCGACACCTTGCTCACCTCATTCGTGTTATTGGATTACCAGCAGCGCAGGTTGACATCAACTGAGTGGCAACTTACCGTATGCCATACGCTATATCAAGTGAACACCTTCATGTTGGTCTATGGATAACAATAAGCAGACCGCTAAACGTGGTCGCCCTGCGCGACTGTCCCGGCAGCAGATTCTGCAGGCCGCACTGAAGCTGCTGGAGAAGAGTGCCGCTGAGGTGACGCTGAACGGCGTGGCAAGGGAGCTGAATGTAAGCCCGATGTCACTGTATACGCATGTGGAAAATCGTGACGATCTCTTGCTGGGTGTCTCCGAGCTGGTGCTGGGACAACTGGAGCTGAACCTTGACGCCGATACCTGGGAAGACAGTCTTCGCCTCTGGGTTGACCAGGTGCAGCGCCACTTTTCGCGTTATCCGCAGATCGTCAAGCTGCTGGGTGAAGGCCAGCGCCTTTCGGTCCAGTGGATGCGGCTGGAAGCTCAACTGGTGTTGGTGCTTGAGCAATCAGGGCTCAGCGAAGCGACATGTGTGAATACCGCAAACCTGCTTAGCCAGGCGCTTATCTTCGATTGCATACTGGGTGCCGGAAACGCCGGCGCCAGGCAGTCGCTGCAGGTGCCCGATCTGTCGCTGTTGCCTATGGACGCCCGCCATGGTGCCGACCTGCTGTACCGTCACACCCCGCCGCAGGGGCACAGTCTTCTTGAATTCGTACTGAACCAGTTAGTGCAGCGCGCGAAGATCCAGATTCATCAACAATCACAACCGCCGCAAGGCGATGGAGAATAATCATGTCCAGACGGAAACACGTCAATCCGGTCCTCTCCTCGACCCTCCTCTCCACCTGCCTGTGCATGCCTGCAGCACTCACGCACGGTCAGGCACTGGAGGAGGTGATTGTGACCGCAGAAAAACGCGAGCAGTCCATACAGGATGTGCCCATATCCATCATCGCTCTCAATGAAGAGGCGCTGGAGATGCAGCAGATTGATGAACTCGATGACCTGGGTTCCGCCGTCCCCAACCTGTTCGTCAACAACTTCAACAACGACCCGGTAGCAGTCCGCCTGTTTATCCGTGGTATCGGCCAGAATGACCTGCAGCTGACCCAGGACCCTTCCGTCGCCCTGTACCTGGACGGGGTCTATATCGGCACTTCTTTTGGCGCCGGCTTTGAGGGGGTGGATATCGAGCGCATCGAAGTACTGCGCGGCCCACAGGGCACGCTCTACGGGCGCAACGCCACCGGCGGTGCCATCAACCTGATAACGCGACGCGCCAACACTGATGCGCTTGAATTCAAACAGACCTTCCAGGCGGGCAACCTCGGTCTGTTCAAGAGTCGCACGTTTCTCAACGTGCCGCTGGGGGACAGATTCGCGGCAAAACTGGGCTATATCACCACAGACCGCGACGGTTATGTGGAAAACCAGGGCGTGGGGGAAGATTTCGGCACCGAGGAGCGGGAGAGCACCGTCATCGACCTGCGTTATGAAGCCAGCGAGACCCTCAGCTTCGACTACCGTTATGAAAACGCAGAGATTAACGACACCGGCCGCCTCGAACAGGCTGTGGTAGCGGGTGAGGAGGCAGACCTTGCACCCGGCGTGCCTGACCTCTCATTCCTGGTAACGCCCGGTACGGTTTCCACAGACCGACAGGACAAGGTGACATCGCTGTGGGGGAATGGCCCCACCGACGTGGAAATTGAGGCCCATACATTAAATGCGGCGTGGAGCCTGAACGACGCCATTACTATCAGGTCGATCAGCTCATGGCGGGACCTGGACTCATTCAACATCACCGTGGTTGCGCCGGACTGGCGAGCGAACCTCACACCAACGGGAGGTTCGATCAGCACCGGCAGCAGCCAGATAGACTTCAAGCAGTTCTCCCAGGAACTGCAGTTGCTGGGGAGCTGGGATCAGTTGGAGCTGGCTGCCGGCCTGTACTATTACGAAGATGAGGGCAGCCATGATTCGCAGGCCACTACCTCCCTTGGCCTGCCACCGCCGGCTTTCGACTTCACTGAAACCGAGAACGAGACACTGGCGGTTTACGCCCAGGCTACCTGGACGCCCGAGGCGCTGCAGAGTCGCTGGCACTTCACGGCCGGCGCACGTTACTCGCAGGATGATCGCAAGGCGTTCCGCCTGAACACGCGTTCCGAGGAGTTTGCGGCCAGCGCACCGGACGGGGCTTTCTACAAGAATGACTTTTCCAACTTCAATCCGTCATTCACCGTTGCCTATGACCTTAGCGACGACAGCAACCTGTATGCCAAGGTCGTCAGTGGCTACAAGTCTGGTGGCACCTCCACGCGTTCAGCTAACGCAGCGCTGTTCCGCAGCGGTTTTGAAGAGGAAGATGTTGTCTCCTATGAGCTGGGTTACAAGGGCGACTTCCTCAACAACCGGCTGCGCCTGAATACGGCGGTTTTCTATATGGACATAGACGGCCTGCAGACCAGCCTGCAAACCGGCGGTACGCCGGGGGAACGAGATTTCCTGCCCATTGATGGCAACACCATAAAAGGATTTGAAGCGGAGTTCACTGCCGCACTGAGCGACGCCTGGCAGGCCAGTTTCAACTACGGCTATACCGAAACTGAACTGGGCGAGAGCGAAGTACAGACCCCCGTCGCCACTTTTTCGCTCACCGATGAAATGAGCTACGTACCTGAAAACAGCTTCACAGTGGCACTGGACTACCGCCAGCCGCTGCGCAATGGACAGTTACACGGTCGTGTGGGGTACGCTTACAAGGACGAGGCGCTCACCTCGGTTAACACCACCGATAACGTCAACATTGATGACTACGCCCTGGTGGATGCCAGCCTGAGTTGGGGCGATGTTCAACTGGGCAGTCTGCCCGGCACCTTCCAGATCATGCTATGGGGCAAGAACCTGGCTGACGAAGAATACGCCATCATTTCCACCGCAGCCTGGGGGTTTGTGGGTGCGAACGTGGTCAGCACTTTCGGAGACCCGAGAACCTACGGAGTGTCATTGTCTTACGATTACTAGCGGTCTAGTCGGCTGGTGCCTCGGCGCCTGAATAATCAACGCTGTCACCCCACAGGGAGGACCAGACCGCGCCCTCGTTGACAAAGAATACCGCGTTATCGTGCAGGACAGACCGACTGTTGTAGGTACCGACAGTGCTATAGGGTTTGTCCTCCGAGCGCTTGTCTATGACCACGGTGCCGCTGCTGCCCAGGGTACCGCCTACCGGATCAACATCGAACAGGTGCAGGGCGCTGTCGGTCCAGCCGTAGTATGCCCAGGGGTTCTCCTCATCACCCGGAGGCCCTTGCGGCGTATCGTAACGCTCAATGGGCAGAGCCGCGCGGTAAGCGCCATCTATCTCCAGAATAGTTAACGCGTGGTGATCATACAGTGCCGGACTATAGGTGCCCCGCTTGCCAATGATGACCTCGCCAAGACTCACCGGCTCGGACAACACGCCCACGTCGAACAGCGCCAGCTTGATACCCTGCGTCAGGTTCTCTCCCTCAAGGGGAACGTGTTGCCCTACTCCCAGCAGCAGGTTTTCACCCAGGGGCTGCAACAGTGTTGAAAAGCCGGGTATCTCCAGCTCTCCGGCGATCGACGGATTCTGCGGGTCGGCCAGGTCAAGCACATACAATGGATCGATGACCTCGAACGTTACTACGTAGGCCCTGTCGCCGAGGAATCGCGCCGCGTAGACCTGCTCCCCGGGCTTGCCGATATGCTGCGGGGATTGCGCATTTGGCAGCGAGGCTATTGTCTCCAGGCTGATGCCATCAGCAGACTCGCGCAGAATACTGAGCCGGTGCTCACCCAGGCCATCGTCCAACGGGCTGGTGCTCGCATCCGGTTCCGAATCGATCACCTCCAGCGGGAAGACATTATCCTGCCAGATGCTGCTCACCACGCGCAGGTCTCCTGAGTGCTCCGACATCAGGAAAGAGGGGTTGGAAGTCCCGATGTAGCCCGGCACCTCGCCCGAGCCCCTGTACTCGGGGCCGGTATCTGCCAGTAGAATCTTGTGAATGAGGGTCGAATTGCCGCTGACATTAGCGGTGATGTAGAGCGCTTCAGTAGAGGCATAAAAACCACTGGTAAAGGTATTCAGGCACAGGGACTCCACCGAGTCAGGATTGCGCAGGTCTATCGCGGTCACCGTCACCAGGCTACCGTCGGGCGGCGGCACCAGCCCCTCCTCGTAGTCCTCATTGGGTACCATGCAATCGGTGGCGTCCACCAGCGGCTGGCTGGAGCCGTCTGCGCGGCTCATTTGCGGTAGCAGGTCCTCCAGAGGCGTGTTGGCGATGAGCTCTGTGTTGGCAGCTTTTTCCTCTTCGGATTGAGGGTAACTCACCAGGCCTTCGATGGCAGGCGAATACTGCGTTACGACATACAACATAGTGCCTATTCGTCGGGAGGTGAGCAGACTGCCCTCCATCTCCAGGGACCATGCCTGCGCCGGTGTAGCGACATTCTGCACATCCCAGGAGCGAACCTGGGTGCGACCATTGCGCCAATAGTAGTCGCTGGCGAAAAGCTCCCAGTACACGAAGGAGTTGGTCTGCCCTACCGCGATCAGCTCTTTGCCGGTATCGCTTTCACTCAGGTAAAGGCCATCGACGGAAAACTCGGAGTCGGCAAGATCAATGACAGACACTTGCTCTGCGGAAGGGATGCCCGGGTCCGTAGCCAACATGCGGATAACCGGCTCTCGGGGTGCGGCAATGGATGAGTCAGCGGCCAGACCCTCGGCTGATCCATCAGCCCCGGGTTCCGCTACGAGTTCGTCACCGCCGGCGAAGGGCGCGAAATCGGGTTCCTGGTAGTCGACCACGTAGAGCACCGAACCGTCATACTTGACAATATCTGCCTCATCCACGCCCACTTCCTGCAGGTTGGTGGTGCTGAATGAACCGCCTGCGAGGTCCCCATCGGCCAGGGCAGGCGCTGCTTCGAGCCCGGCATCGAGTTCCAGCACTTCACCCGCATTGACAACATAACTCGCCCCCTGCAGTCCGGACTGCAAACTGCGGGTCAACTCTTCCTCCCTGGTTACCGGCCTGAGCACACCAAAGCTGACAGCCGGCTCCTCCACAGCCACCCTGGTTGGCGAAGTCCCACCTCCGCCACCACCACAGCCACCCAATACCGCCACACAGATTGCGCCTGACACCAGTAACTTTCTATTTTTCATTGGCTGCTACCCGGTTTCACTCCAGAATTTTCGATACCCTACCCTAGCCCCGCCCTTGCGCAGATGCTGTTGGGTTTTTGCGTTAATCTGTGTTTTTTTGTAAACGGCGTACATTTGCTTACATTTTCAAAGAATTGTTAACGGAATATGTCACCTTACTATGCAACGCTAGTCCATGAACTTCCACTCCAATTGCTATCAGGTGCTAAAGCCTGCTGAGTGCACCAGGAGCGATGGATCCTTGAGATCTAAGGTACACAGTATTGCGGCCAGGAGCGCCGTTTCCCGTTTGCGGCATGCGACACGCAGGGCGGCGACGTGGCTGGCTATCAGCCTCGCGGCCGCCCTGCACTTGCCGACGCAAGCGATCGCCGAAGCAGGTAACTGTATCGTCTCGTCAGCCCCGCTGCCCGCGCAGGATGAAACTGCCCTTCCCAGCTGCGACCAGCTGTACCCGCAGCTGAGCAATGAGCCGGTCAGCCCATGGAAAATCGGTTTTGCTGCAGGCATCGGAGAAAGAAGCAACCCCTTTATCAACTCCGACGATATTCCCGTCTATGGAGTAGTACAGCTGTCCTATTTCGGCGAACACTTCTTTTTCGACAATGGTGACCTGGGTTGGTTTATCGGTAATGGTGAGCGCTGGAACCTCAACGCTATCGCGGGAATTGGCGGAGAGCGGTCCTTTTATTCGTTCCTCAATGACAGCTCGCTCGGCTTCAACCCCGGCCTGGATCTGGAGAACGGCACTGGCACCCCCGCCACCGAAGACCCGGATAATCTTTTGCCGCAGCCGGAGCCGGGAGCGCAGGGCAAACCCGAGGCGCCTGAGCGTGACCTGACGGCAGATGGCGGGCTGGAGCTGCTATACGAGTACGGCATGTCCGAGCTGCAACTGCAGCTGCTTACCGACATCAGTGGCAAGCACCATGGCCAGCAAGCCTGGTTTTCATGGGCTGTGGTACATGAAACAGGACCCTGGCAGGTCGTACCGTCGCTTGGTTTCAACTGGATGAGTAGCGATGCCGCCGACTATTATTTCGGCGTGAAACCGAGCGAGGCTTCTCCCGGGCTTCCCGCTTACCGGGCTGGCTCTGCCGTCAATACCTTCGCCCGCCTGAGCGTAAACTACACATTGAACGAGCACTGGAGCGTCGTGTACCTGTTCCAGTATGACTGGCTGGGCAGCTCCATCAAGGACAGCCCATCCATCGCTGACGACCACGTGCAGACAATGTTCCTGGGCCTGTACTATGAGTTCTAGACTCAGCTTCGCCTTCGGTGCGCGCCCCTGGGCTATGGCGATAGCGCTGGCAGGCGCGCTCGCCCTGCCCTGCCAGGCCGCAGAACCGGTTCTCACGGCCAGGCCCGGCGTTTGTATATTATCGTCGCCGGGGAAAACCGAGTGCGTGATGGCAATGGACCTTCTGTGGAACAGCAATGGGGCCGGTCACTATTGCCTGTACAGTTCACAACAGGATGCGCCCCTGCGTTGCTGGCAACGCGCGTCCCGGGGTCAGGCGCACGTGGAACTGGCTTCGGCTGAGAACGTCTCATTCTGGTTACAACAGCCGCCACAGGAAACGCATCTCGCCGAGATTATGGTGCGCATTGTCAGCCTTTCGCAAAAGAATCCGGAGCGGCGGAGGCGGCGTCATGTGTGGAGTTTACTGTGATAAGCTCCCCGCCCATGGACAAGCACAATGTACTGCTGGTTGAGGATGACGCCAGGCTTTCGGACCTGGTGTGTGAATACCTGTCACAGCATGAATTCGAGGTAAAAACTGAAAGCCGGGGCGACGAGGCCGTTGCTCAATTCGACCCGGAATGGGCTGACCTTGTGATCCTTGACCTGATGCTCCCTGGCAAAGACGGCCTGACGGTCTGTCGTGAAATCAGGCCGGACTTTCAGGGACAGATATTAATGCTGACGGCCAGAGGCAGCGACATCGACCAGGTTCTGGGTCTCGAGTTGGGAGCCGACGATTACGTTGTCAAACCCGTTGATCCAAGGGTGCTGCTCGCCCGGGCACGCGTATTGCTGAGGCGCAACCAGGTTCCGGCTCAGACCAACCCGACGCTGCGCTTCGGGCAATTGCTCATCAATCGCGCCGGCCACCATGTCACCCTGCACGGGCAGACCGTTGCCCTCACCACGCAAGAGTTTGAATTACTTGTCCTGTTGGCTGACAACGTGGGGCAGGTGCTGTCGCGAGAAGAGATCTACAGTAGCTTGCGCGGCCTGGAATATGATGGCCTGGACAGGACGGTAGACGTCTGCATTTCACATCTACGCAGGAAACTGGGAGACGAAGGAGACAAGCCACGTCGTATCAAGACTGTGTGGGGCAAGGGCTATCTGTTCATTGCGGACGCCTGGGACTAGTGTCCTCTCCGGTGAATCCATTGCCTTTCATAGCCAACAAAGTACCTTAGCCGTGCGCAGTGCTCGCTGGGCGTTCATCCGCGCTTACCTGATTATCGCTGTCCTGGTGCTCTTTACTGGCCTGCTTCTGGAACGCTTGTTAAACCATTTCCAGACAGATGCAGAACTGGAGCAGCGCAGTAATCAGCTGGAGGGAGGCTTCCTGTACGCGCAGACTCTGTCAGGCATTATTCAGTCTGAATCACCCACCCTGTTCGAACAGCGGCTGGAACATGCCCTGGACATGCCCTCATCCCTGCACCCGCTGGAAGACTTTCACGGGCTGGGGGAGCACTTCGACCAGCTTGCGCACAACCAGACCGTGGTCATGTTCGACGAGAATGACCGGGCCATTTACTACCGTCGTCTGCAGGACTCGGACTGGGTGCTGGCGCTTGGACCAGAACAGCATGGAGGCAGCGACACTGCAATTTGGGTGGTCCCGGTATTTTACAGCGTGCTGGCGTTTGCGGTATTCCTGTGGATTAGGCCGCTCTCCAGAGACCTCAATGCACTGCAGGATGCGGCGGCGGCATTTGGTGAACAGGATTTTTCGACTCGCGTCTCCATCCCCGCCACTTCCTGGCTGGCGCAGCTTGGCCTGGCCTTCAACAGCATGGCACAACGCATTCAGTCCCTGATGCGCAAGCACAAGGAACTCACGCAGACCGTTTCC
>JAUIIQ010000318.1 GCA_030431585.1 Gammaproteobacteria bacterium | reverse complement strand
TGGACGAAGGAGGTTCCCAATGGAGCAGGATATAGTGCTGGCTGCGCTACTGGCATTGCTGGCTCTGGTGTTGTTCCGGGTGTTCAGCGCCTGGCAAAACGACGGCTCGCGTACGCGAAAGACTGGTGCTCGCAGCGGCGGCAGCGACCAGCCTTATCACTGTGTCACGCTGGCGGGTGACTGTGAGTGCCTTAACTCCTACAGGGGAAAACGTTTCCTCGCGGGCAACGCCCCTCCACTGCCGGTGCCTGACTGCTCTGTTGCACGCTGTCATTGCCATTACGTGCACCATGCCGACAGGCGCCAACCCGCTGGTGACCGTCGCAGCGCGGGCCGCATGTCGGCTGAACGCTTCAATATGTCCGGCAGCGAGGAGCGCAGGCATTCTCTGGGCAGGCGTAAATCGGATAGTAAGTGGGCGTTGGCTGATCAGTGGACCAGCGCTGTGTGATCCTGAAACCTCAGGCGCCCGCAGGTGGCTGGTGAGCTGTTTCGCGCATTACACCATCGGTTAATTTCAGTACACGGTCAGCCAGCGCCAGGCTTGCCGGCCGGTGAGTGATGAGGATCACGGTACGGGTTTGCAGGATGTCGTGGCACTGCTCAATAAAGTGAGCTTCCCCCGCCGGGTCAAACATCGCGGTGGCTTCGTCCAGTATAAGTATTGCAGGTTTGCGCAGCAGGGTACGCGCCAGTGACAGGCGCTGGCGCTGTCCGCCGGACAGTTTGACACCTTCATCGCCAATGAGTGTCTGGTACCCCTGTGGCAGCGCATTGATGAATTCATCGGCATGGGCGGCACAAGCCGCCCGCTGGATATCCTCTGCAGTCGCCTTTGGCAGGCCATAGGCGATGTTTTCGGCAACGCTGCCGTTGAGCAGGAGCACGTGCTGGGCAACCAGCCCCACTGTCGAGCGCAAACTGGTCAGGCTGATATCAGCAATGTTTGAATTGTCGATGAAGACGGCTCCACCCTGGGGCTCAATAAACCGCAGCAGCAAGTGAGCCAGGGTGGATTTTCCCGCGCCATTGACACCGGTAATGGCAACCGTCTCCCCGGCGCGCACTTGCAGGTTGAGCTTGCGCAGAACAGGGTCGCGCTGCGGATAGGCGAACGTCACATCCTGGAAGTGAACAGCGCCGTTAACGTCGACCAGTTCTGTGCCGCCATCAAGCTCCTCGGGGTGTTCGCTGAAAAACGCTACCAGTCGCTCCGCGGAGCCCCGCACCCGCTGTATCTGGCCGTAGACGCCAGCCAGACTGCTCAGTGGCGCTAACAACATCGCCGCATACAGTAGCAGGCTCACTAGATCGGCCGGTTCCAGGGCCCCCTGCGTGATCTTGCGGCTGCCCAGCCAGAGCAGGCTCAGAATGCCCAGGCCCGCGACCAGGTCTACAGCTGGCGATAATAGCGATTGGCGGCGTAGCTGCTGCTGCCATATGTTGAGTAGCTTGCGGTTGTCCTCGCGGAAAGCCTCAGCTTCAACAGGTTCCCGGCCGAACGCTTTCAGTGCCGGTAACAGCGCCAGGTTTTCCTCGGCACGCGCCACCATGTTTCCGTACTGCTCCGTCCAGGCACGAGCCAGCGGGCGAATGTCCCGTCCTATCACCTTCAACCCGAGGAAGTACACAGGCAGGCCGACGATGATCAATAAAGCAAGGGTGGCATCCAGTCGCAGCATCATCAGGAAGGCGCCTGCCAACGTCAGCAGCAGGGGCAGCAGGGGCAGCAGGGTAGTGGTGACGAAGCCACTCACAGCATCGGCATCGTTAGTCAGCAGGCTCAGTATCTGACCGCGCTTGCGTGACTGGTGCCAAACCAGTGGCAGTGCCTGCATATGCGCGTAAACCCGCTCGCGCAGTCCGCTAGCCACTTTTTCCCCGAGCATCCCCTGGAAGTATTCGCTTACCAGTTTCAGCAGCGTTCGTAACAGGACCAGGCCGGCCCATGCGCCAATTATCCAGACCATGGGGTAGGCTTGCTC
>JAUIIQ010000117.1 GCA_030431585.1 Gammaproteobacteria bacterium | reverse complement strand
CGCCAAAGCCCAACTGTTCATTGGCTTCTACAGTATCCGCACCCGCATCCTGGAGCTTATAGGCCTTGATTTTGTTGAGCAGGCCTATTCCCCGCCCTTCCTGACGAAGGTAAAACAAGGCCCCGCGGCCCTCTTCGGCAATAGCCTGCAGCGCCGCCTGTAACTGATGGCCGCAGTCGCAGCGCATGCTGAACAGGGCATCACCTGTCAGACACTCTGAATGCACCCGGGCCAAAACAGGCTCACCGTCGCCAACATCGCCCATAGTGAGCACCACGTGCTCCTTGTTCGTGTCGGGGTCCTCGAAGCCATGCATCTCGAAATCACCCCAGGCAGTGGGGAGGCGGGAAGACTCTACGTAGCGTGCACTCAAGAGGGAACGTATCCGTGAAACCATCAAAAGGGCGCGTATTCTAACAGCTTGGTCAGTCTTGAGCGAGCGCGCTCAGTGCGCTCGGCTGAGCGTCAGAATCCCTTGATTTTCTTCAATTTTTACATGACGGAGATAGGTCATCCCCAACAACACGGTGGCAGGGAAGGCACCTTCTATCACGGTTGCCGGCACGTTGTTCACGCGAATTCCACCGACGTCAACCGACTCCAGGTTCACGCTCCATGCTGGCACCACACCTGACGCTGTCTCCACCTGGGCCGGTGCCGCCTGCTTGAGGTTAATACCCATGCGCACTGCCTCAGCCTCGTTGAGCGCAACCATATTTGCACCGGTATCGACCAGCACCTCCACCGTTCTGCCGTTAATGGCCGCAGTGGTCCGGTACTGCAAACTGGCGTTACGAGTAATACTGACTACCTTCGCCGAGGGCGCTTCATAATTGGTGCCGACTTTTTGGGATAGCCCTAGCACCAATTGTTTGCCGTCAACCTCAAGAGTAGCGGTGCGCGAGTAAGCTGCCACCAGGGTTACTCCCTTGAAAGACTGCCCTTCCCGGAGCATTTTGCGTTCACCATCAATCATCACAATGGCCGTCCCGGGCATAAGGCCTTCGAGGTCGATCTGCCTCGCCCCCTGTGCGGGAAAACATAGCGCCGAAACCAGCAAAACACCCAGCAAACAACGCAACACGGCTACGGGGTGCAAGGCCGGGCCCGCAAGGGAATGACGCCCCCCTGAGTTAGTTTTCACGGTATCAACCACATAGCCAGGTGCAACACCGCACAAGACATCAGGCCAGCAACAACATCATCGATCATAATACCCAGGCCTCCGTGTACCCGCCGGTCCAGCCACCCTATAGGCCATGGCTTGGCAATATCGAAAACACGAAAAACGATAAAGCCGGCAAGCATCCAGGCCCAGTCCACAGGTAGCGCCCACATCGTGATCCAATACCCTACAAACTCGTCCCAGACTATTCCCGGGTGGTCGTGCACCTGCAGCTGTTTGCTGGCCACCGAGCAGATCAGAATACCTGACAGAAACGCGCAGATTACCGCCGCAAAATAGAGACCCGGACCCAGCTGCGAGAGCAACCAGTAAAGCGGCACGGCTGCCAAGGTACCAAAGGTGCCGGGAGCCTTGGGCGCCAGGCCTGAGCCGAAGCCAAAAGCACAGAACTGGGCCGGTGAGCGAAAGGGCCTGTAGTCTACAGATTGGGACATGGACGCAAACTCGGAGCTTATTCCCTACAGATTAGTGGATGTCGACACTGGAGGCCACCCATCATGCTGACGACCACCGGTGGAAAAGTCGCAGGGACTCACGGGCCTTGCCAATAGTGGGCTGGTGCTCAGGCCCTGGCAATCTCCGCATCGACCAGCTTCGCGACCAGTTCGGGAAACTGGGTACGGGCCTCCCAGTTCAATTCTCGCAGCGCTTTCTCCGGGTTTCCACGGCTGTAGTTAATGTCAGAAGGCCGGTAATAGCTGTCTTGGATCTGCACATGATCCTGCCAATCCAGGTCAACCGCAGCAAACACGGCGGAGACAAAATCTCTCAGGCTGTTTGACTTTCCGGTGGCCAACACGAAATCCTCGGGGGAGTCCCGTTGCATGATAAGCCACATACCCTCTACATACTCCGGCGCGTAACCCCAGTCCCGCCACACGTCGATATTTCCCAATGCCAGACTTTCATCAGAGCCCCGCGAAATTCGCACTGCGGCCGAGACAATTTTCTTGGTCACGAAACGCTGCGCCCGCAGTTCGGATTCATGATTGAAAAGAATGCCGGAGCAAGCGTGCAGGCCGTAAGCCTCCCGATAGTTTGACACTTCCCAATATGCAGCCGCTTTCGCCACCGCGTAAGGACTGCGAGGATGAAAAAGAGTTTTCTCATCTGCAACCCCGGTCTCACCAAGGTCGCCAAAACACTCGCTGGAGCCAGCGTTGTAGATTCGAATGGGCTTGCCTATGAAGCGAACGGCCTCGAGTAGATTGAGCGTACCGGTAGCGATGCTCTCCAGTGTTTCGACTGGCAGCTGGAAGGAAAGACCTACAGAGCTCTGCCCACCGAGATTGTATATTTCGTCCGGTTCAACCTGCACCAGAGTCTGCAGCACGCTGCGGAAGTCGTTGTGGGCCATGGAACAGAGTTCTACCTGGTCGAGTATCCCAAGCCTTTGCAAATTGCTGAAAGCGGCCATCTGGGCGTCCCGACTGGTTCCAGTTACTTTGTAACCCTTGTCCAGCAGTAGTCTTGCCAACCAGGCGCCGTCCTGCCCGGAAATACCGCAAATTAGCGCTCTGGGATGGCTGGACACGCATACACCTCCTGGGTGGTGGAATGAGCCACGATACGGGAATCGCCAACGTTACGCGTAGTTGGCGAGTACAAAATGCAAGCTTCCTCCGCCGGTCGCGCCCGGGCGGAAATGAAACCATCATCATTGGCTAAAAATGCTGGTAGCCAGCCTCAAAGTCAAGGTCCAGGCCGGTGTAAACCCCTTCACCCTCCGTGACATCGCCAATGCGGGTGCAACCGTCCGGGGCAGCACAGTCCGCCGGCAAGGTGAAACACAGTTCGTAATCGTCACCACCTGACAGTGCCCAGCGCAATCTGGAGTTGTTATCGAGACAGCTGGACAGGGCAGGAGACAGCGGCAACGCCTCGGGCTCGATTCTCAGCTGCACACCGGAAGCAGCAGCAATATGCCCGGCATCGGCCAGCAGGCCATCAGATATATCAATGGCCGACGTGGCCACGCCAAGTATCTCCTGGCCCAGCGCTACGCGAGCATCCGGTCGATTAAACCGCTGCAGCAGGAACTCCGCATGTACAGGAGCAGGCTGCCATTGACCATTGAGAAACGCCAGAGCACCGGCCGCATCACCGAGCGTGCCTGAGACAAACACCGCGTCTCCCGGTCTGGCTCCACTGCGCAGCAGCGCCCGCTCCAAGGGTAGTGCCCCCAGCACCTGTACGGTAATGGTCAGTGCACCGCGTGTCGTATCACCGCCGATCAGCGGCAGGCCATACTTCGATACCGCCTGCGCCACACCCTGGCTGAAGGCATTGAGCCAGAACTCGTCTGCCTTTGGCAGAGTCAGGGCAATGGTCATTCCCAGCGGCCGTGCGCCCATCGCGGCAAGGTCTGACACCGCCACAGAGACAGCACGATAGCCGATATCCTCGGGGAACATGTCTTCAGGAAAGTGGACACCCTCCACCACCGTGTCCACTGAGGTGGCCAGGCGCTCGTCTTTCTGCAGACGCAAAATGGCACAGTCATCGCCGACCGACAGGTCCACAGCCTCACCGCTGCCAAGAGCAGAGAAATAGCGATAAATGAGGGTAAATTCGGAAGCGGCCATCAGGACGCCGCGTCAGTCTCGGCCTTGCGCAGCTCGCGGGCTGCTTTATCCAGGACGCCATTAATGTACTTATGGCTGTCGGTAGCGCCAAACTTCTTGGCCAGCGCAACTTCTTCGTTGATGACCACTTTGAAGGGTACGTCAATGCGCTCTTTGAGCTCATAAGTCCCCATGCGCAGCAAGGTACGCTCTATCGGGTCAAGCTCATCGATGCCGCGGTCCAGCAGCGGCTCGAAGGTGGCTTCCAGTTCGTCTACGCAGCCCGGCACACCATGCAGCAAGGCCTGAAAGTACTCCAGGTCCACGTGAGCGAAATCGTACTCCGCACGAAACTCTGCCTCGATCTCGCTGAGCGACGCCCCGGCCATCAACCACTGGTAGAGCGCCTGCATACCGTAGTGACGAGCCTTGCGGCGTTCCGCCGCTAGCGTGTTGTGGTTGGGCTTACTCATTCAGTCCAGCTTGCTCATCAGGCTGACCATTTCCAGGGCAGACATAGCAGCCTCTTCACCTTTGTTCCCGGCTTTGGTGCCCGATCGCTCCACGGCCTGTTCTATGGTATCGACAGTGAGTACGCCAAAGGAGACCGGCACACTGTGCTCCATGCCGACCATGGCCAGCCCCTTGGTACATTCGCCGGCTACGTATTCGAAGTGTGGGGTGCCGCCGCGAATAACCGCGCCCAGGGCAATTATTGCGTCCGCTGTACCCTTTGCGGCCACTTTCTTGCACACCAACGGGATCTCAAAAGCACCCGGCGCGCGCACGATGGTGATCTGGCTGTCACTCACACCGTGGCGGCGCAAGCAGTCGAGGGCGCCTTCCAACAGGTGCTCTACAACAAAGCTGTTCCAGCGGCCAACGACAATGGTGTAATTACCCTTGGCACTGGTGAAGTCGCCTTCTACTGTCCTGATCTCGCTCATGCTCTCTCTCCTTGCTCCATTGTTATTGCCGCACTGGCTAGTCTGCTTGCGTATCGACGAAATCCATTACCTCCAGGCCGAAACCCGAGATGGCATTGTACTTGATAGGTGCCCCCATCAAATGGATTTTTCCCACCCCCAGATCGCGCAATATCTGCGACCCGAGACCAACCGTGTTATAGGTGTCGGGGCTGGCACTCGCAGCCTCGGGCTCCTGGCCGAGGGCCATATCAATACTGCGTAGCAAGCGTTCAGGCCCCTCGTCTTTGGCGAGCAACACGATCACGCCACAGTCACTTTCAGCCAGAGCCTGCATACAACGCGTAATGCTCCAGCTGGGGTGGCCCTCTACCTCACTACTGAGCATGTCACGCAACGCTGATTGCACATGCACACGCACCAGGGTTGGCTGGTCTGCCTTGATCTCACCGCGCGACAGGGCCAGGTGCACATTGCCTTCTGTCTGGTCACGGTAAGCTGTCAACTGAAACTCGCCGTATGCGGTATTGATACGCCCCTCGCGCAGCCGACGGATGGTGCGTTCGTTAACCATGCGAAAGTGAATGAGGTCGGCTATGGTGCCAATCTTCAGCCCGTTAGTGGCGGCAAACTCGGCCAGTGCCGGCCCATCTGCCAGGGTACCATCGGCGGTGAGTATGTCGGCGATAACAGCCGCGGGCAGCAGCCCGGCAAGGCGAGCATAATCCGAGGCAGCCTCGGTGTGGCCGGCGCGGGTAAGCACACCACCAGGCACCACTTCCAGCGGGAAGATATGCCCCGGCTGCACGATATCAGCGGGCACGGCGTGAGGCGCAACCGCGGCCTGCACAGTGCGCGCCCTGTCGGCCGCAGAGATGCCGGTGTCTATACCTTCGGAGGCTTCGATCGACAGGGTGAAATTCGACTTTTCTCCGATCGCAGATTCCACCATGCGGGGCAGGTCCAGCTGTCGACAGCGCTCTTCGGTAAGCGTCAGGCAGACCAGCCCACGGGCTTTGCGCGCCATGAAGTTGATATGGCTGGCGTCACAGTGCTCGGCCGCCACCATGACCACACCTTCATTATTACTGTCCGCGTCGTCGTCGAGCAGCACCACCATGCGACCCTGGCGCAGCTCGGAAATCAGTTCGTCTACCGTGTTTACTTGCATTATTCAGTGCCGTTAATTCAATTTACTTTGCCAGCCGCAGACGTTCACCGGCATGTTTATTTTTGCAGAAACCCGTTCTCGGCCAGCGTCTGCATGGACAGCGAGCCAGAGCCTGGATACGCCGCGCTGTCGCCCTGCATCAGCCGCTCCAGGTAGCGAGCAATCACGTCCACCTCCAGATTGACTTGCGTGCCCGGCTGATACTCGCCAAACACGGTTTCCGCCACAGTCTGGGGGATGATATTGAGGTCAAACTCGGCCCCGTTCACCGCATTGACTGTCAGGCTGGTACCGTCCACGGTAATGCTGCCTTTGTGCGCGATGTACTTCGCCAGATCATCCGGCGCGCGCAGCACAAAGCGAATGGACCTCGCATCCTGGTGCAGACTCACCACTTCCCCTATGCCGTCCACGTGACCGGATACGATATGCCCGCCCAGTCGACTGGCAGGTGTTAACGCTTTCTCAAGGTTCACCCGCGAACCCGGCTTGAGCCCACCCAAAGTGGTGAAGTTCAGGGTTTCCACGGATACATCCGCCCAGTAGCCGTCGCCCGGAAGTTCAATCACCGTCAGGCAGGCTCCATTGGTACAGATACTGTCACCCAGGGCAACGTCGGAAAGGTCCAGCTTGCCGGTGTTGATGCGCAGCCGCAAATCCCCCCCGGATGGCTGCATGTCAGCCACTTCGCCCACTGCCTGAATAATACCTGTGAACATATATTTCCCGTCGACCCGATGGCACGCGCAGCGCAACCGCTGCGCGCTTACTTGTATTGTGGTACGGCGGTGATGCGCCAGTCGTCGCCCACCTTACGCATATCCGCGATGTCCAATGACACCTTGTCTGCCATGCGATGTAACGGCAAGCTCAGCAATGGCCGCGCCTCGCTGCCCATTAACACCGGTGCCATATACACGATTATTTCGTCCAGCAGCCCCTGCTGCAGGAAAGCCCCGGCTAAACGGGGGCCGCATTCTAACAGAATTTCGTTGCTTTGCCGCGCATTGAGGAAGTGCAACAGGCCAGGCAAATCCAGGCCTGCCTCGAAGCTGTCCAGAGGCAGCCGGTCGACTGCAGTCGCGATGATGGCAGGGGGCACAGTGGTCTGGCGGGCATGGCACAGCAATGTTGGCGCAGCCCGGTCCAGAACTTTGGCACCAGCTGGAGTGCGCAGCCTTGAGTCAAGCACGACGCGCAAAGGCTGACGGGCGCTTGCGCGTTCTGCCTCCAGGGCGGGCAGCCCCAGCTCACCTGCACGCACAGTGAGAGAACAATCATCTGCGATCACGGTCCCCACACCGGTCACCACGGCACAGCTCATGGCGCGCAGGCGCTGCACATCAGCTCGAGCAGCAGGCCCGGTGATCCACTGGCTTTCGCCGGACGCCATGGCCGTACGACCATCCAGCGACATGGCCAGCTTGGCCCGCACCCGGCCGCGACCGCGTACCATCCGCGCGATGAAACCCGGTATAAGCTCCCGCGCATCCGTCTCCAGCAGGCCACTTTCCACCTGCACGCCCTCAGCGCGCAGCAGATCAAAGCCGTTTCCGGCCACCAGTGGGTTGGGGTCCATCATTGCCGCGACCACGCGCCGCACACCGGCTTTGACCAGCGCGGACGCGCAGGGACCGGTTTTCCCCTGATGCGAGCAGGGCTCCAGGGTAACGTAGGCGGTAGCGCCCCGGGCCTCAGCCCCGGCTCGCTGCAATGCTTCAATTTCTGCATGATTGCCGCCCGCGGGCTGGGTAAAGCCTTCACCCACCACAAGCCCATCGCGCACCAGCACACAGCCCACATGCGGATTGGGCATGGCGGAATACTGGCCGCGCTTCGCCAGTTGCAGGGCGCGGGCCATCATGCGGGTATCGAGGTTGTCTGACATAGCCGGGTCGATCAATCGGACCGCGGTTCAGATTCCAGGAAATCGATGGCATCGCGGAATTCCGAGATATCCTCAAAACTCCGGTAAACAGAGGCAAAGCGGACGTAGGCCACTTTGTCCAGTTTCTGCAGATTCTCCATCACCAGCTCGCCCAGGAATACGGACTTGACCTCGCGCTCGCCGGTAGCACGCAGGGAATGCTTGATCTTGTTGATAACGGCCTCCACGTCCTCCGTCGGCACGGGCCGCTTCTCCAGTGCCCGGGTAAAGCCGGCACGTAATTTGGCTTCATCGAAGGGCTCGCGGTTGCCGTTTTGCTTGACTACCCGGGGCATCACCAGTTCGGCGACCTCGTAGGTGGTGTAGCGCTCGGCGCAGCTCAGGCACTCACGGCGTCGGCGCACCTGGTCTCCCTCGGCTACCAGACGCGAGTCGATCACCTTGGTGTCTTCGGCGGCGCAGAATGGGCAATGCATGGGTTAACCCCTGTTGGCTAAGTTGCTGAACTTTAACATATTTATTCGATGAGTTCGCCGAGCGGAGTGACCGTGTGGGATCTTTTGGGCCAAGCGGTACAGTGACCCCGGCAGGAGGGCAAAACGGGCACTCACTACCCCGCGTTTCCAGGCCGGCGCACAACTCAGCCAGCGGTTGCTGTTCGCAACCGCTGAGCGGCCTCAGACATCCACGACGGAATACCCCCGAAAGCGCGGCTGCGCTGAAAGCGGTGCCCTGACAGTAACGCTCAACCGTACACGGGGAAACGCGAGCAGATTTCCAACACCTTGCCTTTCACCTCTTCAATCACCTGCTCGGAGGTACCGTTCTCCAGCGATTCCAGCACGTCACACATCCAGTGAGTCAGCTGCCTGGTCTCGTCTTCGCCAAAACCACGGGTGGTGATCGCGGGAGTCCCTACGCGCAGGCCAGAAGTGATAAACGGTGAGCGTGGGTCGTTGGGTACCGCATTCTTGTTTACGGTGATGTTGGCAGCACCCAGCGCCGCGTCGGCGTCTTTTCCCGTGTAGGGCTTGCCGATCAGGTCCACCAGCATGAGATGGTTTTCGGTGCCGCCGGACACAATGTTGATACCACGGTCAATAAAGGTGGCCGCCATCGCCTTGGCATTCCTGACCACCTGTTTCTGGTATTCGACAAACTCCGGAGTGGCGGCTTCCTTGAATGATATCGCCTTGGCGGCAATCACATGCATCAATGGGCCACCCTGACCGCCCGGGAATACGGCAGAGTTGAACTTCTTCTGCAGTTCTTCGTTGGCCCTGGCGAGAATAATGCCTCCACGCGGACCACGCAGTGTTTTATGGGTAGTAGAAGTCACCACATCGGCGTGCGGCACAGGGTTGGGATAGACACCGGCAGCAACCAGGCCGGCAACGTGAGCCATATCTACCAGCAAATAGGCGCCTACTTTATCGGCAATCTCGCGAAAGCGTGCCCAATCCATGACCTGCGAGTAGGCGGAAAAGCCGGCAATGATCATCTTTGGCTTATGCTCCAGGGCCAGGGCTTCCACCTGGTCATAGTCCACTTCACCCGTCTCGGCATTCAGGCCATACTGAATTGCGTTGTAGTTTTTGCCGGAGAAGTTCGGCTTGGCGCCATGTGTCAGGTGGCCTCCGTCAGCCAGACTCATGCCCAGAATAGTGTCACCCGGCGTCAGCAGCGCCAGAAACACCGCATAGTTGGCCTGCGATCCCGAGTGCGGTTGCACGTTGGCGTAGTCTGCGCCAAACAGCGCCTTGGCCCGGTCAATCGCCAGTTCTTCTGCCTGGTCGACATACTCGCAGCCACCGTAGTAGCGTTTGTGCGGGTAACCTTCTGCATACTTGTTTGTGAGTACTGTGCCCTGCGCCTGCATAACCCGCGGGCTGGCATAGTTTTCGGACGCAATCAGTTCGATATGCTCCTCCTGACGGCGCTCTTCCCGGCCAATGGCGGCAAAAATCTCGTCGTCGAATCCCTCGATGGTCATGCTGTTCTCGAACATGGGTGTCTCCCGGCTGCTGGCGAGGCATTTGCCCCAAATGGAAAGCGGCGCATTTTACAGAAAAAGACCGGCGCAAAGAAGCGGCAAACGATCAATATCTGTGCAGATCTACAGCACTGACCGCATTGCTGCACGAGGCAGGGGCAGTAAGCCCTCGATTTGATTAAATTGCGCCGGATCGCCATTTCTACTATATGCTTAACTGGCGTGCTCATTGCATAAGCATTGAACAAACAGGATCGGGCAGAGGTCAGGTGCGCCCGGCGCTTCAGATTATTCAGGGAACCTATGAAAAGCAGCTGGAATTCTTACGACACCGGCCCGTTCTTCGACGAACTGGTCACCCCTGCCGGCAAGGCCAGGGTTGCCGCACGCCGCGCGGTCAACCTGTTCAAAGGGCTGACGGTGGAGGAAATGGCAGCCAGGCGCTCTGCGGCGGAGCTGGCGATCATGGACATGGGCATCTCTTTCACCGTTTATTCTGAGGGTGAGAACATTGACCGGGCATGGCCTTTCGACATGATCCCCAGGATCATCCCGGCCAAAAGCTGGGCCAGGGTCAGTCGCGGCCTGGCCCAGCGCACCCGTGCGCTGAATGCTTTTATTGACGATATATACAACCGCCAGAAAATCCTCAAGGACGGCATTGTGCCTGCACAGACCGTGCTGGAGTCCGACAACTACAAGCCGCAGTGCGCCGGCATGTCGCCCCGATACGGTGCATGGGCCCATATTTGTGGCACCGATCTGGTGCGCGACAAAGACGGCAGGTTCTATGTGCTGGAAGACAACCTGCGGGTTCCCTCCGGTGTGTCTTACATGCTGGAGAACCGGGAGATCACCAAACGCGTACTGCCTGAGCTATTCGAGAACTACAGCATTCAGCCCGTCGATGACTACCCCTCGCGCCTCTACAGCACA
>JAUIIQ010000116.1 GCA_030431585.1 Gammaproteobacteria bacterium | reverse complement strand
AACGGCGGCCATCACCCACCACGCCCACTGATTTCACCGGCAGGAACACGGCAAAGGCCTGGCTGGTTTTTTCATACCAGCCTTCCTTGCGCAGCTCTTCGATGAAGATGGCATCCGCCTCGCGCAGCAGCTCCGCGTACTCCTTTTTCACTTCGCCGAGAATGCGCACCCCCAGGCCAGGGCCCGGGAACGGGTGACGGTAAACCATGTCGTAGGGCAGGCCCAGTTCAAGGCCGATCTTGCGCACCTCGTCCTTGAACAACTCGCGCAAAGGCTCCACCAGCTCAAGGTTCATATCCTCAGGGAGACCTCCCACGTTATGGTGGGACTTGATCACGTGTGCCTTGCCGGTTTTGGCGCCAGCGGACTCAATCACATCGGGGTAGATGGTGCCCTGCGCCAGCCACTTCACGTCTTTGAGCTTGGTCGCCTCCTCGTCGAAGATGTCGATAAACGTATTGCCAATGACCTTACGCTTGGCTTCCGGATCAGCAACGCCCTTGAGCTTGCCAAGGAACAGGTCTTCCGCATCGGCGCGGATGACCTTAACGCCCATATTGCGGGCAAACATATCCATCACGTGGTCGCCCTCGTGCAGGCGCAACAGCCCGTTATCTACAAACACGCAGGTAAGTTGTTCTCCAATTGCGCGGTGCAGCAGCGCGGCGACCACCGAAGAATCCACCCCGCCAGACAGCCCCAGCAGCACTTTGTCGCTGCCCACGGTAGCCTGCACCCGCGCTATGGCATCTTCGACAATATTGGCCGGGGTCCACAGTGCCTCGCAGGCACACTGCTCCAGCGCAAAGTGCTCAAATATGCGCTTGCCCTGCAGGGTATGGGTAACCTCGGGATGGAACTGAATACCAAAAAAAGGCTTGTCCCTGTGCGCCATGCCGGCAATGGGGCAGCTTTCCGTTTCTGCGATCAGTTCAAATTCCGGTGGCAGTTCAACAACCTTGTCCCCATGACTCATCCACACGTCCAGCAAGCCCTTGCCCTGCTCATCAATGTGGTCACGTATATCGTGTAACAGACCGCCGTTACCGACCTGGCGGATCTGCGCATAGCCAAACTCACTGACGTCGGACCCCTGCACCTTACCGCCAAACTGCTCTGCCATGGTCTGCATGCCATAACAGATTCCCAACACCGGCACGCCCAGTTCAAACACCAGGGCTGGTGCCCGGGGGGAGTCGCTGGCAGCGACGGACTCCGGGCCACCAGAGAGAATGATACCGCGCGGGTTGTACTCGCGAATCTCGTCCTCGCTCATATCGTAAGCGCGGATTTCACTGTATACACCCACCTCCCTGACGCGGCGGGCAATCAGTTGCGTGTACTGGGAACCAAAATCCAGAATCAGTATTTTCTGGGCGTGGATGTCTGCACTCATGGTGTTTCCTGAAAAGTGAGGTGTTGTCGCCTGTAGTACGCCGGCTCCAAAATGCGTTACCCCCGCTCAGGCGGGGGTAGTGAGTCTGTCCTGGCAAACGCAAATCCCGTGCGGGACACTGCACTAACGCACGGGGTAATTGGGTGCTTCCTTGGTAATGGACACATCGTGTACATGGCTTTCTGACATGCCTGCCGCGGTAACCCGCACAAACTCCGGACGGGTGCGCATGGTTTCCATATCGATGCTGCCGGTATACCCCATGGCAGAGCGCACACCGCCCATCAATTGATGGACAATGGCAGTTACCGGACCCTTGTAGGGCACGCGGCCTTCGATGCCCTCGGGGACCAGCTTCTCGGCGCCCTTGCTGGCATCCTGGAAGTAGCGATCGGAGGAGCCCTGGGTTTTGGACATGGCACCCAGCGAGCCCATGCCTCTATAGGCCTTGTACGTGCGTCCCTGGTATAACTCGACCTCGCCTGGGGCCTCTTCTGTGCCGGCGAACATGCTACCCATCATCACCGAATGGGCGCCGGCGACGAATGCTTTGGCGATGTCACCGGAAAAACGGATGCCGCCATCGGCAATCAGGGGAATGCCACGGCTGGCCAATGCGTCGGCTACGTTGGCAATTGCGGTAATCTGTGGAACGCCGATGCCGGTCACGATACGCGTGGTGCAGATCGACCCGGGGCCTATACCTACCTTGACCGCATCTGCCCCGGCTTCAGCAAGCGCCACCGCGGCCTCGCCCGTGGCGATGTTACCGCCTATCACCTGCATGAAGGGGTAGGCGGCCTTGATCATGCGCACGCGCTCCAGCACGTTACGTGAGTGGCCATGAGCCGTGTCCACAACCAACACGTCCACCCCGGCATTGATCAGCGCTTCCACCCGGTCGTCGGTATCCGGACTGGTGCCCACTGAGGCACCCACACGCAGCTGCCCGTAGGAGTCCTTGCAGGCACTGGGAAAGCTTTCTGCCTTGTCGAAATCCTTGACGGTAATCATGCCCTTGAGGTCGAAATCATCATTGACCACCAGGATTTTTTCTATCCTGTGCTGGTGCAGCAGGCTTTGGACTTCTTCGGCGCTGGCTCCTTCCCTGACCGTCACCAACTGACCCCGTGGAGTCATGATGTCAGAGACCAGTTTGGTGTGGTCAGACTCGAAACGCAGATCGCGGCGGGTGACAATACCCACCAGGTCCTCACCATTGAGCACCGGCACACCGGAAATACCGTGGAAGGCAGTCAGCTCAAGCAATTGCGCAATGGTAGCGGACTGCTGGATGGTAATGGGGTCTTTTACCACCCCGCTCTCGTACTTCTTGACCTTGCGCACCTGTTCCGCCTGTTCGGCAACAGACATGCTCTTGTGGATGATGCCTATGCCCCCTTCCTGAGCCATGGCAATGGCCAGCCTGGCTTCTGTCACCGTGTCCATGGCAGCAGATACCAGCGGCATGTTCAGCTCGATTTCGCGCGTGAGCCGGGTCTTCAGGCTGACGTCCGTTGCCACTACTTCCGAGTAGCCCGGCAGTAGCAATACATCATCGAAGGTCAGGGCTTCCTGGGCGATACGCAGCATTAGAGCTCTCCGGCTGGCGGGTTTCAGGTAAACGTGCAATTATAGCTTTCCGGCCGCCCCCCAGTAAATAGAAGTTCAAGGTGTCAAACCCCTTCCACAACAACGCACAGCCCGTGGCGATGACCGTCAGCCAGCTGAACAGGCAGGTGCGCAGCCTCCTCGAAAGCCACTTCGATTTTGTCTGGGTAGAGGGCGAGATCAGCAACTTCGCAGCCCCCTCCTCCGGCCACTGGTATTTCTCGCTCAAGGACGGCAGCGCACAGGTGCGTTGCGCGATGTTCCGCGGACGCAACCAGCGCGTGCGCTTCCAGCCACAGAACGGCGACCACATCCGCCTGCGCTGTCGCGTATCGCTTTACGAGGGGCGCGGCGAGTTCCAGTTAATCGTGGAGCATATGGAGCAGGCTGGCGCCGGTGCCCTGCAGGCCGCCTTCGAACAGCTCAAAGCCCGCTTGCTGGCCGAGGGCCTGTTTGCACCCGAGCGCAAGAAGCCCCTGCCACCGCATGTCTCCCACCTCGGCGTCGTAACCTCCCCCACCGGCGCAGCCATCCACGACATTCTCACTGTTCTCAAGCGGCGCAGTCCTGCCATAGAAGTGACCATTCTGCCGGTGGCAGTGCAAGGCGAAGGCGCGGCAGCACAGATTGCGGCCGCCATCGAACAGGCCAACCAACTGCACAAGCAGGGACGGATTCGACTGGACGCGCTTATCGTTGGCCGGGGCGGCGGATCGCTGGAAGATCTGTGGGCGTTCAATGAGGAGATTGTGGCCAGGGCGATAGCCGCCAGCGACCTGCCTGTCGTTGCCGCTGTCGGTCACGAAGTGGACTTCAGCATCGCTGACCTGGTAGCGGACCAACGCGCCCCCACTCCTTCGGCGGCAGCAGAGATGCTCAGTCCTGACCAGCGCGAACAGTTGCAACGCCTGCGCAAGCTGGAGGCAGACCTCAGTCGGCTGATGCGGCGCAAACTTGCTGATGCCCAGACCCGGCTGGACCACCTGCGCGCACGCCTCAAGCACCCCGGATCCCTGCTGCGCGAACAGTCGCAACGACTGGACGACCTCGAACAGCGCCTTATCAGGGCCCAGAGAAACCTGCTGGCCAGGCGTCAGGGTGAGATCGCGCTGCTTGAGTCGCGCCTGCGCGCGAGATCTCCGCTGCCCCGTATCCGCCAGCGGCAGCAGGAACTGGCTGCTCAGCAGCAGCGTCTGGAAACGGCGATGCAGGGCCGCCTACAAAGCGGACGCCAGCGCCTGGCACATCTTGCACAGATGCTGGACTCCCTGAGCCCCCTCAATACACTGGCCAGAGGCTATGCGATCCTGTCGGACAGCTCGGGGGCGGTGATAAGCGATGCCGCTACGGTGTCAAAAGGAGACAGGTTACAGGCGAGGCTGGCCCGGGGACGCCTGGACGTCACGGTAGAGGATGTGCCTGAAGGGGAACCGGGCCGCTAATACTTGGCCGGTAGCCGCGTATTGATAATGATATGACGGCCCTCAAAGCGAATATACTCGCCTATGGTGAGATCCTTGAGAATACGCGCCACCATTTCGCGGGACGCACCCACCCGATCAGCAATGTCCTGCTGGGTAAGTTTTTCAGGGATGTAAAGCGTGCCGTCCCCGCGTTCTTCGGACAGGTCCATCAGCACATTGGCTACCCGGCCATATACATCCTGCAAGGCCAGGCTTTTTACATCAGCGGTGAGTTTGCGAACGCGCTGGGCCAGGTTTTTCACCAGCTTGCGGCCGATATTGGGGTGCTCATCCAGCACGCGGTTGAAGTCGTCTTTATAGATGATGCAAAAGCTGGATTTTTCCACCGTGCGCACCGAGGCAGAGCGCGTGGAGTCATCCAGCAGAGCGAGCTCACCGAAGTAATCACCGGCGCCCTGGGTGTTCATGATGAATTCCTTGCCGTTCTTGTCCGAACAGTAGACCTTCACCTTGCCGCTTTCGATAATGAACAGGGAATCCGCAGGGTCGTTCTCGTGAATCACGACCGTATTCTTGGGAAAGGAGCGACTGGTACTGCTGCTAGCCAGTGCATCCAATTCTTGTTCGGAAAGACCCTGAAATATTTCTACTTGCTGCAACATTAACGCACCTGACCCCTTGTCTGGCTTTAGCCCTCGAAGCTATGCGGACAATAGTAACCCAAAGTTTCCCGTAAGCGCACCAAAAGACAGCAAAAAACGTGGCTGCCCTGTTACTGTGACGAACCAATTCACAATTACCACAAGCTGAGCGACCTCGTTATACTGAAGGCTAGCACTTTATAAGGAAACCCTTGCGCCGTGACTTCCGGCCCGAACAAGACTCGCGCCCTGTGGAGCGATCTGCTGTTACGCAATATGGCTGAGCTACGCGAGCTGTACAACCAGACGGCAGAGCAGCTCAACGAGCACGCCTGCGAGGACTTTGAGCGCCTGTTTGCCAGCTCCTCCCGCCTGAGCGAAATGCTGCAGGATGAGGACAGCAACCGCCACGACCTGATGAACGTTCTCTCGGCCATCCGCGGTTACGGCGAGATGCTGCGCGAAGACCTGGCCGCGCAGCACACGGAAATAGACGCTGCGCTGGCACGCTTGCTCAAGGCGGTAGAGTCTGCCAACAGCGCCCCCGCCCAGGCGCCGGCAGAGATGGGCGCCGGACGCAGCATCACCTCGGAGCCCGGGTTTATCCTGGCCGTGGATGATCTGCAGGAAAACCGCGAACTGGTAGCACGCTACCTGTCGCGCTCCGGTCACATTGTGGTCACCGCTGCCGGCGGCGAAGAAGCATTGCTCACCCTGGACCAGGCCGACGTGGACGTGGTGCTACTGGACCTGATGATGCCGGACATGGACGGCCACGAGGTACTGCGCCGGATTAAAGAACACCCGGAATGGCGCGCCACCCCGGTTATCGTTATCTCGGGCCGTCAGGACATGGACGGCATCATCGAGTGTATTGAAGCTGGCGCTGATGACTACCTGTTCAAGCCGTTCAACCCGGTATTGCTGCAGGCGCGTATTAAAGCGGGCATTGAACGCAAGCGCTGGCACGATCGCGAGGAGTTGTATCGCCAGCAGCTGGAACGCAACGAGAAGTTCATCCGCGCCACCTTCGGACGCTATCTGTCGGACGAGATTGTCACCGATATCCTTGAGCGGCCGGAGGGACTGGAGCTGGGTGGCGATCTGCGCAGGGTCACTATCATGATGTCTGATATCCGCGGCTTCACTACCATCAGCGAACGCCTCGCGCCGGATCAGGTGGTGACACTGATCAACCGCTACCTGGGGGTGATGACGGACATCATCATGTCCCACCAGGGCACCATCGACGAGTTCATCGGCGACGCCATACTCGCCGTGTTTGGCGCACCACAGCACCGCGACGACGACGCCGACCGGGCAGTGCGCTGTGCCCTGGAAATGCAGCAGGCCATGCAAGGGATCAACCAGCGCAACCGGCAGGAAGGACTGCCGGAGATCAGCACCGGTATCGCACTGAACACTGGCGACGTGATCGCCGGCAATATCGGCTCCGAACGCCGCAGCAAATACGGCTTTGTCGGCCACCCCATGAACGTGACCTCACGGATTGAGGACGTGACTGACGGCGGGGAAATCCTGATAGCGGACAGCACGCTGGCCGAGCTGCGCGGACACTACATCACCGGTGAGGCGCGCGAGCTCAATGTGCGCGGCATAGACGAACTGCTGCAGGTGCATCCGATACAGGGAGAAAAACCTTGAGCGGCAAGATACTGCTGGTGGAAGACAACGAGCTCAACCGTGACATGCTGATGCGGAGACTGAATCGCGCCGGGCTGGACGTCATCACTGCCGGCGACGGTGAGCAGGCGCTGGAGTTGATGCGCAGCGCGCAACCTGCGGTGGTACTTATGGATATGAACCTTCCGGTCATGGACGGCTGGACCGCCTGCCGCCACGCCCGCGAAGACACCCTGATCAGCCACATCCCGATCATCGCTCTCACTGCCCACGCGTCCGATGCCGACCGGCTCAGCGCGCTGGAGGCGGGCTGCGACGACTACGCCACCAAACCGGTAGACTTTCCCGGGCTGCTGATCAAGATCGAGAAAGTGAGTGAATCCCATTGAGAGGCAGCCTTCCGGTATGAGCCTGAGACGTCGCCTGACCCTGTCACTGGTCACTATTCTGATCCTGTTTTCGATCAACGTGGGCACCCACTTCTGGGGTAGCTTTGCGCGAAATGAAAGCATGGAAGCCTACCGTAACTCAGTCACTGCCGCGCAATTGTCCACGCAAGTGGAGCAGTTACTCAACGACAAACGCCAGACAATTCTGGTGCTGGACACGATACGCGACAATACCGACGACCAGCTCGACGAAGAGGAACTCCGTCAGGCGAGGGAGCAACTGGAATCTATCCGCTTGCGCATACGCGAGCTCGGCGTGGTCAGCCACGACGTCACCCGATTACACTTCGACCGGCTGCAGGAGAGCAGTCAACTGCTGCTCGACCAATGGTTGGGGTTTTATGATGGCTACAATTCCCCCTCATACCAGTCCGATGTAAATGACCCGGTGCCCTACCTGCAAACCAGCGAGCACCTCAAGGAGCTGGAGCAGCGCCAGGCATTTATCGCGGTGCAAAGGGCCAATATCATTGACCGCACCATCGCACTGACCGACCGCATTACGGTCATCGGTTTCATCGCCTCCATTTTTCTCACCGCAACACTGGGCTTTTTCCTGGTGCGCTACACCAATCGTTCCCTGAAACACCTGAAGCGTGGCACAGAGCGCATTGGCAGTGGTGATCTCAGCTATCGCATCGACAACATTGATGATTCTGGTGAGCTGGGTGACCTGGCTGCTGCCTTTAACGAGATGTCAGACAAACTGCGCAACGCCATGTACGACGTGAGCAAGGCGCGGGATTCAGCCGACGAGGCCAACGCCGCCAAGAGTATCTTCCTGGCCAATGTCTCGCATGAGCTGCGCACACCGTTGAACGCCATTATCGGCTACTCGGAAATGCTGCACGATGAACTGTCGGACGAACGCGAACTGGATCGCGCCCAGTTCCAGCAGGACCTGGAGAAGATCATACGCTCGGGCAGGCAGCTGCTGAACCTGATCAACGACATTCTCGACCTGTCCAAGATTGAAACCGGGAAGATGATGCTGCACTGCGAAACCTTTCAGCCTGGCGACTTGCTGGAGCAGGCCTGCGATGCCATCACACCGCAGTTACGCGAGCGGAACAACCAGCTGCACTCGCCGGACCTGAGCGGCCTGCCCACGCTGTACAATGACGCCAGCAAGTTTCGCCAGGTGTTTACCAACCTGCTGAGCAATGCCTGCAAGTTCACCGAGAACGGGCATATCAATGTTATCGCCAGAGAGCCGCCAGAGCACCCAGGCTGGGTTGAAATAGCGGTGCAGGATACCGGCATCGGGATGACTGAAGCGCAGCAAAAGCTGGTGTTTGAAGCCTTTGTTCAAGCCGAGTCCTCTACCAGCGCCAACTACGGCGGGACGGGGCTTGGGCTGGCAATATGCCGGGATTACTGCGAGTTGATGGGAGGTAGCATCCGCGTCAGCAGTGAACCCGGGGCCGGATCCACCTTCACTGTACTGCTCCCGTCTGACCCAGAGTTAACTCTCGAAGCCGCTTGATCGCCTCGTCACGTTTCTCCAGATCCTCCTGCAGAGCCTCATTCCGTTCACGCAGCTCAATCACCCGCCGTGACATAAACAGGAAGCTCTCCAGTGACTGGCGCAATAGCAGGGTTTGCTGGTGCAATGGCATAGACCGCCAGTCGGCCTCATTGAGTTCGCGGAAACGCTGGCGAGCTTCCTTTGGGTCATGCGTAGGGCTGTCCGGCAGCGTCATGACATAGGTCACCGCAATCTCTGCCTCCCAGTCGGCCTCGGCAGAGGACTCCAGCCGATGATAACGACGAAAATACTCCACGGCTTCTTCATATTCGGCAGCCGCCAGCGCTGCAAAACCTCGCTCCAGGAAAATGTAGTCATTGGCCGGCTCTGCCGTGCAAACACAGGGCTTTTCCTGAGGTAGATTCAGCGTTATTTCGGGCGCATCTGACGTCACCGTGGCAGCGACAGGCTCTTCGGGCGCAGTAGCGCAGGCCTGCACCAGGACAAGAGCAGCGACCAGGGCCATTCGGGAAAGCGTGCTGCAAGGCAAGAGATGTCCCTCACATCCTGAAAAAGCAGAGTGTAGCCTATTCGCTTCTCTTTGCGCACCCGCAGTGTCCAGCCTGCCCACTCCCGGCGTGCCTATTCAGGCCGCATGTGCGGAAACAGCAGCACATCGCGTATCGAGGGCGAATCCGTGAGGAACATCACCAGGCGGTCGATACCTATACCCTCACCAACCGTTGGCGGCAGGCCATATTCCAGCGCACGAATGTAGTCCGCGTCGAAATGCATGGCTTCATCGTCACCGGCATCCTTCTCCGCCACCTGGGCAAGGAAACGCTCCGCCTGGTCTTCCGGGTCATTCAACTCGGAGAAGCCGTTGGCCAATTCGCGGCCGCCCACGAAGAATTCGAAACGGTCGGTGACAAAGGGATCATCGTCATTGCGCCGGGAAAGCGGCGACACCTCAGTGGGATAGCGGGTGATAAACGTCGGTTGATCCAGCAGGTGCTCGACCGTCTTCTCGAATATCTCGATCTGCACCTTGCCCAAACCCCAGCTGTCTTTCAGCTCTATACCCAGCCCGCGAGCGATGTTGCGGGCCTGGGTGTCGTCCGCCAGCTGCGCCGCGCTTATTTCCGCATTGTATTGCAGGATGGCATCGAACACCGACAGCCGGGTGAACGGCTGGGAAAAGTCGTAACTGTTGCCCTGGTACTCCACCGTTGTACTGCCCAATACGTCCAGAGTGAGCTTGCGCAACATGTCCTCGGTGAGGTCCATGGCATCCTCAAACGCGGCATACGCCCAGTAGTACTCGAGCATGGTGAACTCGGGGTTATGACGGGTGGACAATCCCTCGTTGCGAAAGCTCCGGTTGATTTCAAACACGCGCTCAAAGCCGCCCACGGTGAGCCGCTTAAGGTAGAGCTCTGGCGCAATGCGCAGGTACATGTCCTGGTCCAGGGCATTGTGGTGAGTAACGAAGGGGCGAGCTGTCGCCCCTCCCGGTATCACCTGCATCATGGGGGTTTCCACCTCCATGAAACCCCTGTCCATCATGTAGTCCCTGATAAATGCGATGATTCTGGAACGCGTACGGAACACCTGCCGGGATTGCTCATTCACAATCAGGTCGACGTAACGCTGGCGGTATCGCAGCTCCTGGTCTGCCAGGCCGTGGTACTTGTCGGGCAAGGGCCGCAGGGCCTTGGTCAGCAGGCGGGCCGAGTCCATATTGATGTACAGGTCACCCTTACCGGATTTGTGCAGGGGGCCGCTGGCGGCAACGATATCGCCAAGATCCCAGGACTTGATTAGTGCCAGCGTTGCCTCGTCCAGTCCCTTGCGATTCACATACAGCTGAATCTGGCCGGAGCCGTCCTGTATCAGCAGGAAGGCACCGCGATTGCGAATGAGGCGGCCGGCCACGCTGAAGTGGCGGTCAGCAGCTTCCAGGTCTTCCTTGGAAGATTCACCATACTCACGCTGCAGGTGACCCGCTTCGGCGCTGCGCCGAAAATCATTGGGAAAGGCGTTCCCTTGTTCGCGGATTGCGTCGAGTTTCGCCCGGCGCTCGGCTATC